>NZ_LT629700.1:323767-647534 GCF_900103625.1 Corynebacterium mycetoides | reverse complement strand
CTACGACGGCGTATACCGCGTGAACCCGCCGCTGCGCGAGGACCGCGACACCCTCGCCCTGCGCGCCGCGCTGCTCGACGGAACGGTCGACGTTGTCGCCACCGACCACGCGCCTCACGGCTCTGAAGACAAGTGCGTGGAGTTCGAGCACGCCAAGTCCGGCATGCTCGGGTTGGAAACATCGCTCGCGGTCGTCGCCCAGGTCTTCATCGAGTCCGGGTTGGCAGATTGGCGCTTCGTGGCGAAGGTGATGAGCGAACGCCCCGCCGAGATCCTCCACCTCTCCGACCAGGGACGGCCGATTACCGTGGGCGAACCGGCCAACCTCACCGTCGTCAACCCCGCCGCGCCCTGGACCGCCAACGGCGAAGAAATGGCGTCCAAGGCGTCCAATACCCCGTACCAGGGCATGGACTTCAACGCCCGCGTGGAGCTGACACTTCTGCGCGGAACCGTCACCCACAGCATCTGAGACAGCACTAGAACAGCATTAGAGATTGAGGAGCATTTCCATGACAAACCACCGCCTTCCGGCCGTTCTCGTGCTCGGTGACGGGACCACCTTCAAGGGGCATTCCTTCGGCGCAGCCGGGGAAGTTCTCGGCGAGGCTGTGTTCACCACCGCCATGACCGGTTACCAGGAGACCATGACCGACCCGTCGTACCACCGCCAGATCGTGGTGATGACGGCCCCGCAGATCGGAAACACCGGCTGGAACGACGAGGACAACGAGTCCCACGGCGACCAGATCTGGGTCTCCGGCCTCGTTATCCGCGACCTGTCGCAGCGAGTTTCTAACTGGCGCGCCGAGCGCTCTCTCGAGGATGAGATGCGCAAGCAGGGCGTGGTGGGAATCTACGGTGTCGATAACCGCACGGTCGTTCGCCACCTGCGCAACTACGGCTCAATCGCCGCAGGCATCTTTACCGGTGACGCGGCCCAAGTGGACGTCGATACGCTTGTTGCTCGCGTGAACGAGCAGCCGTCGATGGCTGGCGCTGATCTCGCGGAGGAGGTGTCCACCGACGAGCCCTACACCGTGGCAGCGAAGGGCGAAAAGCGCTACACCGTCGTCGCCTACGACATGGGCATCAAGTCCGCCACGCCCGGACACTTCTCCGACCGCGGGATAGAGACGGTCGTCGTTCCCGCCAACACCCCGTACTCCGAGATCACCAAGTACAACCCGGACGGCGTGTTCATCTCCAACGGCCCCGGCGACCCCGCCACCGCGGATGCCATGGTCGCCGTCACCCGCGACGTCATTGCGGCTGGCGTGCCGCTGTTCGGCATCTGCTTCGGCAACCAGATTCTCGGCCGGGCACTGGGGCTGAACACGTACAAGCTGAAGTTCGGCCACCGCGGTGTCAACGTGCCGGTGAAGAATCATGTCACGGGCAAGATCGACATCACCTCCCAGAACCACGGCTTCGCGCTCGAGGCGCCGGTCGGACCGGGGGAGAGCTTCGACACTGACTTCGGCCCTGCCGTGGTGACCCACACCTGCCTCAACGACGGTGTCGTCGAGGGCGTAGCGCTGGAGAACGGCATGGCCTACTCCGTGCAGTACCACCCGGAGTCCGCTGCCGGGCCCCACGACGCGAACCCGCTGTTTGACCAGTTCATCGAACTGATGGATAACCAGAAGTAACCAGGAGAGGAAGATTCACCCATGAAGCGAGAAGACATCAACCACGTCCTGGTTATCGGCTCCGGCCCGATCGTCATCGGCCAGGCCTGCGAGTTCGACTACTCGGGCACCCAGGCGTGCCGCGTGCTCAAGGACGAGGGCCTGCGTGTGACCCTGATCAACTCCAACCCGGCGACGATCATGACCGACCCGGAGTTCGCCGACCACACTTACGTCGAACCGATCGAGCCGGCGTACATCGACAAGATCCTCGCCCGCGAGGCTGAGCAGGGCCACCCCGTCGATGCGATCCTGGCGACCCTGGGCGGGCAGACCGCGCTCAATGCCGCGATCCAGCTCGACCGCCTCGGCATCCTGGACAAGCACGGCGTGGAGCTCATCGGCGCGAACATCGACGCCATCGAGCGCGGCGAGGACCGCCAGAAGTTCAAGGACATCGTGGCCAAGATCGGTGGCGAGTCCGCGCGCTCGCGCGTGTGCCACTCCATGGATGAGGTCCACGACGCCGTCGCCGAGCTCGGCCTGCCGGTGGTGGTGCGCCCGTCGTTCACCATGGGAGGCCTCGGCTCCGGCCTGGCGTTCACGATGGAGGATCTCAAACGCATCGCCGGCGGCGGCCTCGAGGCCTCCCCCGAGGCGAACGTGCTCATCGAGGAGTCGATCCTCGGCTGGAAGGAGTTCGAGCTCGAGCTCATGCGCGACGGCGACGACAACGTCGTGGTTGTCGCCTCGATCGAGAACGTCGACGCGCTCGGCGTGCACACAGGCGACTCGGTCACCGTCGCGCCCGCGTTGACGCTCACGGACCGCGAGTACCAGACGATGCGCGACCAGGGCATCGCGATCATCCGCGAGGTCGGCGTGGACACCGGCGGCTGCAACATCCAGTTCGCCGTGAACCCGGCAGACGGCCGCATCATCACCATCGAGATGAACCCGCGCGTATCGCGCTCCTCGGCGCTGGCGTCGAAGGCGACGGGCTTCCCGATCGCCAAGATCGCCTCCAAGCTCGCCATCGGCTACACGCTCGACGAGATCACCAACGACATCACCGGCGTCACCCCGGCCGCGTTCGAGCCGACGCTGGATTACGTCATTGTGAAGATGCCGCGCTTCGCCTTCGAGAAGTTCCCGGGCTCCGACGTGACACTCGGGACTTCCATGAAGGCGGTCGGCGAGGCCATGGGCATTGGACGCAACTACATCCAGGGCCTGAACAAGGTCATGCGCTCGATGGAGGACCAGCAGGCCGGGTTCTGGACCCGCCCCGACTCCTACTTCGCCGGCGACCGGGCAGACGACGTCGAGGCCGTGCTCGAGGACCTGCGCACGCCGACAGACAAGCGCATGTACGACGTCGAGCTCGCCCTGCGGCTCGGCGCCAGCATCGAGCAGGTGCACGAGGCCTCGCTGATCGACCCGTGGTTCCTAGCCGAGCTCGCCGCGCTCGTCGACTTCCGCGAGCACCTCGCCGCCGCCCCCGTGCTGGACAAGGAGCTGCTGCGCGAGGCCAAGGTCTACGGGCTTTCCGACGCCCAAATCGCCGCCCTGCGCCCGGAGCTGGCCGGCGAAGAGGGTGTGCGCTCCCTGCGCCTGTCGCTCGGCGTGCACCCCGTGTTCAAGACGGTGGACACCTGCGCCGGCGAGTTCGAGGCGACCACCCCGTACCACTACTCCACCTACGAGTACGACGAGAACGCCGAAAGCGAGATCGCCGCCTCCGGCAAGGACAAGGTGATCATCCTCGGCTCCGGCCCGAACCGCATCGGCCAGGGCATCGAGTTCGACTACTCGTGTGTCCACGCCGCGCTCGAGCTCTCCCGCATCGGCTACGAGACGGTCATGGTCAACTGCAACCCCGAGACCGTCTCCACGGACTACGACACCGCCGACCGCCTCTACTTCGAGCCGCTGACCTTCGAGGACGTCATGGAGATCTACCGCGCCGAGTCCGCCTCCGGCACCGTCGCGGGCGTGATCGTCCAGCTCGGCGGGCAGACCCCGCTGGGGCTGGCGCAGCGGCTTGCCGACGCCGGCGTGCCCATCGTGGGCACCTCCCCGGAGGCCATCGACCTGGCCGAGGACCGCGGGGAGTTCGGTCACGTGCTCGACGCCGCGCAGCTTCCCGCCCCGGCGTACGGCACCGCGACCTCGTTCGAGGAGGCCCGCGAGGTCGCGTCCCGTATCGGCTACCCCGTGCTCGTGCGCCCCTCCTACGTGCTCGGCGGGCGCGGCATGGAGATCGTCTACGACGAGAAGAACCTCGAGGACTACATCAACCGCGCCACGGAGCTGTCCCCGGATCATCCCGTGCTGGTGGACAGGTTCCTCGACTCCGCGATTGAGATCGACGTCGACGTGCTCAGCGACGGC
Organism: Corynebacterium mycetoides; assembly: GCF_900103625.1. Classification (NCBI taxonomy): domain Bacteria; kingdom Bacillati; phylum Actinomycetota; class Actinomycetes; order Mycobacteriales; family Corynebacteriaceae; genus Corynebacterium; species Corynebacterium mycetoides. The sequence continues at coordinate 643,509 of NZ_LT629700.1, read as the reverse complement.
ACCGAGGTCTACCTCGGCGGCGTCATGGAGCACATTGAGGAGGCGGGCATCCACTCGGGCGACTCTGCCTGCGCGCTGCCGCCGATGACGATCGGCCCGGAAGACATCGACACGGTGCGCCGCTCCGCCGAAGCGCTGGCCCACGGCATCGGCGTCAAGGGCCTCATGAACGTGCAGTTCGCGCTGAAGGACGACGTCCTCTACGTCATCGAGGCCAACCCGCGTGCCTCGCGCACCGTGCCGTTCGTGTCCAAGGCGACCGGCGTTCACCTGGCCAAGGCGGCCTCGCGCATCATGATGGGCGCCACCATCGCAGAGCTCAAGGCCGAGGGTATGCTGCCGACCGACTACGACGGCGGCTCGCTGCCGCTCGAGCACCCCATCGCCGTGAAGGAGGCGGTGCTGCCGTTTACCCGCTTCCGCACTCCGGAGGGCGAGGTGCTCGACACCATCCTCGGCCCGGAGATGAAGTCCACCGGCGAGGTCATGGGCCTGGCCCCGTCGTTCGGTGTGGCATACGCCAAGGCCGAGGCGGCCGCGTTCGGCGAGCTACCCACCGAGGGCACCGTGTTTGTGTCGGTGGCCAACCGGGACAAGCGCTCGCTCATTTTCCCCATCCAGCGCCTGTCCACCATGGGGTACACCATCGTCGCCACCGCCGGCACGGCGTCCATGCTGCGCCGCAACGGCATCGACTGCGAGGTCGCGCTTAAGGCCTCCGAAGTGCGCGAGGGCGCCGAGGGAACCTCGATTGTGGAGCGCATCGGCAACGGCGAGATCGAACTCATCCTCAACACGCCGGCGGGGTCGGCGGGCGCGCGCCACGACGGCTACGACATCCGCGCCACCGCGGCCGCCAACAACGTGCCCCTAGTCACCACGGTGCAGGGCGTCGTCGCGGCGGTGCAGGGCATCGAGGCGCTGCGTGACAACGAGGTCACCGTCATGAGCCTGCAGGAGCTCGAGCACACCCCGCAGGGGGCGCGCTAGATGGGGTTCGGCGCACGGCTTGTTGACGCCGGCGAGCGCCTCGGCCGCCTTTGCGTCGGCATCGACCCGCACGCCGGCCTGCTGCGGGAGTGGGGGCTGGATGATGACGTCGCCGGCCTCGCGGAGTTCTCCCGCATCTGCGTGGACGCGTTTGCGGGGCACGTCGCCCTAGTCAAGCCCCAGGTGGCCTTTTTCGAGCGCTTCGGGTCGGCCGGCTACACGGTGCTCGAGGACACCCTGGCGGCGCTGCGCGCATCGGACTCTCTGACGGTGGCCGACGCCAAGCGCGGCGACATCGGCTCCACGATGGAGGGCTACGCCCGCGCGTGGCTGTCGGCGGGCTCGCCCCTGGAGGCGGATGCGGTGACGCTCACGCCCTACTTGGGGCTCGGCTCGCTGGACCCGGCGATTGAGCTGGCGCGCGCGGGCGGCAAAGGGGTGTTCGTCATGGCGGCGAACTCCAACCCGGAGGCGGAGCAGTTCCAATCCCAGGAAGTCGGCGGCGTGACCATCGCGCAGCAGATGGTCGACGGGTGCGCCGCGTACAACTCCGGCACGAAAGTGGGGGACGTCGGCGTGGTGGTCGGAGCGACCGTCGAAACGCCGCCGCGCCTGGACGCGCTGGGCGCGCCGGTGCTCATGCCCGGGGTAGGGGCGCAAGGAGGCACCCTCGAGGACGCCTCCCGGGTCGCCGGGTCGGCTGCGCACCTCGTTTTTCCCAGCGTGTCGCGCTCCGTCCTCTCCGCCGGCCCGAACCCGCGTGAGCTGCGCAAAAGAGCACTTTCCCTGATCCATCGCTGACAAACGACGGTGATATTCGTAGAATCGGAAAAAGCCTGGTAGTTTAAGTGCGTCATCGCGGTGACGTGGCTAAATGCGCCGTTAAACAGCCAGGTTGGCCGTTGACTGTCGGGCCCAGTGATAAACTGAGCCCGGCTCAGCGAGTTGCATCGGTGGGATTTCCCTGCCGGGATACTCACGTGGCACGCTGTTGAAATTAATTCACTACTACCTTTTTTGGAGGAATCCGTGGCCCTTCCACAGTTGACTGATGAGCAGCGCAAGGAAGCACTCGCCAAGGCTGCCGAGGCACGCAAGCAGCGTGCAGAGCTCAAGGCATCGCTGAAGCGCGGCGACACCACCCTCAAGGACGTCCTGGACAAGTCGGATTCCGACGAGATCATCGGCAAGACCAAGGTCTCCGCTCTGCTCGAGGCCATGCCGAAGGTGGGTAAGGTCAAGGCCCGCGAGATTATGGAGGAGCTCGAGATCGCTCAGACCCGCCGCCTGCGCGGCCTGGGCGACCGTCAGCGCCGCGCCCTGCTGGAGCGCTTCGGCTTCTCCGAGAGCTAGTCAGGTGGCAGACGTGACATCGCAGGGGCGGCTTGTTGTTCTGGCGGGCCCCTCCGCCGTCGGAAAGTCGACGGTTGTCCACCGTCTGCGCACTGACGTGCCCAACCTCTATTTCTCCGTGTCCATGACAACCCGGGCGCCACGTCCGGGCGAGGTCGACGGGCGGGACTACTTCTACGTCAGCGCCGACGATTTCCAGCGCCACATTGACGCCGGCGAGATGCTCGAATGGGCTGACATCCACGGGGGACTGCAGCGCTCAGGCACCCCCGCCGGACCCGTCAGGGGAGCGCTCGCGCAGGGCCGGCCCGTCCTGGTGGAGGTGGACCTGATCGGCGCCCGCAATATCAAGGCACTGATGCCGGATGCGGAGACGGTGTTCCTCGCCCCGCCGTCCTGGGACGTGCTGGTAGAGCGCCTGACCGGCCGCGGCACCGAGTCGCCGGACGTGATCGCGCGCCGTCTCGCCACCGCACGCGAGGAGCTTGATGCCAAGGGCGAGTTCGACCACATTGTGGTCAACGACAATGTCGACGACGCCGTCGCGGCCATCGCGGGCATTCTGCTGCGAACATCCAACAACTAACGACGAGTAGGTTCATTTTGACCAATCCAAACAACGATCTGCCAGTTGACCGAGACGCCACCGAGGCAAGCGTTGAGGCCTCTGACATCCCCACTGTCACCGACGCCCCTGACGATGCATCCGACGTTTCGGACGTTTCGGACGTCTCGGACTCCATGGTGTACGACACCCCGCAGGGGATCACGGCCCCGCCGATTGACGAGCTGCTGAGCAAGGTCTCCTCCAAGTACGCGCTGGTGATTTTCGCGGCGAAGCGTGCCCGCCAGATCAACAGCTACTACCAGGAGCAGGACGAGGGCGTCTTCGAGTTCATCGGCCCGCTGGTGACCCCGGAGGCGGGGGAGAAGCCCCTGTCCATCGCGCTGCGTGAGATTCAGGCGGGCCTCCTCGAGCACGAGGAAGCCCTCTAAAGACAGCGCTTTTCCGGAGACGCGGCCGGACCCCTCCACGGGGCGGGCCGCGTTTGTCGTGCTCGGGTAAACTCAGCCCACATGACTCAACCCCGCAATGTCGTTGTCGGTGTCTCCGGAGGAATCGCGGCCTATAAGGCATGCCATCTCGTCCGGGATTTCAAGGAACGCGGGGACGACGTCCGGGTGGTTCCGACCCCGAGCGCGTTGAACTTTGTGGGCGCGGCGACGTTCGAGGCACTGTCCGGCAACCCCGTGGACACCGGGGTATTTACCCGCGTGGACGAGGTGCAGCACGTGAGGGTGGGCCAGGAGGCCGACCTCATCGTCGTTGCCCCCGCCACCGCCGACGTGATCGCGCGTATCGCCGCCGGGCGTGCCGACGACCTGCTGACGGCGACCGTCCTCGTCGCCACCTGCCCGGTGGTGCTCGCACCGGCCATGCACACAGAGATGTGGCTCAACGCGGCGACGCGAGCCAACGTGGACACGCTGCGCAGCCGCGGCCTGACTGTGCTCGAGCCGGCGCACGGGCGCCTGACGGGCAAAGACAGCGGCCCGGGGCGGCTGCTGGAGCCTGCGCAGATCGCCGAGCTGGCGCGCACGGTGGCTGAAGTAGGCCCGCTGGGCCGCGGATTGGAGGGCGAGCGCGTGCTGATTAGCGCCGGCGGAACACAGGAGAACATTGACCCCGTCCGGTTCATCGGCAACCGGTCGTCCGGGCGGCAGGGTTTCGCCCTGGCCGAGCTCGCGGCGCAGAAGGGCGCCCAAGTCACCGTCGTCGCCGGGGACACGGACGAGCTCAGCGCCCCCGCCGGCGCCGAAATCGTCCGGGTGCGCTCCACCCGCGACTTGGAGGCGGAGATGAACGCGCGGGCGACCGAGGCGGACATCATCATCATGGCGGCCGCCGTCTCCGACTTCCGGCCCGCCGCGGAAGCGAACTCCAAGCTGAAAAAGGGCGTGGACACGGACGCGCTCTCGAGGATTGAGCTGGTGGAAAACCCGGACGTGCTGCGGGGGCTCGTCGATAAGCGGCGGGCGGGCGAGACCAATGCCACCATCGTCGGGTTCGCCGCGGAGACCGACGACGTGCTTGTTAACGGCAGGAAGAAGCTGGAGCGCAAGGGCGCGGACATGCTCATGGTCAACTCCGTGGCGGGTGGGGCGGTGTTCGGCCAGCCGAGCAACAGCGGGTGGCTGCTGGGCGCGGACGGGTCGGTCGCGGAGATCGCCGAAGGCCCCAAGCAGGTCGTCGCCGCGCGGATGTGGCAAGCGATTGAGGCGCAGGAGCGGTAGTTTGGATAGTTAGACAGCTTGGTCTATATTGGTCGTCATCACTTACTGACCCTAAAGAAAGATCGCCTTGTCTACGCCAACTTTCCACCGCCTGTTTACCAGCGAGTCCGTGACCGAAGGCCACCCCGACAAGATTTGCGACGCCATCTCCGACGCGATCCTCGACGACATGCTGGCGCAGGACCCGCATTCTCGCGTGGCCGTGGAAACCCTCGTCACCACAGGGCAGGTCCACGTCGTGGGGGAAGTGCGCACCGAGGCGTACTCCAACATTGCCGCCATCGTGCGCCAGAAGCTGGTGGAGATCGGGTTTGAGTCCTCCGAGGTGGGATTCGACGGGCACACGTGCGGGGTAAACATCGCCATTGGCGAGCAGTCCGAGGAGATCGCCAACGGGGTGTCCACGTCCCAGGAGGTCCGCGAGAACGGATCCACCAGCGAGGATGAGCAGTCGGGGGCGGGGGATCAGGGGTTGATGTTCGGTTACGCCACCAACGAGACCCCCGAGTACATGCCGCTTCCCATCTCGACAGCGCACCGCCTGTCGCGCCGCCTGACGCAGGTGCGCAAAAATCGCGAGGTCGCCGGCCTGCGCCCGGACGGCAAGACGCAGGTCACGTTCGCTTACGACGGCGACACCCCCGTCCACCTGGACACGATCGTCATTTCCACCCAGCACGACCCGCATTTCATGGGCGCACCGCTGGAGGAGGCGCTGCGCACCCATGTCGTCGAATGGGTCATCCAGGACGCTGGGCTGCAGCGGTTCTACGACGAGGACACTAAGTTGCTGGTCAACCCGTCGGGGTCGTTCATCATGGGCGGCCCGATGGGCGACGCAGGCCTGACGGGACGCAAGATCATCGTGGACACCTACGGGGGGATGGCCCGGCACGGCGGCGGCGCTTTCTCCGGCAAGGACCCGTCGAAGGTGGACCGCTCTGCCGCGTACGCCATGAGGTGGGTGGCCAAGAACATTGTCGCGGCCGGGCTCGCTGACCGGGTGGAGGTTCAGGTGGCCTACGCCATCGGCCGCGCCAACCCGGTGGGCCTGTACGTGGAAACCTTCGGCACCGCGGCGCCTGGGCAGTCGGACGCGTCGATCCAGCAGGCGGTGGAGAGGGTATTCGACCTGCGCCCGGACGCGATCATCCGGGAGCTGGATCTGCGGCGGCCGATTTACAGCCAGACCGCGGCGTACGGCCACTTCGGGCGCGTCGACATCGATTTGCCGTGGGAGAACCTGGACAAGGTCGAGGAGCTCAAAGCGGCCGCGGTTACAGTTCCTGCTCCTCAATAGCGCCAAGCATCCGGCGCCCGCTCTCCTGCAGCTGCCGCAGCTGCGTCTTGGTCAGCGGGTCGAACACGAGGCGCCGCACCATGTCGACGTGCCCGGGGGCGGTGGCGACGACCTTTTCCATGCCGGCGTCTGTCAGGGTTGCCAGCGTGTAGCGGCCGTCGCTGGGATCGGTTGCGCGCGTCACCCAGCCGCGCTTCTCCAGCCGGGCGACCACCTGGGAGAGGCGGGGCAGTGCTGACTCGACACGGCTGGCCAGCACGCTCATGCGCAGGGTGCGCTCGGGGCGCTCCGACAGGATGGACAACACCTGATACTCAAAGTGGCTCAGGCCCGAGTCCTTGTGCAGCTGGCGGTCGAGCGCTGCCGGGAGCCGCACGAGGACACTGATGAGGGTGTCCCACACCTGGCGCTCCTGGGCGCCCAGGTAGACCGTCTCGCGGGAGTGGCTGGAATTTTCCATGCCACCATCGTAACCGTTCGCTTTAGCCGTGAAGTTATTAACCTCGAGGATGCTGTTTTCCTTCTCGGTGAGACAGTAACGGGTTATAGGGGTGTTGCCGGAAACTTCTTCTAAGCGATTGAGTGAGAGGCTCGACATGCCCCCAATTCCGTAATACGATAATTGCATGCCTGTTAATATCACCGAGAAGCAGCTGAACGCCTGGGTTGCCGAGGCGGAGGATGGCTATGACATCGATGCGCTGAAGAAGCGCGGGCGGGGGCGTCCGGGTCGTGGTCCGGAAGCTTCCCAGGTGGTTACGGTTCGTCTCACCCCGGAGGAGTTGGAGTCGCTCGACAGGATCGCAGCCGAAAAGCATCTGTCGCGTTCAGAGATGATGCGCCAGGCGATCACCGCTATCATCGCGGCATGAGGGTGGCGGCATCTGCCACCAAGCACGGCATCAATGAGGAAGACGGCATCCATGCCGCTTTATTTCCAACATGGGTCGCACCCCTTGACGATGATCCCGCGCAATGGCGTGAACTACGTCTCGGGTTTGACACCCACGCCCGACTTTTGGAGACTGTCGTGGTTGTCGCCTCCGACGGGGACGAATTGCTGATTCACGCAATGAAAGCGCGGTCGAAATACGTCGATCTCCTTAGGTAACCGCTCGGTGAGTCGACGGTTGCCTAAGGGGCGCCCTTAGAGGGCAGTCGTCACCCGGCAGAACAAGCCGCTTCTCGTCGAACCGCGACTGCTGGCGGATTTCGGCTCCGGGTGTGGCGTTGCTGGATATGGTGGGACGGTGACTACTCCTGCCCCCCAGCGTCTCGACCGCTCCGAAATGCGGCACAACCTCGACAAGTTCAAGCTGCACTGGCGTGAGCGCCTCGACAGCTGGACTGAAGCTAACCAGGGGGCGATCGAGAAGAAGTACGCCCAGTCTTTCTGGTCGGACTTCCTCGCCTGCTTCGGCATCTCCGCCGCACGCATGGACCTGTTCGAGCAAGACGCCAAGCGCGCCTCGACGGGTAATACCGGCTACATCGACCTGTTCTGGCCCTCCGTGGTGATTGGCGAGGCGAAGAAACCGGGTGTCGACCTCCAGCTCGCGGTCGACCAGGCCCGCGACTACCTGCAGGGCGGGTCCGTCTCCGCCACCGAACAACCCCGCTACATCCTCGCCTCCGACTTCGAGACCTTCCGTCTCCTGCGCCTGGGTGACCCCGAGCAGCGCTTCGACGTGACCTTCCCCCTCGGTGAGGTCACCGATCATGTGGACGAGCTGAAATTCCTCGCCGGCTACGACGAGTCCATGACCCGCGAGGAAGAGCAGGCCGCCTCGATCAAGGCGTCAAAGATCATGGCGAACCTGTTCACCGCAATGGCGGGTGACGAGGTGGACGAGGACGTGGCCGATGCCGCACCCACCAACCCGCAGGACGAGGACGAGGAGGTCCAGCGCACCTCGGTGTTTCTGACCCGCCTGCTGTTTCTCCTTTTCGGTGACGATGCCGGCCTGTGGGAGCAGGACCGTTATTTATCATGTCCTCTGCGCTTTCCCTCGGATTGTCGATGATCTGAGCTACTGCCCTGCACTTCATGGCCAAAACCGCAGGAGCGGAAGACTAGTGCTGGAGCAACGTCTCGTTCACAATGGTCCGGGAGGTCGAAAACCCCTGCATAGGAAAGATATGGCGGAAACAGTGAGCGTGGTCGTGGGTCGGGGTTAGTCCAAGGTGGCGAGCAGCTCAGTACAGGCCTGCTCGCACCGGCGGCAGGCCTCGGCGCAGACCGTGCAGTGCTCGTGCATCTCAGCGTGGCGGGCGCATTCTTCTCCACAGGCCTGGCAGGCAGTACGACAAGCCTCCAGGACGGAGCGGATAAGGGTGACATTCCAGTCGGTGGGCCGGGAGAGCATCCGGCCGGTGGCCGTACAGATGTCAGCACAGTCGAGGTTGAGGCGGATGCAGGTGGTCAGCTCCGCGACCATGTCCTCACCCAGGCAGGCATCCGCGCAGGCGGTGCAGGTCTGGGCGCACTCGAAGCAGGCGGTGATGCATTCGGCCAGTTTGTCCTTGTCGATCTGGCCTAGGTCCTTCGGGTGGGTCTCCAGCATGGCGTGTACGTGATGGGTCATGTCGTGCTCCATATCTCAATTCGGTCCGGAAAGGCGGGCCGGTCGAGCCGACCGGCCCACACCCTCGACCCTAGAGGCCCGACTGGCCGGAATCCAGGGCTGGACCATGAAGATTTCATGAAGAACCCCAACCTCCACCTAGCGGCGGTGCTGTTGCAAAGTTGGGGCAGTAGAAAGACCGGCGTGAAATAATCACGGCCATGGGCATCTTCTCCGGTCGGCATTTCCCCCGTGAAATCATCCTGGGGGCGGTGCGGTGGTACTGCCGCTACGGGGTGAGCTACCGCGATCTCGAAGAAATGATGACCGAGCGGGGTGTGCCAGTCGATCACACCACGATCTACCGCTGGGTGCAGAAATACGCCCCTGAGCTGGATAAGCACACTCGGTGGTACCGGCAGGTACCCGACTGGCAGGCCCGGTCCTGGCGGGTGGATGAGACCTATACTCGGGTCGGCGGCACGTGGTGCTATCTCTACCGGGCTATTACCGCCGGTGGGCAGACCCTGGACTTTTATCTCTCTCCGAAGCGCAATGTCGCGGCGGCCAAGCGTTTCCTGGCCAAGACCCTGCGATCGAATACGACAGCCGGGTCCCCGCGGGTCATCAGCACCGACAAGGCACCAGCTCTGGCCAAGGCAATATCCGAGCTGAAGGCGGAGGGAATCTGCCCTCAGACGGTGGAGCACCGGCAGGTGAAATACCTGAACAACGTTCTCGAGGGAGATCATGGCCGGTTGAAACGAATCCTGGGACCGAAGGGGGCGTTCAAAAATCGGACGTCTGCCTACCGGACGTTGAAAGGGATGGAAGCGATGCACTCATTGCGGAAAGGTCAGGGCACGATGTTTGCTTATGTGAAGCGTCCTGGTTTTCGTTCCGCTTATTGAACGCCCAACGGGTGGGCGAGTGATTGTTGATAGTAGGCGTCTTCCATCTCTTGTGGAGTGATGTATCCCAATGACTCGTGCAGGCGATGGTTATTCCACCAGTACACCCAGCGAAGGGTCGCGATCTCGACTTCCCCAACCGACGCCCACGGCCGGTGGGGATAGATCAGCTCGGTCTTGTATAGACCGTTGACCGTTTAAACCGGCCTGGGTTTGTGAGAGGGCATGATGTAACGCAGGAGGAACATCATGGCTATCAGCCCCTACGACCAGGAGACCCGCCAGCGGGCGGTGCGCCTGTACTTCGAGGAGCTCGCTGACGGCGCTTCATCCAAGGCAGCCGCACTACGCGCTGTCGAAGCTGTCATCGGCATCAAAACATCCACTATCCGCAACTGGGTACGCGCAGAAGAGAAAAAGGTGGACGTCGCCGTCGAGCAATCCGACGCCGAGAAAGACGCGGAACTTATTACCCTGCGCAAAGAAAATGCCCGGCTCAAAGAAGCCAACGAGATCCTGAAACTGGCCTCAGCTTTTTTCGCCCAGGCGGAGCTCGACCGCAAACTGAAGTGATCGTGGACTTCCTCCGCACTCACCGGCACCTGTATTCCATCGAGCGGATGTGCCGCGTGCTCAACGAGCATGAATACGCTATTTCACCAGCAACGTTCTACCGCTTCCAGGCCCGTGGTTTCGGGCCCACCCCTGCCGAGCTGGACGAGGCTTACACCGCGCACCGGCTCTTTGAGCTGTGGCGGGCCAATCGGCGGGTCTACGGGCGACGAAAACTATGGAAAGCCGCCCACCGGGCAGGCTGGAACATCGGCCGTGACCAGGTGCAACGCCTCATGAATATCCTTGGAATCGCGGGTGTACTCTGAAGCGTCCTGGTTTTCGTTCCGCTTATTGAACGCCCAACGGGTGGGCGTGTGATTGTTGATAGTAGGCGTCTTCCATCTCTTGTGGAGTGATGTATCCCAATGACTCGTGCAGGCGATGGTTATTCCACCAGTACACCCAGCGAAGGGTCGCGATCTCGACTTCCCCAACCGACGCCCACGGCCGGTGGGGATAGATCAGCTCGGTCTTGTATAGACCGTTGACCGTTTCCGCCAACGCGTTGTCGTAGGAATCGCCGACGGTGCCAACGGACGGATCAATCCCAGCTTGAGCAAGCACCTCACTGTAACGAATGGACACGTACTGCGAGCCGCGATCGCTGTGATGGACAAGTCCTTCAGCACGGAGATCACCTGCGTGATAAAGAGCATGCTCAAAAGCCTCAAGAGGCAGCTCATCGGTGCGCATGCTCGCCCTGGTGGCAACCCCGACAATCTTGCGGGAGTACGCATCGGTGATGAACGCGGTGTACGCAAACCCCGACAGGGTACGCACGTAGGTGATGTCAGCGACCCACAGCCGGTGCGGCGCTGACGCGGTGAAGTCACGATTGACCAGATCAGGACGACAATCCGGGACATCAGCCCGAAGCGTTGTGATCGGAGTGCGGCCCCTTCTGCGGCCTTGGATGCCGGCGAGTTTCATCAACCGTGCCGTCTGATCACGACCGATGTCCCAGCCGGCGCGCTGCATGGCCTTCCACATCTTGCGTACCCCGTACACGCTGAAGTTGTCCTCGAAGACTTTCACCAATTCGGGGATAAGCAGCGCGTCTGACAAGCTCCTGGCCGACGGGGCTCGTGTTTTCGCTGCTCGGTAGCCACGAGAGGTGATAAACCCACATTCTGTCTGCCTTAACGTGCGACAGATGGCCTCGACCCCGAAGCGATCGCGATACGTGTCGATGTATTCGATCATCTTCTGGTGGGACGGTCGAGTTCCGCTGCGAAAAAAGCTGAAGCGGTCTTCAAGATCTCGTTTGCCCTGCGCAGCTCTTTGTTCTCTTGCCGCAGACGCTTCAGTTCGTCGTCGACCGACTCGCCAGTGCTCCGCTGAACGTCGGGGGACGCTTTGACAGGTTTCAACCAGTTGTTGAGCGTGTGCGCCGAGACGCCGAGCTTCTCGCCGATCTCCTCCGCCGCCGCCCACTTCGAGCACCCCTCAAGCTCAACGAGCTCCTCGGCTAACCGCACCGCCTTGTCCTTGAACTCGTCACTGAACTTCCTAGGCATGGTCCAATCCTCCTCTAGAAACGATCGGAACTAAACCCAGGACACTTCACTCCGACGCAAGACCACACGCACCACCGTTGCTGATCCCACCGCCGAGCGTTTCCCGGATCGTATTCAACGGGCCTGGTCGCAGGCTCAGCGCCCCGATCAGTGGTGGGTCGCGGATTTCACGTATGTGCACACCAGCTGCGGTTTCAGCTACGTGGCTTTTGTCACCGACGTGTTCACCCGTGAGATCCTGGCGTATGTCGTGGACACCCGAGCCACGAAATCTTTGGTCATCCGTGCGCTGCGACAGGCACTGGCGCTACGCCAGCGCCAGGACCCGTACTTTGAGTCGGCCGGGGTGATCCATCACTCGGATGCGGGCTCACAGTACACCTCCACAGATCTCCGCCGGCTGCTGGCCGTCCACCAGATGGACGGGTCTATCGGCACCGTCGGCGACGCCTACGACAACGGTCTCATGGAGTCAACGATCGGGCTGTACAAGTCTGAGCTCATTGATTTCGAGGCAGGGACGTGGACGGACCGGGGTGAGGTGGAACGCGCCACAGCCGGATGGGTCCACTGGTATAATCACGAGCGGTTGCATTCCTCGCTCGGGCATATCCCGCCGATCGAGCACTACACCAACTACCAACGAGAAAACTGCGCATGCCTTCACGCCGTGTAACACGCCACTCTCAAAAATTCAGGCCGATTCAACGCCCAAGAACTCATCGCTCAGTCGGTGCAGGTAGCTAGCGGCCAGCTGCAACCGATGATGTCCGCCGCCCGCGCACATGCGCACGACCGCATCGGGTACTGGGTGCAGCGCGCCGAGAACTGGGACCAGGCGAACCCCGCCACTGCGGCCACCGCAGCGCGGGGGAAAGCCCCGAAGGCGAGGCGGAACCGTGCCGGTGCCCAGATTCAACGAAGCGATCGCGGCCGCTGAGGTGGCATCAGAGAAGTGTGTCAACGCCGCCTGAACTTTCACCCTGTTTTGCCGTTTGAAACTTGACCCCTGTGGTGGGTGTCGTGGGCACCGCGGAGCGTAGGTTGTACGGTCGGTGGGGCGTGAGTCAGGTGGTTATCGGCTGCTTAGGTTGTGCTCCATGCTGCGCGTCGCGTCTCGAGGTGTGTGCGTTCTGCATCATTGCGGCAGAGCGCGATTGCGGCGTCGATGGCGTGGATTGCCTTGGTGGTCTGGCCTGAGCGTGCGAGGAATTCTGCGCGAGTTGCGGGTAGCCGGTGTCCGGAGAGAGATACGCCCTCCAATTCTTCCAGCCCTTTCGTGGGTCCATCTGCTTCCGCGACGGCGACGGCCCGGTTGAGTCGGATGACGGGTGAGTCAGTCAGGGTAAGAAGTTCGTTGTAGTGGCGGACTATTCTGGGCCAGTTCGTGGCGTCGCTGACGGGGGCAATCGCGTGTTCCGCGGCGATCAGCGCTTGCAGTAGGAACGGTGAAGGGGGTGTGTCTCGGAGCCCGTCGAGAATGGCTAGACCTTCGGTGATCTCATCGTGTCGCCACTGTGAGCGGTTTTGCTCGGGAAGGAGCACGAGTGCGCCATCGCGCACGCGCGCGTCCCTGCGGGAGTGTTGAAGCAGCATCAGCGCGAGGAGTGCGTCGAGGTCTGCGCTGGCGGCGGGCAAGAGTGAGCGGATGACCTGGGCGAGTCGGATGGCCTCGCCAGAGATCCGGACTCGCAGGACAGCGTCTCCGGAGGCAGGCGCGTAGCCCGACGTGAATGCGAGGTAGACGATGTCTGTAATGGTGTCAACTTTTGCCGGGAGTTCGGTTGGGGATGGCATGTCGAAGTGCGCGCCGGCCAGTTTGCGGCGGGCGCGGGTCAGGCGTGCAGCCATCGTCGGTACGGGGACAAGGTACAAGCTCGCGAGATCCTGCGTCGATACGCCAAGGACCAGCCGCAACGTTAAGGCTGCTGCGGCTTCGCGAGACAACTGGGGGTGCATGCACAGCATGATCAGTCGAAGACGCTCATCTCGGAGATCATCGCTGGGATGCTCGAGTGCCTGTTGAGATGCTTCCGCGATCTCGGCGTCAACGATCAACAGAGGCATGCGACGAGTGAGGACGTTTTCGGAGCGTAACTGGTCCAGAATCTTCCGCTTGGCGGTTGTGAGCAACCATGCCGCGGGAGACGAGGGCACTCCCTGTTCGGGCCAGGTTCGGACTGCTGCTTCGAACGCTTCTGCGAGACCGTCTTCTGCGAGATCAACCCGACGGAAGCGCGCCACGAGTAGCGCGAGGAGCCGAGCCCACTCGTCGCGAAGCAATTGTTCAATGGCTGTCATATGGGTTCATTTCCTCTCGCTGCGGCCTCGAAGCAGCCAAGGTTGACTCGCTCAGTTCGGGCGATCGTGCGCGCGGTTGGTCGATCGCTTCAGGAACACGTTAGTTGACCCGTGCGCAGCGAACAACCCGAGCGGGACGCGATCGTGGGCGACGAAATCGATCTAAAGATTCGTATCTGGGTGTGTCGATCTGACGGTCTGTCGCGCGTCATAATGGTGACGGGCGACAGATGCGCTCGTTCACCATCACAACGCGAAGGAAGCGACGGATCATGACGACATACACTGTTCTGCTCACCGGGAACGAGTCCGCATGGGCAGAAATGTCCGAACACCAGCAGGCTGAGGTCTTCGAGCGGCATGAGAAGTTCGCCGCTCTCTTGGAGGCGCGCGGGCACCAGATCACCGGCGGTCAGGAACTGACACCATCCGCCGAGACGAAGACCCTGACCAAGTCTGACGATGGCAAGTTCTCGATCACTGACGGCCCGTATGCCGAAAGCGTCGAGCAGCTCGGTGCCTTCTACACCGTAGAAAGTGACGACATCGATGACTTGCTGGAGATCTGCCAGGTGTTGGCGGAACCGGACGGCGCTATCGAAGTACGAGCGGCCGTTGACCACGGCGAAGAGGCAGCAGGCTAGCCCCGTCCGCTGGGTGGCTCCGCGAATCGCACGCTTCGGAGCCACCCAGGCTCAGGTCTTGCTGCCAACGAGGCTTTCAGCTTTTGTCGGCGCGGTCTTTGGCGATGAGGTCTCGTCGGCCATGGGTGCGGTAGGAGTCTCCGGAGAGGGTGAGGACTTCGGAGTGGTGGACGAGGCGGTCGATCATCGCTGCCGCGACGACATCATCACCGAATGTCTCGCCCCAGCGACCGAAGGGCAGGTTGCTGGTGACCATGATCGAGCCTTGCTCGTAACGACTGGCGACGAGTTGGAAGAACAGGTTCGCGGCGTCTTGGTCGAAGGGGATGTAGCCGATCTCGTCGATGATGATGAGTTTGTAGCGGCGGATCTTCTTCAGCTCCGCCTCGAGCTGCCCCTGGTGGTGGGCGGCCGCGAGGCGGGCGATCCAGTTGTTCGCGGTGTCGAAGAGCACGGAGTAGCCGGCTTGGGTGGCTTTGACGCCGAGACCGATCGCGAGGTGGGTCTTCCCGATTCCGGGCGGGCCCAGCAGGATCACGTTCTCCGCTTTCGCGACGAACGTGCTCGTCGTGAGATGCGCGAGGAGGTCCTTGCGCAGCGAGGGCAGGTGGTCGAGGTTGAAGTCCTCCAGGGTCTTGATCGCCGGGAAGTGCGCTGTCCGGATCCGCATCGTCGTGCCGGCGGATTCGCGGTCGGCGAGCTGGCGCTCCAGGACCGCGGCGAGGTATTCCTCGTGGGACCAGTTCTCCTCGCGGGCCATGCCGTCGAGGTCTTCCCAGACCCTCCCGATCGTGGGGGTCTTCAGCGCCCGGGTCAGATAGGCGATCTTGGAAGAGATCTGTTCGGTCGTCTTCGTCGCGTTGGGGGTCATCGTGCTTCTTCCGTTGTGGTGAGGGTGGACCGGGGATCAAAATCGACGCCGAACAGGGCGTCGTAGTCCGAGAGCGCGCGGATCGCGACCGGGTGACCATCCGGATGCCGACGCGTGGATGCGGGCCGGTGGGAGTAGTAGGCGGTGCGCAGCTTCGACGCCGTGGCCTTGTGCTCCGGATCGGTGAACACCTGGTGGTGACCCCAGGAGCGCTCGTGCCGGCCGATCACCGCCCCGCCGCTGGTGATCGTGACCATGGTTCCCGTCGCGACCGCGTCGATGTTCCGGCCGATATGGCGAGGATCAGCGGAGTAATCGTTCCCATCGACGCGGATGTGATAATCCCGGGCAAGACCGACCCGGAACCGCAGGAGAGTGTCCGATTGTTTGTGTGCGGGGGTTTGGGTTACAAGTAGTCCGCGAATCGGTCGGGGTAAGCCACGGCTAGTTGGTTGATGGCTTGTTTCCATCCGGTGGCTTTCGCTCCTTCAATATAGCCGTTGCATTCGATGTCACGTTTCGCTTTCTTCGCTCGCTGGGCAGCGCGCTTGTCTTCGATGTTGCAGATCATCAGCCACAGCGTCTTCAGTGCCGCAGTATCGTTCGGGAATTGGCCCCGGTTACGAGTAGCTTTACGCAGTTCAGCGTTGAGCGATTCGATCGAGTTGGTGGTGTAGAGCACCCGCCGTGCCGCAGGCGGGAACTGCAGAAACGGTATGAACCGGTCCCACGCGTCGCGCCAGACTTTGACCGACTGCGGGTATTTCTGGCCCAACTCTGAGGCCTCGAAGGCATCAAGGCTGGCACGGGCGGTGTCCTCGTTTGCGGCCGTGTAGACCTCACGTAGCGCCCGGGAGACAGATTTGCGGTCCTGGTAGGACACCCACCGGTTCGCAGCCCGAATCAGGTGCACAATGCAGGTCTGCACCATAGAATTTGGCCAGGTTGCCTCCACGGCTTCCGGTAGACCTTTCAGCCCGTCGCAGCAGACGATGAACACGTCTTGGACACCCCGGTTGGCCAGGTCCGCGCACACCGATGCCCAGAATGCGGCGCCTTCATTATCAGCGATCCACAATCCCAAGATGTGCTTGATGCCGTCGATGTCGATGCCAACAGCCATGTAGCAGGCTTTGTTGACCACGCGGTGACCGTCACGGATTTTGACGCGGAGCGCGTCGAGGAAGATCACCGGGTAAAACTCGTCGAGCTGGCGGTTTTGCCAGATCATCACCTCGTCTAAAACCGCATCGGTAATCGTGCTGATCGTATCCGGGCTCATATCCACCCCAAGCGTGGTTGCGAGATGGTGCTGAATATCGCGCACTGTCATCCCGCCGGCATACAGCGAGACGATCATGTCGTCGAGCTCTGTCAGCCGGCGTGCTCCCTTGGGCACCATCTTCGGGGTAAACGTGCCGGCACGATCCCTGGGCACGGTCACTTCCACTGCGCCATAGCCAGAGTTGACGGTCTTGGTGTACGACCCGTTGCGGTGATTGCCGCCGTGTGTGGGTTCAACCTGGGCTTTGGTTTTACTGAGGCGGCCTGAAGTGTCCTGGGTTTAGTTCCGATCGTTTCTAGAGGAGGATTGGACCATGCCTAGGAAGTTCAGTGACGAGTTCAAGGACAAGGCGGTGCGGTTAGCCGAGGAGCTCGTTGAGCTTGAGGGGTGCTCGAAGTGGGCGGCGGCGGAGGAGATCGGCGAGAAGCTCGGCGTCTCGGCGCACACGCTCAACAACTGGTTGAAACCTGTCAAAGCGTCCCCCGACGTTCAGCGGAGCACTGGCGAGTCGGTCGACGACGAACTGAAGCGTCTGCGGCAAGAGAACAAAGAGCTGCGCAGGGCAAACGAGATCTTGAAGACCGCTTCAGCTTTTTTCGCAGCGGAACTCGACCGTCCCACCAGAAGATGATCGAATACATCGACACGTATCGCGATCGCTTCGGGGTCGAGGCCATCTGTCGCACGTTAAGGCAGACAGAATGTGGGTTTATCACCTCTCGTGGCTACCGAGCAGCGAAAACACGAGCCCCGTCGGCCAGGAGCTTGTCAGACGCGCTGCTTATCCCCGAATTGGTGAAAGTCTTCGAGGACAACTTCAGCGTGTACGGGGTACGCAAGATGTGGAAGGCCATGCAGCGCGCCGGCTGGGACATCGGTCGTGATCAGACGGCACGGTTGATGAAACTCGCCGGCATCCAAGGCCGCAGAAGGGGCCGCACTCCGATCACAACGCTTCGGGCTGATGTCCCGGATTGTCGTCCTGATCTGGTCAATCGTGACTTCACCGCGTCAGCGCCGCACCGGCTGTGGGTCGCTGACATCACCTACGTGCGTACCCTGTCGGGGTTTGCGTACACCGCGTTCATCACCGATGCGTACTCCCGCAAGATTGTCGGGGTTGCCACCAGGGCGAGCATGCGCACCGATGAGCTGCCTCTTGAGGCTTTTGAGCATGCTCTTTATCACGCAGGTGATCTCCGTGCTGAAGGACTTGTCCATCACAGCGATCGCGGCTCGCAGTACGTGTCCATTCGTTACAGTGAGGTGCTTGCTCAAGCTGGGATTGATCCGTCCGTTGGCACCGTCGGCGATTCCTACGACAACGCGTTGGCGGAAACGGTCAACGGTCTATACAAGACCGAGCTGATCTATCCCCACCGGCCGTGGGCGTCGGTTGGGGAAGTCGAGATCGCGACCCTTCGCTGGGTGTACTGGTGGAATAACCATCGCCTGCACGAGTCATTGGGATACATCACTCCACAAGAGATGGAAGACGCCTACTATCAACAATCACACGCCCACCCGTTGGGCGTTCAATAAGCGGAACGAAAACCAGGACGCTTCAGAGTACACCCGCGATTCCAAGGATATTCATGAGGCGTTGCACCTGGTCACGGCCGATGTTCCAGCCTGCCCGGTGGGCGGCTTTCCATAGTTTTCGTCGCCCGTAGACCCGCCGATTGGCCCGCCACAGCTCAAAGAGCCGGTGCGCGGTGTAAGCCTCGTCCAGCTCGGCAGGGGTGGGCCCGAAACCACGGGCCTGGAAGCGGTAGAACGTTGCTGGTGAAATAGCGTATTCATGCTCGTTGAGCACGCGGCACATCCGCTCGATGGAATACAGGTGCCGGTGAGTGCGGAGGAAGTCCACGATCACTTCAGTTTGCGGTCGAGCTCCGCCTGGGCGAAAAAAGCTGAGGCCAGTTTCAGGATCTCGTTGGCTTCTTTGAGCCGGGCATTTTCTTTGCGCAGGGTAATAAGTTCCGCGTCTTTCTCGGCGTCGGATTGCTCGACGGCGACGTCCACCTTTTTCTCTTCTGCGCGTACCCAGTTGCGGATAGTGGATGTTTTGATGCCGATGACAGCTTCGACAGCGCGTAGTGCGGCTGCCTTGGATGAAGCGCCGTCAGCGAGCTCCTCGAAGTACAGGCGCACCGCCCGCTGGCGGGTCTCCTGGTCGTAGGGGCTGATAGCCATGATGTTCCTCCTGCGTTACATCATGCCCTCTCACAAACCCAGGCCGGTTTAAACGGTCAACGGTCTATACAAGACCGAGCTGATCTATCCCCACCGGCCGTGGGCGTCGGTTGGGGAAGTCGAGATCGCGACCCTTCGCTGGGTGTACTGGTGGAATAACCATCGCCTGCACGAGTCATTGGGATACATCACTCCACAAGAGATGGAAGACGCCTACTATCAACAATCACTCGCCCACCCGTTGGGCGTTCAATAAGCGGAACGAAAACCAGGACGCTTCAGCCTGGGTTGGTCGGAGACTAGGTTTTACCCTAGGAGGAAGATCAGCATGGCACGACCCAGTCAGTACGACGCAGCCACGCAGGAGCGCGCGGTGCGCATGTACTTCGAGCGCCTCGAGGAAGGCGACATCTCCAAGGCGGGCGCCCGCCGGGAGATCGGTGAACTTCTCGGTGTGAAGGAATCCACCCTGCGCAACTGGATCCGCAAACAGGAAAAGCAGGCCGAAGCTCCTGAGCCCGGTTCCCTGTCCTACCAGCAACTCCAGGCCGCCTACGACGAGCAGGCCAAGGAAGTGGCCAAGCTGCGACGCGCCAATGAGATTTTGAAAACGGCGTCGGCTTTTTTCGCCCAGGCGGAGCTCGACCGCAAACTTCGGTAATCGTGGAGTTCATCCGCACCTACCGCCACCGCTTCGGGGTCGAGTCAATCTGCGAAACCTTGACTGCCCATGGCATCGCGATTGCCCCAAGCACCTTTTACGACCATCAGGCCCGCGGCTTCGGCCCCTCGGACGCTGAACTCGACGAGGCCTACGCCGCCCACCGCATCTACCGGTTGTGGGAGGCCAACCGCAAGGTCTACGGCCGGCGCAAACTCTGGAAGTCCGCCATCCGTGACGGCATGACTGTTGGCCGTGACCAGGTCGAACGACTGATGAAGATCACCGGAATCAAAGGCGTGTCACGAGGGATGCACCGCAAGAAGACCACCGTGGCCACCCCGGCCCACCGCCGGCACCCGGACCTGATCAACCGGCGGTGGGCGTATCCGTCGCACCCGGATCAGTGGTGGATCGCGGACTTCACCTACGTCTGGACCCGGGAGGGCTTCTGCTACGTCGCCTTCATTGTCGACGCCTATTCGCGAATGATCCTCGGCTGGGTGGTCACCACGGTCATGGACACCCGGATGGTGCTCATGGCCCTGGAGCACGCCCTGTTTTCCCGTCGGCGCACGAGGATGGACTTCACCGCCACCGGCATCGTCCACCACTCGGACGCGGGAGCCCAGTACACCTCTATGGCGTTTACCGAAGCCCCTTGTCGAGGCCGGGTTGCAGGGCTCGATCGGCTCGGCCGGTGACGCCTTGGACAACGCGATGATGGAATCAACGATCGGGCTCTACAAGACCGAACTGATCGGCTTCGATCCACGTCGTACGTGGAGGGATGCCCAGGAGGTAGAAACGGAAACGGCCTCGTGGGTCTACTGGTACAATCACCAACGTCTGCACTCGTCGATCGGTGACGTTCCCCCGATCGAATACGAGCAGGACTACGAGGAATTCAACACCACCAGAAGAGCCCAGTAAGGCTTTTACCCGTAGTCTCCGAAAAACTCAGGCCGATTCATTACGGTCGGAATGTCCGTAGCCCAAATGCGCATCCATTTCCGCCTGCAGACCAGCGTTGATCGATGCCTGCAACAGGCCTTTGACCAGGTCGCTGGCATCATCAGCGGACGTCGACAGCTCGCTGATCAAGCTGGCGAGCTCAGGATTTTCCATCAGCTTCTCGCTGATCTCGTTGACCCTCGCCGGGTCATGGCCTTTCTTCGGTGACACCGTAGTCATTATCGGTGAAACTCCTTCTAGATCAGAGCCTCACACACAAACTTCCTGACACTCCCCTTCACAGCCCGCAATCTAGCAAACACAGGACAGCTCTCGCCCCTCCTACCTGCTCACCTAGTTCCCCTTCGCAGACGCCTGAATTGCCACACACAGTAGGCACTTTTAGTGAACATGGTGAATCGGTCGGCTAGACTGCGAAAACATGATGTCGTTTCGCGCCGTTCACGCCGGGGCTGGGTACCAGTACCTGCTGCGCTCTGTGGCGACGAACGATGCGTATGACGAGTCGGTGGAGACCGAAAAACTGTCCTCGTACTATCAAGCGAAGGGCACGCCTCCGGGCCGTTGGATCGGCCGCGGGTTGGCCGCGCTCGGGTCGGAAACCGCCGCTGTCGGGGTGGAAGTTGAGGCCGACCAGATGGAAGCTCTCTACGGTTTGGGTTACCACCCGGACACGCACCGGATGTTGTGGGAGGGCAAGCGTCTCGACGAGTGCAAGCTCGGTGGGAAGTTTCCGCTCTACACCAATGACATCCCGGTGCTCAACGAGTTGCGCGCGGCGGAGCGCGCTTTCGTCGCTGAAAGTGGGCGGCTTCCGACGGAAGATGAGCGCACCGGCATGGCCATTTCTGTTGGTCGGCAGCACTACGTGGAGGCCACCGGGTGGGTCGATGCGCCGGATAAAGACATCGTTGATTGGGTCAACCAGCAACGCAATCAGGTCAAGCAGGCGGTCGCGGGTTTCGACTTGACGTTCTCGCCTGCGAAGTCGATTTCGGTGTTGTGGGCCCTGGCCGATGAGTCCACCGCGAACAAAATTGCGGCGTGGGTGCTGTTGCAAAGTTGGGTGGAGAACCGCGAACACTCCTTTCTTCGTCGCCTGGCCAGCATTATGGCCCAGCCTGCTTAGATATTCTGGAAGACCCGGTTGACGATCACCGCGTCCGGGTTCGGTTGCCCGTGAGGTCAAACATCGTGCCTTGCCCTTTCCGCAATGAGTGCATCGCCTCCATCCCTTTCAACGTCCGATATGCAGATGTCCGGTTCTTAAACGCGCCTTTCGGCCCGAGGATCCGCTTCAGCCGACCATGGTCGCCTTCCAGGATGTTGTTGAGGTATTTCACCTGCCGGTGTTCCACTGTTGGCGGGCAGATTCCCTCTGACTTCAACTCGGCGATTGCCCTGGCTAGTGAGGGTGCTTTATCGGTGTTGATCACTCTGGGATACCCGGCTGATGCATTGGATCTGAGGGCCTTGGCCAGGAAACGCTTCGCTGCGGCTACGTTCCGCTTCGGAGAGAGGTAAAAGTCCAGGGTCTGGCCACCGGCGGTGATCGCCCGATAGAGATAGCACCACCTGCCGCCGGCCCGGATATAGGTCTCATCCACCCGCCAGGAACTGGCCTGCCAGTCAGGTACCTGCCGGTACCACCGTGTTTGCTTGTCCAGCTCAGGGGCGTATTTCTGAACCCAGCGGTAGATCGTGGTGTGATCGACCGGCACGCCCCGCTGAAGTCATCATTTCCTCCAGATCGCGGTAGCTCACCCCGTAGCGGCAGTACCACCGCACTGCCCACAGAATGATGTCACGGGGGAAATGACGACCGGAGAAGATACCCATGGCTGTGATTATTTCACGTCGCTCTTCCTACTGCCCCAACTTTGCAACAGCACCACCTCGAGAACCTCGAGAACCCCGTGCCCCGGTGCGTCCCTGCCCGGTTCCCGGGGGAGCGGCGACTAATGTGCCACCTACCATGCGCATCCCTGATATCCCGGGCACTCCGGACACCCTGCCCCGCCCACCGGAAGCGGACGCCGCCCCGTTGATGACCCCGGCCGGCTGGATACTCAGCGCCGTGTGGGCGGTTGCCGCCGGGCTGGCCTGGTTCCCGCGCGTCGTGGGCGACGACTGGACGAGCTTGTGGGTGGGTGGACGCCTCATCGCCCGGGGCGACTGGCGCGAGGCGTATGCGGTCTCGCCCCTCGATTTCGCCTACCCCGATTCGCCGGTGTGGGACGCGATCGTCGCCGAGCAGACGTCCGCTCCGTTCGGCCACCCGTTCGTGCATTCGCCGGGCGTGGGCGTGGCCATGTCCCTCGTGTCGCGCGTGTTGTCCTTCGATGCCTCCCTGCTCGCGATCACGGTGGGCAGCGCGTTCGCGGTGCCGCTGCTCATCGCTGCGTCCTACAGGTTCTGGACGCAGCGCACGCTCGTGCTCCCCGTGCTGTCCATCGGGACCGTGTTCGTGTGGTTGACGGTGCCGCTGGTGATAGCCAGGGTGGTGGGGCAGACCACTCCGCTGATTATCGCGTGCTGCGTCGCCGCCATGGCCGTGGCCGCCCAGCGCCCGCGGGTGGCGGGGGTGCTGCTCGCGGTGGCGGCGTGCATCAAGCTCACGCCCGTGGTGCTCGCCGTGGGCATGCTCGCGGTGCCCTCGACGCGGCGGGCGGGCGCGTGGGCCGCGGTGCTTGTGGCGGTGTACTCAGCGGTGCAGCTGATCTTCTTGCCGGAGCAGGTGGCGCTGTGGGCGGCGACGCTGGGCAGCTTCAGCGACGCCCATCTGGTGGCCCCGATGAATGCCACGGTGGGTTCGATCCTGTACGCGGGTGAGCGCACGACGGAGGGGGTCGCGGTGGTGCGGGGCGGGTCGTTGGTGCCCGCCACGGCAACGGCCCTGTTCGTGGCGGCGGTCGTCGCACTTTTCGTCTGGACGTGGAGGCGTTCGGGCCGGTTCCCCGCGAAGGTTTTCCTCGCTCTGTGTTTGCTCGGGCCGATGGCGGTGTCGCAGATCCTGTGGTTGCACTACTCGGTGGCCCTAGTGCTGCCTCTCATCGGCATCCTCGCCTACGCCGTCCGGCGCAGTGCGTGGAAGCCGGCGGCGTTTGCCCTGGGAGCGCTCGCGCTGCTGCTGGTGCGCATCGACTTCACCACGACGGCCGCCCCGAGCCCGGTCACGGTTCTGCATGTGGTGCTGTGGGCGGCGGTGCTGGCCGCGACGGCGCTGCTGCGGGTCCCCGCGGAGGTGGACTACCGCCTCGCCCGCACCCCGTAATGCTTGCACGATGAAGTAAAGGCGGTTAGGGTTCACTTCACAGTGCAAATAAACGATCCCCAAGGAGCCCGCATGTTCACCCAGACACCACACCCCGATTCCCTGGTCAAACGCAACCCGGACGATCTGCTGCCCGCCGACCTGAGCATGGGCGCAGTCGAGCTGCTCGTGCGCGACATGGACGCCATGGTGCGCTTCTACAATCAGGGCGTGGGCTTAGACGTCCTCCAGCAGGGCGGCGATGCCACGGCACTGGGTCTGAGCGGGACCGACTTGGTCACCCTGCGCCGCGAGCCGAACCTCCCCGTACCGAGCCGCAACGACGCCGGGCTATTCCACACGGCCGTGCTTTTTCCCACGCCCGAGCTTCTCGCCGCCTCGGTCGCCTCCGTCGCGTCGGCGTACCCGCGCAGCTTCACCGGCAGCGCCGACCACCTTTACAGCGAGGCGTTCTACTTCGATGACCCGGAGGGCAACGGGGTGGAGCTCTACGTCGACCGTCCCCGCGACCAGTGGGTGAAGGAGGACAGCGGTCTCTACGCCCTGGCCACCGACCCGCTCGACCCCAACGCGTTTCTTTCCCGCCACGCGCCCGATTCCCCGGTGGCGCTTGGCGGCACCCTCGGCCACGTGCACCTGCAGGTGGGCAACATCGACGCGGCCCGCGACTTTTACGTCACAACCCTCGGCTTCGAGGTCAGGGGCGAGCTGAGCTCCGCGTTGTTCGTCTCCGCGGGCGGCTACCACCACCACATCGCCCTGAACACGTGGAACAGCCTCGGAGCCGGCCCCCGCGCGGCAGCCCTCGGCCTGGGCCGCGTCGATATCGACGTCCAGCGCGATGACGACCTCGCCGCGCTTGAAGCCCGTCTGAAGGACCACGGCCTGGCCACGCGAAACGACGGCCGCACGCTGTCGTTCGAGGACCCGTGGAACACCGTCATCCGGGTTACCTCCGCCGCCGCGAGCTAACTACAATCTGGCCCATGGCAGGCCCGAAGACCGACTCATCCGCCGCCGCCGCTAACCCGGTGGCGCGGGTGCTTCCGCTGTTGGGCCTCGCACACCTTGACCGCCCGTTCGACTACCTGGTCACCGAGGCCGACTCTCCCGCGGCCGTGCCCGGGGTGCGGGTCCGTATCCGCTTCGCGGGCCGCCTCGTCGACGCGCTGGTACTAGAGCGCCGCGCCACCTCCGAGCACGAGGGGTCGCTGCGGTTTATCGAGCGGGTCATCAGCGCCGAGGTCGTTGCCCCGCAGAAGATCCGCTCGCTTGTCGACGCGCTCAGCGCCCGGTACGCGGGCGTGCGCTCCGACATTTACCGCACCGCCCTCCCCGCACGCCACGCCAAAGCGGAGGAAACCGACACCACGACGCCGTGGGAGCAGCTGGGGGAGTTCACTGAGCCCGACCTCGCCGGGTGGAGCACCTACGAACACGGCGAGTCGTTCGTGGACGCGGTGCTCGGCGGCCGCCTCGTCCGGGCGGCGTGGCAGATCGCCCCCGGGCAGCGGTGGCCGGAGCTCGTGGCCGCGCTCGGCGCGAAAGTCGCCGACGACGGCGGCGGGGTGCTCGTGGTGGTGCCCGGCCAGCGCGACGTCGACGCGTGCGAGGCGCAGCTGCGCCAGTTCGTCGGCCCCCGGCAGATCACCACGCTGACGGCCTCGCAGGGGCCGCAGGCGCGCTACTCGCGGTTCCTGTCCATCCTGCACGGCCAGGGCCGCCTGGTCGTGGGGACGCGTTCGGCCGCCTTCGCGCCCGTCGACAAGCTGCGGCTCATCGTGCTCATGCACGACGGGGACGACTCGCTGGCCGACCCGCGGGCCCCGTACGTCCACGCCCGCGAGGTGCTCACGACGCGCTCGGCGCAGGAGAAGGCGTCGCTCATCATCGGCGGGCACTCCAGGACGGCGGAAACCCAGCTGCTGGTCGAGTCGGGGTGGATGCACGAGCTGGTGGCTCCCAGGGCCGCGCTGCGGGCGCTGTCCCCGCTCATCCGCGCCGCGGGCGACTCCGACATCGCGCTGGAGCGGGACCCGAGAGCCCGGGAGGCGCGGATCCCGTCGGTGGCTTTCGCGGCGGCCACCAGTGCGCTGCAGCGGGGAGAACCCGTGCTGTTCCAGGTCCCGCGGGCGGGCTATGTGCAAACCCTGGCCTGCGGATCCTGCCGCACCCCCGCGCGTTGCCGCTGGTGCAACGGGCCACTGGGCCTGCCGTCGTCGGAAACCGCGGCCCCGACGTGCCGCTGGTGCGGCCGCATGGACGCCGCGCACGTGTGCCCCGTGTGCGGCTCGCGGCGTTTGCGCGCGGTGGTGCTGGGCACGGAGCGCACCGCCGACGAGCTGGGCAGGGCGTTTCCGAAGCACCGCGTGCGCACGTCCTGGGGGGACAAGATTCTCAGCGAGGTGCCAGGCGACCCGGCCATCGTTGTGGCCACCCCCGGCGCGGAACCGCCCGTGTCCGGGGGCAGCTACGGCGCGGCGGTGCTCCTGGACACGTGGGCTCTGCTCGGCCGCCCCGATCTGCGCGCCGCAGAGGAGACTCTGGAGAAGTGGCTCGCCGCGGCTACCCTGGTCAACCCCGCCGGCAAGGGAGGAGAGGTGGTCGTCGTGGCCGAGCCCTCGCTGCCGGTGGTCCAGCACCTCATCCGGTGGGATGCCGCCGGGCACGCGGGCCTGGAGCTGAGCATGCGCCGGGAGGCGCGCTTTCCTCCCGCGGTGCATGTCGCGCTTGTCGACGCCCCCCGCGAGGCGCTGGAGGACTTCTTCGCGCACGCCGAGCTGCCTGCGCACGCGGAAAAGCTCGGACCCGTCGACCTGCCCGCCGGCGCCGACCTGCCCGGCGAGTGGGACCGCGGCGCGCTCGGACCCGCCCAGCGCATGCTCGTGCGCAGCCCGCTCACCGGCCGGGACGAGCTGGGCCGCGCGCTGCGCGCCGCGATGGTGAGCAGGGCCGCCCGCAAGCAGGAGGCGCCGCTGCGGATCCAGGTCGACCCCGTGCATATTGGGTAGCCGCGGGCGCGCTGGCTAAGCTCGACGGCATGGCACTACGCAAGATCCGACTGTTCGGCGACCCGGTGCTCAACACCGTGGCCTCGCCGGTGACCCGGTTCGACGAGCAGTTGCGCACCCTGGTGGGAGACATGCTGGAGACGATGGATCACGCCGGCGGGGTGGGGCTGGCGGCCAACCAGATTGGCGCGACCGCCCGGGTGTTCGTGTTCGATTGCCAGGGCATGCGCGGACACATCGTCAACCCCGTCTGGAAGCCGGCAGGCGTCGACACGCAGACCGGCACCGAGGGCTGCCTTTCCGTACCCGGTGTCGGCGGCACCGTGACCCGCCACAACAGCGTCATCGCCACCGGTGTCGACGCGGACGGCCGGCCGCTCGCAATCTCTGGCACCGGCCTGCTTGCGCGCTGCATCCAACACGAAACCGACCACCTGGACGGCATCATGTTCATGCGCCGGATGGAACCCGAGGCCCGCAAAGAGGCTATGTCGAACATCCGCGGCGCCGATTGGTTCCAAAGGGGGATACCGTCATGCGACTAATTTTCGCCGGCACGCCCGAGCCCGCCGTCGTGGCGCTGGAGCGGCTCGTCGCCTCCGAGCACGAGGTGGTGGCCGTGCTCACGCGCCCCGACGCCCCCAAGGGCCGCGGGCGCACGTTGCACCCGTCGCCGGTGAAGGAGGTGGCGCTCGCCCACGGCATTGAGGTTCTCGACCCGCCCACGCTCAAAGGTAACGGCGACATCCGGGAGGCCCTGCGCAACCTCGCACCCGACGCCATCCCGGTGGTCGCCTACGGCAACCTCATCCCCGAGGATATGCTGGACATCCCCCGCCACGGCTGGGTCAACCTGCACTTCTCGCTGTTGCCGAGCTGGCGCGGCGCCGCGCCGGTGCAGGCGGCGATCAGAAACGGCGACGCGGACACCGGCGCGACGACCTTCCGCATTGACAAGGGCCTGGACACCGGTGACATCCTCGGCCACATCCACGAGCCGATCCACCCGACGGATACCGCCGACGACCTGCTGACCAGGCTCGCCTACAGGGGCGCCGACCTGCTGGTGGAGACGATGACGGGGCTCGAGCAGGGGGCGGTCACGCCGGTGGCCCAGCCCGGGGAGGGCACCTACGCACCCAAAATCACCACCGCCGACGCCCGCGTCGACTGGTCCGCCTCGGCCGACGAGATCGACCGCTCCATCCGCGCCCACACCCCGGCCCCCGGCGCGTGGACGACGATGGGCGGTCAGCGCGTGAAACTCGGCCGCGTGGAACCGGCCGGTGATCGGGCAGGTGATCCGGCCGGCGAGCTTGCCCCGGGGCACGTCAGCGCGTCCAAGGACGCCGTTTTGGTGGGCACCGGCACCTCCGCGGTGCGCTTGACCCGCATCCAGCCGCCGGGCAAGAAGATGATGGCCGCCGCCGACTGGGCGCGCGGGGTGAAGGAGACAGAAAGGATCGTGTTCGAATGAGCGGAGGGTTCAGGTCGCGGGCGAAAGGCCGCCGGGAGGAAAACCCGGCACCGGCGCCGGCACGAGCAGGAGCCGAGCGGCGCCGCCAGTCGGCCGCCCCGGCGCGCATCGGCGACGGTGCCCGCGAGGCCGCATACGAGGTTGTCAGGCGCGTGGATACCGACGACGCCTTCGCCAACCTCGTGCTGCCCAAGCTGCTGGGCGAACGCGCAATCACCGGCCGCGACGCGGCCTTCGCCACCGAGCTGGCCTACGGAACGCTGCGCGCCCAGGGGGTGCTCGACGCCGTCATTGCGAAGTGCTCCTCGCGCGAGCTCGACAAGATCGCACCCGAGGTCCTCGCCGCGCTGCGCCTCGGGGCCTACCAGCTGCTGTACATGCGGGTGGACGATCACGCCGCCGTGGACACCTCCGTCAGGCTGGTTGAGGCGGCGGGTGCGGTCAAGGCGAAGGGCTTTGCCAACGCCGTCCTGCGCACCATCGCGCGCACTCCGGCGCACGAGTGGATGGAGCAGCTCGCCCCGGACGAGCCCGTTGCGGAGGTGGCGTTTGCCACCGCGCACCCCGAGTGGATCGCCCGGTCGTTCCGCGCGGCCCTCGCCGCGAATGCCGCCGCAGATGGCGCAGACGGGGAGCTGCGCGCCGCCCTGGAGGCGGACTCGGAGCGGCCCGTCGTGCACCTGGTCGCGCGCCCCGGCGAGATCTCCGCCGCGGAGCTTGCGGCAATCACCGGCGGCGACGAGGGGACGTACTCGCCCTACGCCGTCTACCTGCCCGAGGGCGACCCGGGCGCGCTCGAGCCGGTGCGAGACGGCATCGCCGGCGTGCAGGACGAAGGCTCCCAGCTCATCGCGCGCGCCGCGGCGGAAGTGCCGGTGGAGGACGACGGCGGCCGCTGGCTCGACCTGTGCGCCGGACCCGGCGGCAAGGCCGCCCTGCTCGGCTCACTCGCCGGGATCGAGGGCGCCCGCGTCGACGCCATCGAGATCAGCGACCACCGGGCGGAGCTCATCCGCAAGGCGGTCAAGGGCCTACCGGTTACCGTCACGGTTGCCGACGGCCGCGACCCGGGCCTCGAGCCGGGGTTCGACCGCGTGCTTGTCGACGCCCCCTGCTCCGGACTCGGCGCCCTGCGTCGGCGCCCGGAGGCTAGGTGGAAGAAGCAGGAGTCCGAGATCGCGCAGCTGACCGTCCTGCAGCGTGAGCTGCTCGAATCCGCGATCCGCCTGGCAAAACCGGGCGGGGCGGTGGTGTACTCCACCTGCTCGCCGGACGTGCGGGAGACGCGCGGAGTCGTCGATGCGGTGCTCGCGGGAGGCGAGGTCGACGAGCTCGACGCCCGGCAGTTCGTCCCCGGGATGGAGGGCACCGGCGACGCCAAGAGCGTGCAGATGTGGCCCCACCGCCACGGCACCGACGCGATGTTCTTTGCCGTCCTGCGGAAAAAGTAGGGTGGGGGCCATGATCTACATCGCCCCCTCCATCCTGGCGGCAGACTACGCGGCGCTGGGCAGTGACGTGCTCAAGGTGCCCAACGCCGATCTGCTCCACGTGGACATCATGGACGGCCACTTCGTGCCCAATCTGTCGTTCGGCCCGGACGTGACCCGGGCGGTCAACGGGGTCACGGACCAGTTCCTGGACATGCACCTGATGATCGAGCAGCCCGAGAAGTGGTTTGCCACCTACGCCGAGGCCGGGGGCGACCGCCTGGTGTTCCACGTCGAGGCGACACCCGACCACGTCGCCGCCGCGCGGCAGGCGCACGAGCTCGGCGTCCAGGCGGGCTTCGCCGTCAAGCCGGGCACGCCCATTGAACCCTATCTCGACAGCCTGGAGCACGTCGAGGAAGTCATGATCATGAGCGTGGAGCCCGGTTTCGGCGGGCAGAAGTTCATGCCGGAGGTACTAGACAAGGTCCGCGTGCTGCGCGACCACATCGCGGGGGCCGGTTTGAGCACCATCATCGCCATCGACGGCGGCATCGCCGAGGCCACGATCGCCCAGGCAGCCGCGGCCGGCGTGGACTCTTTCGTGGCGGGCTCGGCGGTGTTTGGCAGTGACGACCCGGCGGCGGCCGTGGACACCCTGCGCTCCGTGGCGCTGGCGGCGCGGTGAGCCCGTTCGAGTACTCCGCGGCGCTCAAGGCGGGGGATGCCGTGCGGGGCACGACCTCGCCCAATCCGCCGGTGGGCTGCGCGCTGTACGACGCCGCCGGTTCACTCATCGCCACCGGGGCCACCTCGCCCGCGGGCGGGCCGCACGCGGAGGTCAACGCCCTTGCTGCCGCCGGGGAGCGGGCACGCGGCTCGACGGCCGTGGTCACCCTCGAGCCGTGCAACCACACCGGGCGCACCGGCCCGTGCGCCCTCGCGCTTGCCGACGCCGGGGTGGACACCGTCATCTACTTAACCGCCGACCCGAACCCCGTGGCCGCCGGAGGAGCACAGTACCTGCGCAGCCGCGGCGTCACCGTGCGGTACGAGCCGCAGCGCGTTGAGGCCCTGCAACCATGGCTGCGCTCCGTGCGCCACGGCAGGCCGTCGGTGACCGTCAAGTTCGCCGCGAGCGTCGACGGGTTCACCGCCGCCGTCGACGGGACGAGCCAGTGGATCACCGGCCCGGCCGCCCGCGGGCACGTGCACGAGGACCGCTGCCTGCGCGACGCCGTCATCGTCGGGACGGGCACCGTTGTGGCAGACAATCCCTCGCTCACAGCTCGCTGGCCGGACGGCATCGAGCGCGAGAGGCAGCCGCGTCGGGTGGTCGTCGGCACGCGGACAGTGCCGGAAGGAAACCTCTCGCGCCTCGGGTTCGAGCAGTACGCCACCCCCGAGGGGGCCCTGGACGCGCTGTGGGAATCCGGCGCGCGCGACGTCCTCGTCGAGGGAGGGGCGACGCTTACGACCAGCTTTTTCCGGCTGGGTGCGGTCGACCGCGTGCAGGCGTACGTGGCTCCGCTGCTGCTCGGCGACGGCCGGGGAGTGCTCACCGGGGCGCTGGCGGAATCATTGCCCGACGCGCCGCGTTTTGAGCTAACGGGAGTGACCGTGCTGGGCAACGACGTGCTGATAGAAATGGAGACAACGTGTTCACAGGACTAGTGGAGGACATCGGCGAGGTCGTAGGCCTGGAGACGCTCGGGGACGCCGTGCGCATCGCCATCCGCTCCCCGCGGGTGACCGAGGACGCGGCCCACGGCGATTCGATCGCTGTCGACGGCGTCTGCCTCACGGTGGTCGACACCTCAGACGGGGTTTTTACCGCGGACGTGAT
The DNA here is from genome assembly GCF_900103625.1 of Corynebacterium mycetoides. Lineage (NCBI taxonomy): Bacteria > Bacillati > Actinomycetota > Actinomycetes > Mycobacteriales > Corynebacteriaceae > Corynebacterium > Corynebacterium mycetoides. The sequence goes on along the minus strand of NZ_LT629700.1, from coordinate 611,993 downwards.
GGCCGAGACGCTGAAGCGCTCCCGCCTCGGCTCGTACGCGCCCGGGACCAAGGTCAACCTCGAGCGCGCACTGGCGGCAGGGCAGCGCATGGGAGGGCACATCGTGCAGGGCCACGTGGACGCCGTGGCCCGGCTGGTCTCGCGCGAGGCGTCGGAGCACTGGGAAGTGCTCCGGTTCACCCTGCCGGCCGAGCTCGAGCGCTACGTGGTGGAGAAGGGCTCGATCACGGTCAACGGCACCTCGCTGACGGTTTCGGCGGTCGGCGAGGACTTTTTCGAGGTCTCGCTCATCCCCACGACGCTGGCGGAGACGACCGCGGGCGGGCTCGCGGCCGGCGACGAGGCCAACCTCGAGGTGGACATCGTGGCTAAGTACGTGGAGAAGATGGTGGGGGGCTACCATTGAACGCTATGAGTGGCCCCGTTTCCCTAGACAGCGTCGAGGACGCGATTGCCGCCATTGCCCGGGGAGAGGCGGTCATCGTCGTGGACAACGAGGACAGGGAGAATGAGGGCGACCTGATTTTCGCGGCCGAGAAGGCCACGCCCGAGCTCGTGGCGTTCATGGTGCGCCACACCTCCGGCTACATCTGCGTTGCCCTGGAAAACGAGGATGCGGACCGCCTCAACCTGCCGCCCATGGTGGCACGCAACGAGGACGTGCGCTCCACCGCGTACACGGTGACAGTGGACGCCGCCACGGGCACCACGGGCATCTCCGCGCGTTCTCGCTGCGAGACCATCCAGCGGATGGCCGACCCCGCCCGCGGCGCGGACGACTTCACCCGGCCCGGCCACATCGTGCCCCTCCGGGCCCGCGAGAACGGTGTGCTGGCCCGCAACGGGCACACCGAGGCGTCTGTGGATCTCGCCCGGCTGGCGGGGTTGCGCCCGGCCGGGGTGCTCTGTGAGATCGTCTCGGACGCGGACCCCACCGACATGGCCCGCGGGCCCGAGCTGCGCCGTTTCGCCGACGAGCACAACCTGGCAATGATCTCGATTGACCAGCTCATCAGCTACCGGCGCCACCACGAACGCTTCGTCACCCGTGTCACGTCCACGCGCCTGCCCACCGAGTTCGGCGAGTTCACCGCGTACGGCTACCGCAACGAGGTCGACGGCACCGAGCACGTCGCGCTGGTCGTCGGAGATGTCGCGGGCGAGTCCGGGGTCCTGGTCCGCGTACACTCCGAGTGCCTCACCGGCGACGTGTTCGCGTCGCGACGCTGCGACTGCGGCCCCCAGCTGCACGAATCCATGCGCCGGGTGCAGGAGGCCGGCCGCGGCATCATTGTCTACGTGCGCGGACACGAGGGCCGAGGCATCGGGCTGCTGGCGAAGCTGGAGGCCTACCGGCTGCAGGACCTCGGGTTTGACACCGTCGACGCCAACTTGGAGCAGGGCCTGCCTATCGACGCCCGCGAGTACTCCGTGGCCGGGCAGATCCTCGCGGATCTCGGAGTGGACTCCTTCGAGCTGCTCAGCAACAACCCGGACAAGCTCGAGGCGCTCCACGGCTACGGACCGCGTGTTGACGGCCGGACTAGAATCGAAATCGTTCCGTCACACGACAACATCCGCTACCTGCGAACGAAGCGCGAGCGACTCGGCCACGACCTACCCTCGGTACTTCACTGGACCGAGCCGAGCTAGCCCGCACACGAAAGGAAACCGAACAGCAATGTCGCATCAGGGCGCGCCCGAGATTCCGCGAGCCAACGCCGAGGGCATGACCGTGGCCATCGTCTCGACCCGCTGGAACGAGAAGATCGTCTCCCAGCTCCACGCGCGGGCTGTCGAGACCGCGCGCGGCTTCGGCGCGAAGGTTGACGAGTACTGGGTCGCCGGGGCGCTCGAGCTGCCCGTCGTGGTGCAAGCCTGCGCCCGCCGCTACGACGCCGTGGTGGCCCTCGGCTGCGTCATCCGCGGCGAGACGGCGCACTTCACCTACGTCTGTGAGTCCGTGACGGCCGGCCTGACGCGCGTTGCCTTAGACGAGGAGACGCCGGTGGGCAACGGCGTCCTCACCGTGGACGACGAGGACCAGGCGCTGGAGCGCGCCGGCGGTGAGGACGCGAAGGAAGACAAGGGCGCCGACGCCGTCGCCGCCGCTCTCGGCGCGGCTGTGGAGCTGGCCAAAGTCCGGGTTGTGGGGCGGAAGCAGGAAAGAGGTTAGGACATGACGGGTAACAAGCTGAGCGACGAGGAACTGCTGCGGCTCTACGCGGCGGACCCCCACGCCGTCACCTCGTCCGCGCCGTGGGAGCTAGAGATCACGTCGCCGTTTCTGCGCAAGGTGGCCGCCGGCTGGGTCGTGCTCGTCATGGCGGTGCACATCTTCATGGCCGCCGTGCTCGACGTCGAGTTCACCGGGATGACGTTCACCCCGGTAGACAAAATCGCGTTCCCCGGAATCGGCCTCATCATTTCCGTGGTGTCCTGGATTTGCCTCACCCGGCCTCGAGTGCGGGTAAACAAAGACGGGGTCGAGGTCCGCAACATCATTGGCACCCGCTTCTACCCCTGGCTCGTCATTTACGGCCTGTCCTTCCCGCGCTCGGCGCGCATGGCCCGGCTCGAGTTGCCGGAGTTCGAGTACGTGCCGCTGTGGGCGATCCAGTCGGGAGACGGAAAGCGCGCGCTCGAGGCCGTCGATAAGTTCCGTGCCCTCGAAGCCGAATACATGCCCGAGAGCTAGGCGCCGATGGCGAACCCTGAAACCTACCGCCCGGCGCCCGGGACGATCCCGACGGAGCCGGGGGTGTACAAGTTCCGCGACCCTTCCGGCCGCGTCGTGTACGTGGGCAAGGCGAAAAACCTGCGCTCCCGGCTGAACAACTACTTCCAGCCGCTCAACCAGCTGCACCCGCGCACCCGCCAGATGGTCACCACCGCCTCCTCCGTCGAGTGGACCGTGGTGGCGAGCGAGGTCGAGGCGCTGCAGCTCGAGTACACGTGGATCAAGCGCTTCGACCCGTGGTTCAACGTCATGTACCGCGACGACAAGAGCTACCCCATGCTGGCAGTCAGCGTGGGGGAGAAGTTCCCGCGCGCGTTCTTCTACCGCGGGCCGCGGCGCAAGGGCGTGCGCTATTTCGGCCCGTTCTCGCACGCGTGGGCGGTGCGGGAGACACTCGACCTGCTCACCCGCGTCTTCCCCATCCGCACGTGTTCGAACGGGGTGTATAACCGCCACGAAGCGCTCGGCAGGCCCTGCCTGCTCGGGTACATCGACAAGTGCTCCGCGCCGTGCGTGGGCCGGGTGACCGAGGAGGAGTACGACCAGACGGTGCGCGGCTTCATGGGGTTCATGTCCGGGCGCACCGACGACGTGGTGAAGCAGCTGACCCAGCGCATGAACGACGCGGCCGCCGAGCTCGAGTTCGAGAAAGCGGCGCGGTTGCGCGACGACCTCGATGCTGTGAACAAGGTCATGGAGCGCCAGACCGTGGTCTTGTCAGTGGGAACGGACGCAGACATCATCGCCTTCGACACCGACGAGCTGGAGGCGGCGGCGCAGATCTTCGTCGTGCGTGACGGCCGCATCCGCGCCCAGCGCGGCTGGGTGGTGGAAAAGACCGGCGACGAGCCGGGCAGCCTCGAGAGGCTGGACGAGGGCCAGGAGGACCCGGCGCTGCCCGCGCTCATGCGCGACTTCCTCGTGCAGTATTACTCCGACATCGTGGACCGAGCGCGCGAGGAGGAGGCGGAAGACGCCCGTCTGCGTGCGTCGAAGGTGCGCCGCAGAGGGGTCGACCAGGAGTCACACGCCCCGGCCGGGGCCGCCGTGCCCATCCCGCACGAGATCCTCGTGGACACCCTGCCGGAGGAGGCCGGCGACGTCGCGGAGCTGCTCGCCGAGCTGCGCGGCGGGCCCGTGGACATCCGCGTGCCGCAGCGCGGCGACAAGGCTGCGCTCATGCAGACCGTCAACCGCAACGCCGTCGAGGCGCTGCGCCAGCACAAGCTGCGGCGGGTGGGCGATCTCACGGCCCGCTCCCAGGCGCTGCAGGACATCCAGGACGCGCTCGGGATGGACGAGGCCCCTTTGCGCATGGAGTGCACCGATATCTCCCACATCCAGGGCACCGACGTCGTCGCCTCGCTGGTGGTGTTCGAGGACGGGCTGCCGAAAAAGAGCGACTACCGCCGCTACCGCATCAAGGAGGCCGCCGGGGAGGGGCGGTCCGATGACGTTGGCTCCATCGCGGAGGTCACGCGCCGCAGGTTCCTGCGGTTCAACGAGGATAAGCTCGCCAACCCGGACGAGGAGGCGGCGTCGGTCATGTTCGCCGACGAAGCGGCGGACGTGGAAACGACCGGCAACAGGCGCTTCGCCTACCCGCCGCAGCTGTTCATTGTGGATGGCGGCAAGCCGCAGGTCAACGCGGCGCAGGCGGTGTTCGACGAGCTGGGGATCGTCGACGTGCAGCTCATCGGCCTGGCGAAACGCCTCGAGGAGATCTGGGTGCCGGACGATGATGAACCTGTGATCCTGCCGCGCAACTCCGAGGGGATGTACCTGCTCCAGCAGATCCGCGACGAGGCACACCGCTTCGCCATCACCTACCACCGGCAGCAGCGTTCGAAGCGCATGCGCGCCTCCGCGCTCGACGGCGTGCCGGGGCTCGGCCCCGCGCGCCGGTCGGACCTGGTGAAGCACTTCGGCAGCGTCAAGAAGATCCGGGAGGCGTCGGTGGACGATATCCAGCAGGTCAAGGGCGTCGGCCCGAAACTTGCCCAGACGATTTACGAGCACCTGCATCCGGCCGACGGTTAGGATGGGCCCTATGGAGCACGAGACGGGAATTCGGCCGGTCATCATCACGGGTCTGTCAGGCGGCGGCTTGTCCTCCGCCGCCAAGATCTTTGAGGACAAGGGGTACTTCGTGTCCCAGAACCTGCCGCCCGCGATGATCCTCGAGCTGATTGACATGGCGCAGGCCGGCAACGCCCCGGTCGAGCACCTCGCGTTTGTCACGGACGTGCGCGCCCGTAACTTTTCGGGCTCCCTCATGGAGACCATCGCCGACATCAAGGCGCGGGGGATTGATCCGTTCGTCCTCTACCTCGAGGCGCGTGACGACGTCCTGATCAGGCGCTTCGACAGCGTGCGGCGCACCCACCCCCTACAGGGCGTCGACACGCTCAGCACCGGCATCGAGCGCGAGCGCGCCGACCTCGCGCCGGTCAGGGACGTCGCGGACGTGATCATCGACACGTCTAACCTCTCGGTCCACGATCTGCGCCGTGCTGTCGAGGCGTCGGTGGGCGAGCTGCCGGCGGACCGCCCGCACGTCACCATCGAGTCGTTCGGCTTCAAGCACGGCTCCCCGCGCGACGCGGACATCGTGATGGACGTGCGTTTCCTGCCGAACCCGTACTGGATCGGGGGGCTGCGCCAGTTCCGCGGCGTCGACGCCCCGGTGTCGGAGTACGTGCTTTCCCAGCCCGGCGCGAGCGAATTCGTGGATAACTTTGTCCAGCTGCTGGATTCCATGCTCGCGGGCTACCGCCACGAGGGCAAGGACTTCATCACCGTGGGGATAGGGTGCACCGGCGGCCACCACCGTTCAGTCGCCGTCGCGGAAGCTGTGGCGGAGCGGCTCCGGGAGCGCGGCAACGTTGACGTCCACGTCCTGCACCGCGACCTCGAGCGCGACTAGCCTTTCGAAGAGTTACGCGATGAGTAGTGTTGCACCCGTATTCACCTGCCTCGGCGGAGGCCACGGCCTGTACCAAACCCTGCTGGCGGCGCGCCACGCCCGCGCCTCCCACATCAACGCGGTGGTCACCGTCGCGGACGACGGGGGTTCGTCCGGGCGGCTGCGCCGCGAGCTGGGCCTCATCCCGCCGGGGGATTTGCGCATGGCGATGTCTGCGCTCACCCAAGATTCGGAGGACGGCCGGCTGTGGCGTGACACCCTCCAGCACCGCTTCAGGGGAAACGGGGCGATGGCCGGCCACGCGGTGGGCAACCTCATCCTCGCCGGTCTGAGCGCGGAAACCGGCAGCATGCAGGCGGCACTGGACACCCTGTCCAGGTGGACGCGCTCCGCCGGCCGGGTCCTTCCTGTGTGCAACGAGCCGCTCGACATCGAGGCGGATGTCGCTGGGCTTGACGACGACCCCCGGGTCCTGCGCCCCGTGCGCGGCCAGGTCGCGGTGGCCACGACTCCCGGGACGGTGCGCCGGGTGCGCATTCTGCCGGCGGACCCGCCCGTGAACTCGGCCGCCGTCGCGGCGATCATGAACGCCGACGTGGTCACCATCGGCCCCGGCTCGTGGTTCTCCTCCGTCATTCCCCATCTCCTGCTGCCGGAGATCGTCACGGCGCTCAACGAGACCAGCGCGACAGTGGTTGTCCTGCTCAACCTCTCACCGGAGGCGGGGGAGACGCAGGGTTTCACCACCGAACGCCACATCCACCTGTTGTCCCAGCACGCACCCGATTTGAGGGTGGACCACTTCGTAGCCGACGAGCACCTCAACACAACCCCGGGCGAGCGCCGGCACCTGCAGCGCACAGCCGAGCGCGTGGGCGGGGAGATCACCTACATGGATCTGCGCGCCTTCTCCGAGGACGGCACACCCACGAACACGCACGACCCGGAGAAGCTCGCCCGGGCGCTCCTCTCCCTGCTTCCCGGCGGCGCATCGGGGTAAGCTGTCTAGACTGTGAGAACCGGGCGGGCGCTCACCCGGGCCCCGACATTGGCAATCAAACGGAGGTACACGCGGTGACGCTGACGGCTCAGGTGAAGGACGAACTGCTGGGGGTGGATAACCCGTCCCAGAGCGCGCGCTTCGCCGAGGCGGCCGCCATGGTCCGGTTCGCGGGTGAGCTCGCGGAGGACCCGCGCGGGGTAGCGGGGATAACGCTGTGCGCGGACTTCGCCGAGCTGCAGATAGCCCAGCGCCTGGCCGCCTCTCTGCAGGAACTGTGCGGGGTCGAGGTCGCGCTGACCACGGCCACTGCCTCGTCCTCCTCGCGGGAGACCTCCTACCAGGTGCGAGTGGGGGAGGGAACCACAGACGTCATCCGCCGCCTGAAACTCGTCACTGCCTCCGGGCACCTGGTCGTCGGCCTGCCGCGCCACATCATCTCGGGCTCCGTGGCCGAGGTGGAGGCCGCCTGGCGGGGGGCGTTTTTCGCGCGGGGGGTGCTCACTGAGCCGGGCCGCAGCTCGGCCCTCGAGGTCATAAGCCCCTGCCAGGAGGCCGCGCTGGCGCTGGTGGGCCTCGCGCGGCGGCTGTCTGTGCCCGCGAAGACGAAAGAGACCCGCGGCGTGGAGCGCGTGTTTCTGCGGGACGGCGACGCGATCGGCGTGCTGCTGAGTCGGATGGGGGCGCAGCGCGCCCGGCTCGTGTGGGACACGAAGCGCGAGACCAAGCAGGTGCGCGCGAAGACGGGGCAGCGGCTGGCCACCTTCGACGACGCCAACACACGGCGCTCCGCCCAGGCGGCCGCCGCCGCGGCGCTGCGTGTGGAACGTGCGATGGAGATTCTGGGCGATGACGTCCCGGAGCACCTGGCGGAGGCGGGTCAGCTGCGCGTGGAGTACCGCCACGCCTCGCTGGAGGAGCTGGGCCGACTGGCGGATCCGCAGATGACCAAGGACGCGGTCGCCGGGCGCATCCGGCGTCTGCTGTCGTTGGCGGACAGGCGCGCCGCCGAAATGGGGGTGCACGACACCGAGAGTGTCCTGGCGACGGACTCCGAGTCCGATTCGGACGCCCAGGGCGGATAGTTTCGGGCGGATTCGGTCTCAAGCGGGCATGCGCGTCCGTGGCTACACTGGGCGACGACGGGGCTAATGGGAACACATCAGTGGGAACACATCAGTGGGAACACATCAGCGCCGACCAACGAACCGAACTTTCTTAAGGAGTGTCAGACTATGACCACCCGTATCGGCATCAACGGATTTGGACGCATCGGCCGCAGCTCGCTGCGCGTTATTCTGGACAACTTCGAGGGCGATCTCGAGGTTGTCAAGATCAACGACCTGACTGGCAACGAGACGCTCGCGCACCTGCTGAAGTACGACACCGCCTACGGCCCGCTCGGCCGCGAGGTAGAGCACGACGAGACCTCGATTACCGTCGGCGGGCACCGCATCGAGGTATCGGAGGAGAAGGATCCGGCGAACATCGCCTGGGGTGACCAAGACGTCGACATCGTTCTCGAGTGCACGGGCAAGTTCCGCACCAAGGAGGACGCGAAGGCCCACCTCGACGCCGGCGCGAAGAAGGTCATCATCTCCGCCCCGGGCAAGGAGGTCGACGGCTCGTTCGTCTGGGGCGTCAACCACGAGGACTACACCAACCAGATGAACGTTATCTCCGCGGCGTCGTGCACGACCAACTCGCTGGCGCCAGTGGCCAAGATCATCAACGACACCTTCGGCATCAAGTCCGGGCTGATGACCACGGTCCACGCCTACACGGGCGATCAGCGCCTGCAGGACGCGCCGCACAAGGATCTGCGCCGCGCCCGAGCCGCCGCTCAGAACATCGTGCCCACCACGACGGGCGCCGCCAAGGCTGTCGCCGAGGTCATCCCCGAGCTCAAGGGCAAGCTCGACGGCTTCGCCATGCGCGTGCCCACCATCACCGGCTCCGCCACCGACCTCACCCTCGTCCTGGACCGGGATGTCACCGTGGAGGAGGTCAACGCTGCGGTCAAGCAGGCCACTCAGGAGGGCGACATCGCCAAGGCCCTCCACTACACCGAGGACCCGATCGTGTCCTCCGACATCATCAACACCCCGTACGGCGGCGTCTTCGACGCCGGCATGACGCGCGTGATTGACGGCAACATGCTCAAGGTCATTTGCTGGTACGACAACGAGCACGGCTACACCGAGCAGTTCATCCGCCTGGCCAAGACGGTGGGCGACAAGCTCAACTAAGTGCAACCCGCAGAGTCCGGGGCGGCGCCTACGCGCGCGGCCCCGGACTTTCGCAATTCTCATTAGACTTGGGTGCCGGTCCTACCCGTCCTACCCAGAAGCCTGTGAAGGAGATTTCCATGGCACTTCAGACCATCCAGCAGCTGCTCGACGAGGGCGTCGACGGCCGCCACGTGCTCGTCCGCTCCGACTTCAACGTCCCGCTCGACGACGACGGCAACATCACCGACGCCGGCCGTATCGACGCGTCGATCCCCACGCTCAAGGCACTGCTCGACGGCGGAGCCAAGGTGATTGTCATGGCCCACCTGGGGCGCCCGAAGGGCGAGGTCAAGCCGGAGTACTCGTTGAAGCCCGTCGCGGAAGCTCTCTCGGAGCGCCTGGGCCAGTTCGTACCGCTGGCCGCCGACGTGTCCGGGGAGGACGCGCACGAGCGCGCCAACGGCCTGACGGAAGGTGAGATCCTCCTCGTCGAAAACGTCCGCTTCGACGCCCGCGAGACCTCCAAGGACGACGCGGAGCGGGAGGAGTTCGCCGCCGAGCTCGCGGCGCTCGCGGCCGACGACGGCGCTTTCGTCTCCGACGGCTTCGGTGTGGTGCACCGCAAGCAGGCCTCCGTCTACGACGTGGCCAAGCAGCTGCCGGCCTACGCCGGGTACCTCGTAGAGAAGGAAGTGGAGACGCTGAGCTCCGTCAAGGACAACCCGGAGCACCCCTACGTCGTCGTTCTCGGCGGCTCCAAGGTCTCCGACAAGCTGGGGGTGATCGAGGCGCTCGCGGAAAAGGCGGACAGGGTCATCATCGGCGGCGGCATGTGCTACACCTTCCTCGCCGCTCAGGGCCACAACGTGCAGAAGTCGCTCCTGCAGGAGGACATGGTGGAAACCTGCGCAGGCCTTATGGACGCCTACGGTGACAAGCTCGTGTTGCCGGTCGACCTCGCGGTGGCCCCGGAGTTTGACAAGGACGCCGAGAAGAAGATTGTCGGCCTGGACGACATCCCGGAGGGCTGGATGTCCCTCGACATCGGCCCCGAGACCTCCGCAAAGTACGCGGAGGCCATCGAAAGCGCCAAGACCGTGTTTTGGAACGGCCCGATGGGCGTGTTCGAGTTCCCCGCCTTCGCCGACGGCACCAAGGCCGTCGCCGAGGCGATGATCGCCGCGACGGGCAACGGCTGCTTTACGGTGGTCGGCGGCGGCGACTCCGCGGCGTCGGTACGCGCGCTCGGCCTTGACGAGGACGGCTTCACCCACATCTCCACCGGCGGCGGCGCCTCCCTCGAGCTCATCGAGGGCAAGGACCTGCCCGGCGTGAGCGTCGTCGACACCGCGAGCAAGTAGGAGGTAGGACATGGCACGCAAACCGCTCATCGCGGGCAACTGGAAGATGAACCTCGACCACCTCGAGGCCCTCGCCAGCGCCCAGAAACTCGCCTTCGCGTTCCCAAAGGACGGCTACGAATACGTCGACATCGCCCTGATGGTCCCGTTCACGGACCTACGCTCGATTCAGACGCTCGTCGACGGCGACAAGCTCCAGATCACCTACGGCGCCCAGGACGTCTCCCAGCACGACAACGGCGCCCATACCGGGGACATTTCCGCCTCCATGCTGGCTAAGCTGGGGTGCACTTGGGTTGTCGTCGGGCACTCCGAGCGCCGTCAGGAACACGGGGAGACTGACGAGCTCGTCGCCGCCAAGGCGCGCCAGGCGCTGTCCCACGGCATGAGCCCCATCGTGTGCGTCGGCGAGCCGGAGGAGGTCCGCGACTCGGGCGACCACGTCGCCTACGTCGTGGAGCAGACCCGCCGGTCCCTGGAGGGTGTGAGCGCGGAAGAGCTGGCGCGCACCGTGATCGCGTACGAGCCCGTGTGGGCCATCGGCACCGGCAAGACGGCTTCCGCGGCCGATGCGCAGGAGGTCTGCCACGCCATCCGCGGGCTCATCGCGGAGCTTGCCGACGCCTCCGTGGCCGACGCCATCCGCATCCTCTACGGCGGGTCCGTCAAGGTCGACACCATCGCAGACATCGTCACGGAGGCGGACGTCGACGGCGGTCTCGTGGGAGGGGCCTCCCTCGACGGCCAGGAGTTCGCGAGGCTGGCCGCGGCGGCGGCCAACGCCGTGCGCTGATGGTGTAGGGTAAAGCCCATGATTGTGGCTCTCGAGATCGTCCTGGTCATCACGGCGGTACTGCTGACGGTGTTCGTCCTGCTCCACAGGGGCAAGGGCGGCGGCCTGTCCAGCCTCTTCGGCGGCGGCGTCCAGGCGAATCTCTCGGGTTCGACGATCGTGGAGCGCAACTTGACGCGCTACACCATCGTCATCGCGGTGATCTGGATCACCTGCATCATCGGGTTGAACCTCGCGCAGTCCTTCGCGGTCTAGGAACCCGGAATAAACGTTGCCGCATCGTCGGTGACAAACAGCACCGTCTCCGCGGTGCCTTCCGCCCCGGCGGCGGGCCAATCCTCGGCCGCGGCCCCGCGCGCCACGTGCCCGGCCGCCTCCGCCTTCTCCGCGCCAGAGACGAGCAGCCACACCTCGCGGGCCCGCCCCACCGCGGGCAGGGTCAGCGAGGCGCGCTCTGCGGGCGGCTTCGGGGAATCGGTCACGGCGACCACCAGGCGCTGCGTCTCGCGCACCGCGGCGGTGTGCGGGAACAGGGAGTTGATGTGCCCCTCGCCGCCCATCCCCAGCAGATGGAGGTCGAACCCCTCCGGCGCGGTGTCGGCTAGCGCAGCCTCGTACCCCTCGACGGCTGCGCTCATGTCACCGCCGTCGAGACCGTAGCCGTAGATGTTGGCTTCCGGGATGGTGACGTGGTCGAGCAGGGCCGCGCGCGCCTGTCCCTCGTTGGAGTCCGGGTGGTCCACTGGCACGTTGCGCTCGTCGCCGAAAAAGACCTTGACGCGTGTGAAGTCGAGGCCCGGGTCGAGGTCGCGCACCTTCTCCAAGAAGCGGATCCCGGCGGTACCGCCGGTCACCACCACCCGCGCCACGCCGTCGCCGTTTACCCCGCCGGAGGCGTCGGAGTGGATGGCGCCGATGGTTGCTCGGAAGCGCGCCACGGCGGCGTCGATAAGCGAGTCGAGGTCGGGGAACCGGGAAACCGCAACCATCAGCGGAAACCTTTCTGTATCTAGTGCACGGTCTAGTGAACGAGGACGTGGGAGAGGCCGTCGAGCGCGCGCGAATAGGCGGTGTCGGGGTCGAGGTGGCGCAGCTCCTCCGCCAGGCATTCGGCGTCGGTGCGGGCCGTCATAGCAACGTACGAGTCGGGGCTGCCGGGGACGGAGACGCGGACGCTGCGCTCGTCCATGACGGAGACGACGATGTCGCCGCGGTCGTAGGACAGGCGCAACTCCGTAATCGGGACGTTCTCGATGATCTCGGACGTGTCCGGGGCCGGGTGACGCGTGACGTCCACACCCAGGCAGCTCGCGAGCCACCCGGCGGCGATATCGACGCTGGGGTTGTCCACCGGCCCACAGATCGTCACCGCGGTGATGTCCTCGCCGATGTGGCGGTCGACGGCGGAGGCGACGATGCCGCGCCACGGCGTGATGCGCGACCACATCATGTCCGAATCGCCCTCGGTGTACCCGTTGGACAGGCGCAGCAGCGCGTTGCCCGACACGTTGCGGCGCGCGTTGGTGATGCGGCGCTGCGCGATGTTGCCCAGCGGGGCTTCCGAGGGGTTGGCGGGGGCGGTGGTGGGCCACCACGCCGCGATCGGGGTATCCGGCAGGATGAGCGGGGTGACCACCGAGTCGAGGTTGCGGGTCAGGTCGCCGTGCAGGTGCATGACCACCATTTCGGAAGCGCCCGCGTCCGCGGTGAGGATGCACTCGGCGTCGAGCGAGGTGGGATCCTCCGGGTCGCCGAGCAGCATGACGAGCACGCGCGCGGGGTGCTCCTGCGTGGCGTCGCGCACGGACAGCAAGATCGAATCCACGTCGTCGCGTGCCGACGCCACCACGAGCAGCGTGAGCACCCGGCCCGTGGCCAGAGAGTAGTTGTCCCGCGCCTGCAGGAGCGTCGCGGCGATCTGCCGCGTCGTGGTGTCGGGGAGGGTGATGATCATCTCCGGGTCTCTTTCACTCTTGTGGGTCTGCGGTCTAAGGGCGGCGCCAGTGGCGCCCGGTTCGGGCGAGCATGGCGTCGGCGGATTCCGGGCCCCACGTGCCGGCGGCGTACTCGTCCGGGCGGCCGCGCGCGGCCCAGTGCTCCAGGATCGGGTCGAGGATCTCCCAGCTGCGCTCCACTTCCTCGTTGGTGGGGAAGAGGCTGGATTCATCCAGCAGCGCGTCCAGGATGAGGCGCTCGTAGGCTTCCGGCGACTCCTCGGTGAAAGCCTCGGAGTAGGAGAAGTCCATGTTCACGTCGCGGACTTCCATGGTGGAGCCCGGGACCTTGGAGCCAAAGCGCATGAGCACGCCCTCGTCCGGCTGGATGCGCAGCACGACGGCGTTCGCGGTGAGCAGGTCCGTCATCCCCTTGGCAAAGGGCTGGAAGGGCGGGCGCTTGAACACCAGCGCGATTTCGGTCACGCGACGGCCGAGGCGCTTGCCGGTGCGCAGGTAGAAGGGCACGCCCGCCCAGCGCCGCGAGTTGATCTTGAGCGTGCAGGCCGCGTACGTCTCGGTGGCGGAGTCGGGGTCGAATCCCTCCTCCTCGCGTAGGCCGATGACCTTCTCCGAGCCCTGCCACCCGGCGGTGTACTGCCCGCGGGCCGTGGTCTCGTCGAAGGGCTCGACGGGACTGGTGGCGCGGAGCACCTTGAGCTTCTCGGCGCGCAGCCGGCGCGGGGAGAAGGAGGTCGGCTCCTCCATGGCCACTAGCGCGAGGAGCTGGATGAGGTGGTTCTGGATCACGTCGCGGGCGGCGCCGATGCCGTCGTAGTAGCCCGCACGCCCGCCGAGCCCAATGTCCTCGGCCATGGTGATCTGCACGTGGTCGATGTAGTTCGCGTTCCACACCGGCTCGAACATCTGGTTGGCGAAGCGCAGCGCGAGAATGTTCTGCACTGTCTCCTTGCCCAGGTAGTGGTCGATGCGGAACACGGACCGCTCCGGGAAGACGTGGTTGACCACCTCGTTGAGCTCCCTGGCCGAGGCGAGGTCGTGCCCGAAGGGCTTCTCAATAATCACGCGGCGCCACTGGTTGTCCGCGGGCGTGGCCATGCCGCAGCGGTCGAGCTGGTGCACGACGTCGGAGAAGTACTCCGGCGGGACCGACAGGTAAAAGGCCCAGTTTCCGCCCGTGCCGCGGCTGGCGTCCATCTCGGCGAGCAGCGCGGCCAGCTTCTCAAACGCCTCGTCGTCGTCGAAGGCGCCGGTGATGAAGTGCATGCCCTCCGCCAGGCGGTTCCACACGTTTTCGTTGAACGTGGTGCGCGAGCCATTTTCGACGGCCGTGCGGACGTAGTCCTCGAAGTCCCGCTTCGACCATTCGCGGCGGCCGAACCCGACGAGGGTGAACCCGGCGGGCAGCAGGCCGCGGTTGGCGAGGTCGTAGACGGCGGGCAGCAGCTTGCGCTTGGCCAGGTCGCCGGTGACCCCGAAGATCACCATCCCTGAGGGTCCGGCGATGCGGGGCAGGCGCTTATCGTCGGGCTGTCTCAGCGGATTGACCCACACGGTGTCGTCCGTCACGGTAGTTCACCTCGAGTGATAGGTAGGCGGTAAGAGTTTCCGGATATTGTTTCAAAGTTACTAGGTTCACCGACCCGTGCGGGCGAAAACGGGGGTGCTACTTCAGGTTCTCCGTCATGGAGTCGAGCAGCTCCTGCCAGGCTTCGACGAACTTGTCCACGCCCTCGCGCTCGAGCACCGCGACGACGTCGTCGAAGTCGATGCCCACGGCCTCCAGCTTGTCAAAGGTCTCGCGCGCCTGCGCGGCGGTTCCGGTGAGCGTGTCGCCGGTGACGGCGTCGCCGTCGAGAACGGCGTCGAGAGTCGCCTCCGGCATCGTGTTCACGGTGTCCGGCCCGGCGAGCTCCGTGACGTACATCGTCGCCGGGTAGTCCGGGTTTTTCACGCCCGTCGACGCCCACAGGGGGCGCTGCATGTTCGTGCCGGCGGGGTAGCGGGACATGTCCGCGAACTCGTCGAGGAACACCTGGTAGGCCAGCCGCGCGTTGGCGATGCCGGCCTGCCCGCGCAGTGCGAGTGCCTCCTCGGTACCGATGGTCTCGAGCCTGTTGTCCACCTCGGTGTCCATGCGGGAAACGAAGAAAGACGCCACGGAGTGGATCTGGGACACGTCGTGGCCGTTGGCCTCTGCCTGGCGCACGCCCTCGCGGAACGCCGCGATGACGTTGCGGTAGCGGTCCACGGAGAAGATGAGCGTGACGTTGACGGAGATCCCGGCGGCGAGGGTGGCGGTGATCGCTGGGAGGGACTCGTCGGTGGCGGGGATCTTGATCATTACGTTGGGCCGGTCCACGAGGGCGGATAGCTCGGCGGCGTGTTCGACTGTGCGGGCCTCGTCGGCGGCGTAGCGGGGGTCAACCTCGATGGAGACGCGGCCGTCTTTGCCGCCGGTCGTCTCGAAGACGTCGGCGAACAGGTCGCAGGCGTCCTGGACGTCCTTGACGCTCATGGCGTACACGGCCGTGTCCACATCGGATCCGGCTGCCTTGAGGTCCGCGAGCTGGACGTCGTATGCGTTTCCGCCCGACATGGCCTTGGCGAAGATGGCCGGGTTGGTGGTCACGCCCTTAATGCTTTTCGACGCCTTGATCTCGTCGAGGTTGCCCGACATGATACGGTCGCGCGACAGGTCGTCGAGCCAGGTCGACGTTCCGATCTCGTAAAGCTTGTCGACGGGGGTGGGGGAAGTCATGGGTAATCCTTTGCTGTGTGCGGGTTATTTGGACTGTGCGGCGGACTGGACTGCGGAGAGGGACTCGCGGGCGGCGGCGGCGACGGCGTCGGCGGTGAACCCGAAGCGCTCGAACAGCTCGGCGCCCGGGGCGGAGGCACCGAAGTGCTCCAGCGAGACGTTGCGGCCGTAATCACCCGTGTAGCGGTGCCACGGCATGGACACGCCCGCCTCGACGGAGACGCGTGCCTTCACAGCGCGGGGCAGAACGGACTCGATGTAGTCGTCGTCCTGCTCCCGGAACCATTCCATGGACGGGACGGAGACGACGCGGGCGCCGACAGCCTCGGACTCGAGGGTGCGCGCCGCGGCGACGGCGAGCTGGACCTCCGAGCCGGTGGCCATGAGGATTACGTCTGGGGTGTCGGTGGAAGACTCGACCAGCACGTACGCCCCGCGGGCGACGCCGCCAAACGCCTTCTCCTTCGTGCCCTCGAGCACCGGGAGGTTCTGGCGGGACAGGGCGAGCGCTTTCGGCTGCTCCTTCGCCTCCAGCGCGGCCTTCCACGCGGCGGAGGTCTCATTGGCGTCCGCGGGGCGGATCACGGCGAGATCGGGGATCGCGCGCAGCGCGGCCAGGGTTTCCACGGGCTGGTGGGTCGGCCCGTCCTCGCCGAGGCCAATGGAGTCGTGGGTGAACACGTAGTACCCGTCGATGCCGGACAGAGCCGCGACGCGGATGGCGGGGTAGAGGTACTCGGAGAAAATGAGGAAGGTGCCGCCGTAGACGCGGGTGCCGCCGTGGAGGCCGATGCCGTTCATGATCGCGCCCATGGCGTGCTCGCGGATGCCGAAGTGGAGGTTGCGGCCGTAGGGCTCCGCGGTGAACATGTCGGTGGAGATGGACTCCGGGCCGAAGGAGGGCGCGCCCTTGATCAGGGTGTTGTTCGAGCCCGCCAGATCGGCCGAACCGCCCCACAGCTCCGGCAGGGCCGCGGCCGCCGCCTGGATTGCGGCCTCGGAGGCCTTGCGGGTGGCAATGCCCTTCTCGTCGGGTTCCCAGGTGGGAAGGTCCGCGTCCCAGCCCTCCGGCAGCTCGCGCGCGGTGAGCCGCTCGAGCAGGGCGGCGTTTTTGGGGTTGCGCTCGGCCCAGGCGTTGAACTTCTCCTCCCACGCGGCTCGCTTGGCGGCGGCGCGGTCGGCGAGACCGCGGGTGTGAGCGATCACGTCGGCTTCCTCGGGGAAGGCGACGTCCGGGTCGAAGCCTAGCTCCTCCTTGACCAGCCTGATCTCCTCTGCGCCGAGGGCGGCGCCGTGCGCCGCGCCGGTGTTCTGCAGGTTGGGGGCGGGGTGACCGATGACGGTCTTGACGCGGATGATCGTCGGGCGTCCGGTGTCCGCCTTGGCCTGTGCGACGGCGGCCTCGATGGCCACCACGTCCTCGCCGGAATCGACGGTCAGCGTCTGCCACCCGTAGGCGTCGTAACGCTTGAGCACATCCTCGGTGAACGCGATTCGGGTGTCGTCCTCGATGGAGATCCGGTTGTCATCCCAGAACAGGATGAGGTTGCCGAGCTTTTGGGTGCCCGCAAGCGAGGACGCCTCCGAGGTCACGCCCTCCTGCAGGCAGCCGTCGCCGGCAATGACGTAGATGAAGTGGTCGAACGGGGATTCGCCCGCAGGCGCCTCGGGGTCGAACAGGCCGCGCTCGCGGCGCGCGGCCATCGCCATGCCCACCGCCGACGCCAGCCCCTGTCCGAGGGGGCCAGTTGTGATTTCCACGTGCTTTGTGTGGTTGTACTCGGGGTGGCCCGGCGTCTTGGAGCCCCAGGTGCGCAGCGCCTTGAGGTCGTCCAGCTCGAGGCCGAAACCGCCGAGGTAAAGCTGAATGTACTGAGTCAACGAGGAGTGTCCGTTGGACAGCACGAAACGATCGCGGCCCACCCAGTGCGGATCCCGCGGGTCGACGTTCATCACACGCTGGTACAACGTGTAGGCCAGCGGCGCCAGCGACATTGCGGTGCCCGGGTGGCCAGACCCGCGCTTCTCCACGGCGTCCGCGGCGAGAACGCGCACGGTATCCACGGCCCGGGTGTCCGTCTCTGTCCAGTCGTCCGGGTAATTACGCACGGTCATGGCCTGGAGCTCGGGGGGCAGCTGGGACTGGGATGGGGACACGGGGTACCTCGCTTGATCTCATGCGGATGGATATACGGTAATTGCTCGAAAGCGCGCACCCCAGCCTAACCGTTGCGCACGGCGCGTGTCTGGATTACTCGAAGCCGCGCCGCCCCGGTAACATCGTCCGAAGGTATGATGCCCGCCGGCCGAGCGAGCGCGGAACTTTCCGCCGGCGCGCTGCGACTACTGTCATGTTGGCTCCCCACACCGGGGCGGGCCTTTGCGCTTATGAGGAGTTGTTTACTTGGAGACCATCAAGGCTTACTTCGCACTGACAAAGCCGCGGGTCATTGAGCTCCTCCTCGTCGCCGCGATCCCCGCGATGCTGCAGGCGAACCGCGGCACCGTCGACCTCTGGCTCGTCCTGGGCACGCTCGTCGGCGGCTGGATGGGTGCCGGGGCGGCGAACACGTTCAACATGGTGGCCGACTACGACATCGACCAGAAGATGGGGCGCACCCGGGCGCGCCCGCTCGTGCGCCACACGGTGACCAAGACCAGGGCCACCATCTTCGCCTGGGTGCTGCTTGTTGCCTCCGTGCTGTGGCTCGGTGTCGTGTGCAACTCCTGGCTGGCCTCACTGTTTATCCTGTTGACCAACTGGTTCTACGTGTTCGTCTACACCAAGTGGCTCAAGCGCCGCACGTGGCAAAACGTCATTTGGGGAGGTGCCGCCGGGTGCATGCCGGTGCTCGTGGGCTGGGCGGCCGTGCGCGACAACGTCCACGACGGCTCACCCGACTTCTGGTGGCAGGCCGTGGTGCTGTTCATGATCATCTTCTTCTGGACACCGCCGCACACGTGGGCCCTGGCGATGAAGTACAAGGACGACTACGCGCGGGCGAACGTGCCCATGCTGCCGGTGGTGGCCAGCGCGCAGGAGACCACCCGGCAGATCGTGATCTACTCCTGGATCACCGTCGCCACCTCGTTGGTGCTCGTCCCGGCGGCCTCCTGGATCTACCTCGCGGCGGCCGTGCTCTCGGGCGCTGCGTTCCTGGTCATGGCGACGCGCCTGCACAACGGTGTCGTCAGGGGCGAGGACGTCAAGCCCCTGAAGCTGTTCATCCTGTCGAACAACTACCTCGCCGTGCTGTTCCTCGGCCTGTCCGTCGACGCAGTCCTGGGATGGCCGACGTTGGCCGAGATCCTGCTCTAGCCCCCGCGCGTTACGCAGTACCGGAAACCCGGAGCACGACGGAGCCGGACGTCCGGCGCGCTTGGAGGTCCTCGTGGGCCACGCGGGCGTCGGCAAGCGGGAAAGGCTCGTGGACCCGCAGCCGCACGGTGCCGTCCTCGACGGCGCGGACGACCGCCTGGGCCCGCTTGCGGTATTCGTCATCCGTGGCAACGTAGGCGCCCAGCGACGGCCGGGTGACAAACAGGGAGCCGTGCTTATTCAGCTCTTGGATGGAGAAGGGTTCCACGTCGCCGGACGCGGAACCGAAGGAGCACACGAGTCCGCGGGGTCTGCACACGTCGAGGGCCTGCGCGAACGTCGCCTTGCCGACGCCGTCGTAGACCACGTCGACGCCCTTGCCGCCATTGGCGCGTTTCACCGACTCCGGGAAGTCCCCGTAGCGGAACACCGCGCTCGCACCGGCGTCGTACGCCAGCTTCTCCTTCTCATCGGTCGAGGTCACCGAGTAGACCACGGCGCCCAGGGAGGCCGCCATCTGGGTGAGGATGAGGCCGACGCCGCCCGCCCCGGCGGTGACCACCATCGTGTCGCCGGGCGCGGTGTCCCGCGTGCCGTGGAGCAGGTAGTGTGCCGTCATGCCCTGCAGGAGCATCGACGCCGCGACGGCCGGTTCAATGTTCTCGGGCACCGCCACCAGGCGGTTGCGGGCCACGCACACCTTCTCTGCGTACGAACCGGGGGCGTCGTGCCAGGCGATCAGCGTGCCCTCCGCGATCTCGGCGGCGGGGTCGTGGATGACGCGGCCGCAGCCCTCGGTGCCCGGGATATACGGCAGCTCCTGGGCGTAGGAACCGGAGCGGAAGTAGGTGTCGATGTAGTTGACACCGGCGTAGAGCACCTCGACGAGGACCTGGTCCGCGCCCGGCACGGGGTCCGGGCGGTCCGTGTAGGTGAGGACCTCGGGCCCTCCGTGCTGGGTGACGTAGATAGCCTTCATGGATGCAAGGCTACGGCATGCGGCGCCTGCCGTGGGCCCACACGAAGGCGCTGAACGCGACGACCACCGACGACATGGCGATGTGGATGGGCACCGTCCAGCGCGGCACGCCCAGGTAGAACTGGGTCACGCCGACGGCCCACTGGACCACGATCATGGCCACGAGCACGAGGGCGGTGTTGAAAGCGTCCTTGGGGGCGTTGGAGCGGCGCAGGAGGTACGTCGCGGCCAGCGTCCCGATCAGGTAGAGGTACATGCACGCGGCGTGCACGTACGCGAGCAGACGCGTGTCCATGTCGAGGCGGCCCTCCATGCCCACCCCGGCATCGCCCGAGTGCGGCCCGGAGCCGGTCACCATCGTGCCCGTGACCAGCACGAAGCATAGCGCGACGGCCGCGGCCACGACCATCGCGCGAGCCTGCGGGCTGTAGCGCTCGATCACCGGGGCGTCGTCGGGTTCGGCGATGCGCATGTAAAGCACGGCGGCGATGGCGACAAGCGCCATGGACGGCAGGAAGTGCACCGCCACGGCCCACCAGTGAAGGTCCACCAGAACGGAGATGCCGCCAAGGATCGCCTGCAGCACGACGCCGGCGATGGAGGCGACCGCTAAGTTCTTGATTAGCTGGCGCCGCCCGGCCCGGTAGACCGCCACCGTCACGGCGATCGCGGCCGCCGCCACAACGAAGGTGAGGAGGCGGTTGCCGAACTCGATGGCTTGGTGGACCAGGGGCGCGGCACCCCTGAGCGGGACGAGCGAGCCCTCGTGGCATAGCGGCCACGTGTTGCATCCGAGTCCGGACCCGGTCACGCGCACGAGCGAACCGGTGACGGTGATTCCCCCCTGGCAGAGCAGGAGGATGAGAGCGAGGGTGCGCTGCAGCTTCAGCGAGGGTGCGCGCGCAGCCTCGGCCGCGGCGGTGCTGGAGGTTGTCGTGCTCACGGTGATACCGGTACCTTCCACATCAAACTTTGGATTGACGTCAGCTTAACTCACGCACCCGCGGATCTAGCCATCGAACCGGAACCACCGGGCCGCCGCCGCGACAGCGGCCGCCGCCCATACGATCAGCGCCACCCACGCGGCCGAATCCACGGTCAAGGCGAAGGCCTGCGTCAGCGCCGCGGCCAGCGCAACCGTGGGCACGGCGTTGAACCATCCGGCCGACGTGAGGTCGCCCGAATACGTCACCCACCCAAGCACCCCCACGAGCACGAGCCACAGCAAGTTTGCCAGCCCGAGGACCGGCTCAGAGCTGAGCGTGCCGCCCATTAACAGGCCCAGCGCGGTGAAGCAGGCGACCCCGAGCAACAGGGTCACCCCGCCGAACAGGGCTCCGGGGAGCGTGACGCGCCACCCGAGGGAGAGCGCAATGGCGCCGAGCACCACGATCTGCACGGCCACCATCGCCAGCACGCCGAGGATCTTGCCCGCGATGATGGTCCAAGCGGGCACCCCGGACGCCCCGGTGCGCTTGAGCGCCCCGTAGCGCCTGTCGAAGGCCAGCGCGATCGCCTGGCCGGTAAACCCGGCGCTGCTGGCCGCGACTGCGAACACCACGGGGACGAGGTGCTCGAGGCGGGCGCCGGACGCGGAGCCGGGCAGGGGGATCTTCGCGGCCGCGACGAGAATGACCGCGGGGATGATCAGGTTGAGCAGGAGCTGCTCGCCGTGGCGCAGCATGAGGCGCGCCTCGATGCTGCCTTGGGCGAGCGCCATGCGGGTGCGCGACGCCCGCCGGGGGCGGGGGGTGAACACCCCCGGGGTGAGGTTGGCCATGTGTTTTGTCTCCTAACTGCGCAGCTCGCGGCCGGTGATGTCGAGAAACACGTCCTCCAGGGTGCGGTGGGAGACGTTGAGGTCGCGGATGAGCACGTTCTGCCGCTCGGCCGCGCCTGCGAGCGCGGCTATCACTTCCGGGGTGGCCCCGCCCGTGATCTGATAGCGCAGCGGCCTAGTCGCGTGGGCGGAGAGGGACAGCGCCGCCAAGGCGTCGTTAAGCGGGGCCAGATCGAGGTCGCGATCGGTGCCGAACGCGACGAGCGGGAAGGAGTCGTGGCTGGTCAACTCGCCGGGGGTGCCCTGGGCGACGACGGCCCCGCGGTCGATGATGACGACCTTGTCCGCCAGCGCCTCGGCCTCGTCCATGAGGTGGGTGGTTAAGATAACGGTCACACCGTCGCGCCGCATCGCGGAAATGATGTCCCACACCGCCAGCCGTGACTGCGCGTCCATGCCCGCGGTGGGCTCGTCGAGGAAGATGAGCTCGGGCCGGCCGATCATGGCGAGCGCCAGTGAGAGGCGCTGCTGCTGGCCGCCGGAGAGGCGCCGGTAGGTGGTCTTTTCCACCCCGCGCAGGCCGAGCAGGTCGATCAACCAGTCCGGGTCGAGCGGGTCCTCGTTGTAGCTGGCCGTCAGCTCCAGCATTTCGCGCACGCGGATCCCCGAATAAGAGCCCCCGCCCTGGAGCATGATGCCGATGCGCGATCGGACCTGCTCCGTCTCCCGCGCCGGATCCAGCCCGAGAACGGAGATGCTGCCGGAGGATGGGGTGATGAAACCTTCGCACATTTCGATCGTGGTGGTTTTTCCCGCGCCATTGGGCCCGAGGAGGGCGAGGATCTCCCCGCGGCGGGAGGTGAAACTCATCCCGGCCACCGCCTGGGTGCCGCGGAAGTTCTTGTACACGTCGTCGACGACGAGCGCCTCAGTCATGGCTGGCTAGTTTAGACTTCTGCGCCCGAAACGGTAGTACCACCACGTGGCCGCAGCGCAGATCACAGCGAACCATAAGGCGGCGTTGGCGTAGATGGTGAACACGGCGTCGGGCGCGAGCGCGAGCCCGCGGGGCAGGACGAGGAAGCTGAACACCGCGGAGTAGATGGCCACCGCGGCGCGGAAAAACAGGCGGTTCGCCCACGCCGCCAGGGGCAGGATGGCCCACAGCGGGTACCACGGGTGGACGACGGGGAAGAGCACGACGAGCACGAGGGTGGCCACGCCCAGGGCGCCGACCGGGTGGATCGTGCCGCGGTACGTCGCCCACAGCATGCGGACCATGAACGCGGCGGCCACGGCGATGCCAGCTCCGCGGGTGACCAGGAGCATGGCCTCGATGTGGTCGCCGAGCCCGAGCAGCATCCCGATGTTGCCGCCGATGACCGCGATGTCGGTGGTCACCGAGAGCCAGCTGCGTATCGACGCCGCCCCGCCCTGCCCCGTCACCCACCCAAGGCCGATCCCCGTCGCCGCGGTGATGGCCAGCGTCGTGGCCACCAGCAGCGCCGTTTGCGTGACGACGGCCACCGCCAGCGCCCCTGCGCGCCCGAATCTGCCGTTAAGCTCACGGGCGAGTGCCATGCCCACAAACCCCAGGGCGATAAAGCCCGTGACCTTGACTAGCCCGGCGCAGGTGATGAGAGCGCCCGACGCCGCGAGGTAGGCCGCGGCGAGCGCCGTGTCGTGCCCGAGACGGCTGATCCCGCGCAGACCCAGTTCGAGGCCGACGAGCATGAAGCCCAGCAGGATCGCCTCATTGTGGATCCCGCCGACCAGGTGCAGGATGGTCAGGGGGTTGAGCACGCCGAGCCACAGCGTGGCCGAGGGGGACACGCCGCAGCGCCGCGCCAGGGCGAGTATGCCCCAGGCTGCGGCGGCGATGCCGACGAGGGACACCAACCGGTGGGCGATCACCCCGAGCACGATGGAGTCCGACGTCGCCCACGAAATCGCCGCCGAGATCCCCAGCGCCACGGGCCCATAGGGGCTGGGAGACTGCGCCCAGATAAACGGCACGGAGCGCGCGAGGTGGTTTTCCGGCCCCAGGATCTCCACCGGCCCCGCGGCGTACGGATCGAGCCCCTGGCGCACAATCGAGCCCTGCGCGAGGTAGGAGTAGATGTCCTGCGTGAACAGCGGAGCGGTGAGGATGAGCGGGATGACCCACGCCGCGAACGTGCGCAGCAGCACCGCCTGCCCCACCCGGGCCGGCGCCCCGCCCGCCCCGACGAACGGGGCCATGAGCACCCACGCGGCCACCACCAGCCCCACGCCGATGAGGATGAGCGAGGACGAGGTTTGCAGCATCCTGGCCATCACGGCGCCCCCGGGCAAATGGACGTACGGGTTGCCCACCACCGGCAGCGCCCCGCCACCCAGGCCGCCCAGACCCATGAGCATGGTTCCGACGAGCCCGGTCCAGCGCAGCAGCGCGAAGCGGTTGGCCTCGGCTATCGACGGGCGCGTGCGGGGGCCGTCGCCAAGCGGGCGGGTCACGGATTCATGGAGCTCGGCCGAGCGAGACCCCGGCCGCCCCAGGCGGGGCAGCGTCCGGCGGAGGTCCGGTAGGAGGGTGGCCCGTGAATTCACACTCGAGGAGTCTACAAAAGGGGTGCGGCGGTGCGACACGGACACGGGGGCACACGTGCGGAATGAATTTGAACACACTAGTGTTATATAAAGGCGCACGAGAAAATCGGCGTGGTCGACAAGGCACGGAGGTGAGGATCATGGTTGAGAAAGCTCGCTCCATCGGCGGGGAAACCCGTCGCGAGGTGATGTCGCTGCTGCTCAAGCTCGGTCCCGTCACCGCCGCAGACCTCGGACACCACCTCGGACTCTCCGCCGCAGGCGTGCGACGCCACCTCGATAAATTGGAAGACGAACAACTCGCTGAAACGTGCGAACCGAACCCGGTAGCGGGGGAGGAAGCCACCCGCGGGCGACCCGCGAAACACTACCGGCTCACGCAGCAGGGCCGGGATCTCTTCGGGAGCCACTACGATACGCTCGCGACCGACGCCATCCGAGTCCTCAAGGACCTCGGCGGCGAGGAAGCCGTGCGCTCGCTCGCACGGGAGAGGATCCACACGATTCTCGACGGCGTGGGAAGCGTGGAGGACGCCGGGGGAGACGTGGAGAAAGTGGCCCACGATCTCGCGGACGCTCTCGACGAGAGTGGCTACGCCGCTACGGTGACGAGGGCGGGCACCGGCATCCAGATCTGCCAGCACCACTGTCCCGTCTCTGCCGTCGCGGCCGAGCACCCCGAAATCTGCGACGCGGAGCACGAAGCCATCTCGGCGCTCGTCGGCAGGCACGTTCAACCGCTCGCGCTGATTGCGGACGGCAACGGAATTTGCACGACAAACATTCCTCTCACAGCCGCGGCGCGCCCGGATGCGGGTACTGTCGCGGCACACGAGAAAAACACCGAAAGGAGCGGAGATCTTGACTGAGACAACTCCCGCACCCGGCCTCGAAAGGCCGATGAACGACGACGAAATTATTGAGTCCATTGGCGCCTACAACTACGGCTGGCACGACTCCGACGCTGCCGGCGCGGCTGCCCGCCGCGGCCTCAACGCAGACGTGGTCAAGGACATCTCGGGCATCAAGAACGAGCCCGAGTGGATGCTCAACCAGCGCCTCAAGGCGCTCGAGATCTTCGAGAAGAAGCCGATGCCGACCTGGGGCGCCGACCTCAGCGGAATCGACTTCGACCAGATCAAGTACTACGTCCGCTCCACCGAGCAGCAGGCGGCATCCTGGGAGGACCTGCCCGCGGACATCAAGAACACCTACGACAAGCTGGGCATCCCCGAGGCCGAGAAGCAGCGCCTCGTGGCCGGTGTCGCCGCCCAGTACGAGTCCGAGGTGGTCTACCACCAGATCCGCGAAGACCTTGAGGAAAAGGGTGTCATCTTCGTCGACACCGACACCGCCCTGCGCGAGCACGAGGATCTGTTTAAGGAGTACTTCGGGTCCGTCATCCCGGCCGGCGACAACAAGTTCTCCGCACTCAACTCCGCCGTGTGGTCCGGCGGCTCCTTCATCTACGTCCCGCCGGGGGTCCACGTAGACATCCCGCTGCAGGCCTACTTCCGCATCAACACGGAGAACATGGGCCAGTTCGAGCGCACGCTCATCATCGTCGACGAGGACGCCTACGTGCACTACGTCGAGGGCTGCACCGCGCCGATTTACAAGTCCGACTCGCTGCACTCCGCCGTGGTGGAGATCATCGTGAAGAAGGGCGGGCGCTGCCGCTACACCACCATCCAGAACTGGTCCAACAACGTCTACAACCTGGTGACCAAGCGCGCCAAGGCGGAAGAGGGCGCGACCATGGAGTGGGTCGACGGCAACATCGGCTCCAAGGTGACCATGAAGTACCCGGCCGTGTGGATG
This sequence comes from Corynebacterium mycetoides, assembly GCF_900103625.1. Lineage (NCBI taxonomy): Bacteria > Bacillati > Actinomycetota > Actinomycetes > Mycobacteriales > Corynebacteriaceae > Corynebacterium > Corynebacterium mycetoides. Next base: position 585,738 of record NZ_LT629700.1, on the reverse strand, counting down.
ACCGGTCCGTACGCCAAGGGCGAGGTCCTCTCCGTCGCATTCGCCGGCGAAGGCCAGTTCCAGGACACCGGCGCCAAGATGACGCACATGGCACCGCACACCTCCTCGACCATCGTGTCCAAGTCGGTGGCCCGCGGCGGCGGCCGCGCCGCCTACCGCGGCCTGGTGCAGATCAACCCGAACGCGCACCACTCCGCCTCCAACGTCGAGTGCGACGCGCTGCTGGTGGACAACATTTCCCGCTCCGACACCTACCCCTACAACGACATCCGCAACGACCACGTGACCCTGGGCCACGAGGCGAAGGTGTCCAAGGTGTCCGAAGAGCAGCTCTTCTACCTCATGTCCCGCGGCATCGCCGAGGAGGAGGCCATGGCCATGATCGTGCGCGGCTTCGTCGAGCCGATCGCCAAGGAGCTGCCCATGGAGTACGCCCTCGAGCTGAACCGTCTTATTGAGCTCCAAATGGAAGGATCGGTGGGTTAAACCATGGCGGAAACCGCAGTCAAGAACGCCTCCGGCGTCAACACCAAGGGCGACATGTTCGTCTCCTACAACGTCGACGACTTCGCCATCCCGGCGGGCCGCGACGAGGACTGGCGCTTCATCTCGCTGCGCCGCATCCGCGGCCTGCACAACGGCACGTTCGCGCCGGTTGCCGACGCCCGCATCAGCGTCGAGGGGCCTTCCGAGGTCACGGTGGAGACCGTCTCGCCTGACGACGATCGCCTCAAGGCCGCCGGCGGCCCCGTCGACCGCGTCGCGGCCCAGGCCTGGACGTCCGCCACCTCCGGCACCATCGTCACAATCCCGGACAACGCGGAGCTGACCGAGCCCGTCACCATCACCGTCACCGGGGCCGGCCTCGACGTGACCACGTTTGCCACCGTGCTCGTCGAGTCGGGCGCGAACTCCGTGGCCACCGTCGTCGTGCGCTACGAGGGCTCCGGCACCCACGCCGACAACGTCAACTGGGTAATCGGGGACAACTCCCGGGTCTACGCGGTCGTCGATACGCAGTGGGAGCATGACGCGGTCCACCTCGGCGCCCAGTCGATCGTGGTCGGCCGCGACGCGACACTGCGCCACTCCGTCGCCAGCTTCGGCGGCGAGGTCACCCGCATCACGCCGCGCGTCAAGTTCTCCGCCCCCGGCGGCGACGTCGAGCTGACCGGCGTGTACTTCGCGGACGACGGACAGTACATCGAAAACCGCCTGCTTGTGGACCACAGCGTGCCCAACTGCCGCTCCAACGTGCTGTACAAGGGCGCTCTGCAGGGCGACAAGACGTCCGCCAAGCCCGACGCCCGCACCTGCTGGGTGGGTGACGTGCTCATCCGCGCCGAGGCGCAGGGCACCGACACCTACGAGACCAACCGCAACATGGTTCTCACCGACGGCGCGCGCGCCGACGCGATCCCGAACCTCGAGATCGAGACCGGCGAAATCGTCGGCGCCGGCCACGCCGCAACCGTCGGCCGTTTCGATGAGGAGCAGGTCTTCTACCTGCGCGCACGCGGCATCCCCATGGAGGAGGCCACACGACTGATCATCCGCGGCTTCTTCAACGAGGTCTTGAACAAGATCCCGGTCGAGTCCGTCCGCGACGAGCTCATCGCCCGCGTCTCCGGCGAGCTCGAGCGAGCCAGCCTCTAACCACCCTCCCCCCGACACGTAAAAGGAACCGCATGTCTACTCTCGAAATTAAGAACCTGCACGCCAACGTCCTGCCGAACGAGGAAGGCCAGGAGCCGACCCCGATTCTCAAGGGTGTCAACCTGACCATCAACTCGGGTGAGACTCACGCCATCATGGGCCCGAACGGCTCCGGCAAGTCCACGCTCGCCTACACCCTCGCCGGACACCCGAAGTACGAGGTGACCGACGGCGAGGTGCTCCTCGACGGGGAGAACATCCTCGAGATGGAAGTCGACGAGCGCGCCCGCGCCGGCCTCTTCCTGGCCATGCAGTACCCCGTCGAGGTCCCCGGCGTCTCCTCATCGAACTTCATGCGCTCCGCCGTCACCGCCGTGCGCGGCGAGTCCCCGAAGCTGCGCGAGTGGGTCCAGGAGCTCAACTCGGCGCGCGAGGCTCTGCAGATGGATGCCTCGTTCTCCGAGCGCTCCGTCAACGAGGGCTTCTCCGGCGGTGAGAAGAAGCGCCACGAAGTAATGCAGCTCGCGCTGATGAAGCCCAAGTTCGCTGTCATGGACGAGACCGACTCCGGCCTCGACGTGGACGCGCTGCGCATCGTCTCCGAGGGCATCAACCGCTACCAGGAGGAGACCAACGGCGGCGTGCTCATGATCACCCACTACAAGCGCATCCTCAACTACGTTTCCCCGGACTTCGTCCACATCTTCGCCAATGGCCAGGTCGTCCAGACCGGCGGCGCCGAGTTGGCCGACGTCCTCGAAGCAGAAGGCTACGAGAAGTTTATCTAATGTCGTACACACACCCAGACGGAACGCTCAACGTGGACGCCATCCGCGCGGAGTTTCCGATCCTGTCCCGCACCGTCCGAGAGGGCAAGCCCCTTGTCTATCTCGACTCGGGCGCGACCTCGCAGCGCCCGCAGCGCGTGTGGGACGCGGAGCGGGACTTCGTCCTGAACAGCTTCGCCCCCGTGCACCGCGGCTCCTACCAGCTCGCTGAGGAAGCTACCGACGCCTACGAAACCGCGCGCGACGCCATCGCCGCGTTCGTGGGCGCGCAGGGGCACGAAATCGCGTTCACCAAGAACGCAACCGAGGCGCTCAACGCGGTGGCCTACGTGCTTGGCGACGACCGCGCCGGCGACATGCAGGTCACCAAGGACGACACCATCGTTGTCACGGAGCTGGAGCACCACGCCAACCTCGTGCCCTGGCAGGAGCTGGCGCGGCGCACAGGCGCCACGCTGAAGTGGTACTCGATGACGCCGGACGGCCGCATCGACCTCGACTCGCTCGAGCTCGATGAGACGGTCAAGGTGGTCGCGTTCACGCACCAGTCCAACGTCACCGGCGCCCACGCGGACGTGCCCGAAATGGTGCGCCGCGCCCGGGAGGTCGGGGCGCTGACGGTGCTCGACGCCTGCCAGTCCGTGCCACACATGCCGGTGAACTTCCACGAGCTGGGCGTGGACTTCGCGGGTTTTTCCGGCCACAAGATGTGCGGGCCCTCCGGCGTCGGCGTGCTCTACGGGCGCGGCGACCTGCTGGACAAGCTCCCGCCGTTTTTAACCGGCGGCTCGATGATCGAGGTGGTGAAGATGGAGAGCTCCACCTACGCGCCCGCCCCGCAACGCTTCGAGGCGGGAACCCAGATGACCAGCCAGGTCGTCGGGCTCGGCGCTGCCGTGACTTTCCTGAGCGAGGTCGGCATGGACGCGGTCCAGCGCCACGAGCATGAGCTCACCGCCTACGCGCTCGAGCAGATGCAGCGTATAAGCGGCCTCCGGATCGCCGGTCCGCTGACCGCCGACAACCGCGGCGGGGCCATTGCGTTCACGGTCGAGGGTGTCCACCCGCACGACTTGGGCCAGGTGCTCGACGGGGAAGGTGTGTCCATCCGCACCGGCCACCACTGCGCGTGGCCGGTCCACCGCGCCCTCGACGTGCAGGCGACCGCGCGGGCCAGCTTCTACCTCTACAACACCCGCGAGGAGGTCGACGCACTCGTCGCGGCGATCACCAAGGCGAAGGAGTTCTTCGGCGCATGAACCTAGAATCTATGTACCAGGAGGTCATCCTGGACCACTACAAGAACCCGCAGCACGCGGGCCTGCGCGACCCGTTCGACGCCGAGGTGCACCACGTCAACCCGTCCTGCGGCGACGAGATCACGCTCCGCGTCGCGCTGTCCGAGGACGGGTCCACCGTGGCCGACGTGTCCTACGACGCGGCGGGTTGTTCGATCTCGCAGGCGTCGACAAGCGTGATGGCCGAGGAGATCATCGGCCTCGGAGTCGACGAGGCGATGGCCAAGCTCTCCTCGTTCGAGGAGATGGTGACCTCGCGCGGAACCGTCGAGGGGAACCCCGCCGTCATCGGCGACGGAGTCGCGTTCGCCGGCGTGTCCAAGTTCCCCGCCCGAGTCAAGTGCGCGCTGATGGGGTGGAAAGCATTCCAGGCTGCTACCTCAGACGCGCTGGAAGAAAAGGAGAAGTAAATGGCTGAATCCAATTACGGCACCGCCGAACGGCCGACGCAGACGGAGGAGCAGATCCAGCTCGCCAGCGACGCTGCCGAATACATGCACGACGTTATCGACCCGGAGCTCGGCATCAACGTGATCGACCTCGGGCTGGTCTACGACCTGTGGATCGAGCAGGACGAGGCCACCCGTGCGGTCATCAACATGACCCTGACGTCCCCGGCATGCCCGCTCACCGACGTGATCGAGGAGCAGGCGACGGCCGCAATCACGGCGAACACCCCGATTGATGAGGTCGCATTCAACTGGGTGTGGATGCCGCCGTGGGGCCCGCACATGATCACCGAGGACGGCCGCGAGCAGCTGCGAGCACTCGGCTTCGCCGTCTAGAAGCCCCGCGAGTAAGGTGTCCGGTTGTGATTGTCACCCAGGACCTCGAAGTGCGCGTCGGCGCCCGCACCTTGCTCAACGCCCCCGGGCAGCATTTGCGGGTGCAGCCGGGTGACCGCGTCGGTCTCGTCGGACGCAACGGCGCCGGCAAGACCACGACGATGCGCATCTTGGCGGGGGAGACCGAGCCCTACGGCGGGTCCGTGACAAGCTCCGGCGAGATCGGCTACCTCCCGCAGGATTCCAAGGAGGGCAACCTCGAGCAGACGGCGCGCGACAGGGTGCTCTCCGCCCGTGGCCTCGACGACATCCGCCGCAGCATGGACAAGCAGCAGGCCCTGATGGAGAGCGCGGACGCGGCGCAGCGCGACAAGGCAATCGCGAAGTACTCCCGCCTCGAGGAGCGTTTCCAAACGCTTGGAGGCTACGAAGCCGACGCCGAGGCAGCCCAGATCTGCGACAACCTGGGCCTTCCCGCCCGGATTCTGGACCAGCCGCTGAAGACGCTTTCCGGCGGCCAGCGTCGCCGCGTGGAGCTCGCGCACATTCTCTTCGCCGCCAACAACGGCGCCGGTAAGTCGACCACGACGCTGCTGCTCGATGAGCCCACCAACCACCTCGATGCCGACTCCATCGCCTGGCTGCGCGGGTTCTTGTCCAAGCACGAGGGCGGGCTCATCATGATCTCCCACGACGTCGACCTGCTCGACGACGTGTGCAACAAGGTCTGGTTCCTCGACGCCGTGCGCGCCGAGGCGGACGTGTACAACATGGGGTTTTCCAAGTACAAGGACGCGCGCGCCCTCGACGAGGCCCGCCGCCGCCGCGAGCGCGCCAACGCCGAGAAGAAGGCCTCCGCGCTGCAGAAGCAGGCCGCGAAGCTGGGAGCGAAAGCCACGAAGGCCTCGGCCGCCAAGCAGATGCTCGCCCGCGCGGAGCGCATGATGGGTTCGCTTGACGACGTCCGCGTGGCCGACAGAGTCGCCGCCATCACCTTCCCTGAGCCGGCGCCGTGCGGCAAGACCCCGCTCTACGGCAAGGGCCTGACCAAGATGTACGGATCCCTCGAGGTATTCGCCGGCGTCGACTTGGCGATTGACAAGGGCTCGCGCGTGGTTGTGCTGGGCACGAACGGCGCGGGCAAGACGACGCTGCTGAAGCTCCTCGCGGGCGTGGAGCGCACGGACGGCGAGGGAGGGCTGGTCAGCGGCCACGGCCTCAAGATCGGGTACTTCGCCCAGGAGCACGACACCATCGACGGCTCGAAGTCGGTGTGGGAGAACACCATCGAGGCCTGCCCGGACGCCGGGCAGCAGGACCTGCGCGGCCTGCTCGGCGCCTTCATGTTTTCGGGCGACAAGCTCGATCAGCCGGCCGGCACCCTCTCCGGCGGCGAGAAGACCCGCCTGGCGCTGGCAACCCTGGTCTCCTCTCGCGCGAACGTGCTGCTTCTCGACGAACCCACCAACAACCTCGACCCCCAGTCGCGCGAGCAGGTGCTCGACGCGCTGAAAACCTACACGGGCGCGGTGGTGCTCGTCACCCACGACCCGGGCGCGGTGCGGGCGCTCGAGCCCGAGCGCGTGATCATCATGCCGGAGGGCGACGAGGACCTGTGGAGCGACGCCTACATGGAGATCGTCGAACTGGCGTAGGCGCTTCTAGTTCCGGAAACCGTGCACGGGCGCCGGAATGAACCCGCCGCGGCGGATGAACGCGTCGTTGCCCACAGTGCTGACCGGGATCACCGGTGCGTAGCCCAGCAGACCGCCGAAATGCACCTCGTCGCCGGGTGCCGTGCCCGGCACGGGGATGAGCCGGGCCGCGGTGGTCTTGTGGTTCATCACGCCGATGGCCGCCTCGTCGGCGATCATCCCCGCGATGAGCTCGGCCGAGGTATCCCCCGGGATGGCGACCATGTCGAAGCCGACCGAGCAGATGGAAGTCATCGCCTCGAGCTTGTCCATCGAGATCGATCCCGCGCGCACCGCGTCGATCATGCCCTGGTCCTCGGAGACGGGGATGAAGGAGCCGGACAACCCTCCGACACGCGAGCACGCCATCATGCCGCCCTTCTTCACGGCGTCGTTGAGCAGCGCGAGCGCGGCCGTCGTCCCGTGGGTTCCCACCTGATCCAGGCCCATGTGCTCTAGGATGTGCGCCACGGAATCGCCCACCTCGGCGGTCGGAGCGAGGGAGAGGTCGACGATGCCGAAGGGCACGCCCAGCCGTTCCGATGCCAAGGTGCCCACCAGCTGTCCAGCGCGCGTGATCTTGAACGCGGCCTTCTTGATCTCTTCGGCGACCTCGTTGAGGGACGCACCCTCCAGGGAGCCGATCGCGTGATCCACGACCCCGGGACCGGACACGCCGACCGAGACGACCGTGTCGGGCTCCTCGATACCGTGGAAGGCGCCCGCCATGAAGGGGTTGTCCCCGACGGCGTTGGCGAAGACCACCAGTTTGGCGCAGGCAATCGACGACTGGGCCCTGGTCAGCTCCGCGGCCTCCTTGATAACGCGGCCCATCTGGGCGACCGCCTCCATGTTGATGCCGGCCCGCGACGTGGCGACGTTGACCGAGCCGCAGACGTTGGAGGTGGTGGACAAAGCCTCCGGTATGGAGGTGATCAGCCGGCGGTCCGACTCGGTGGCGCCCTTTTCCACGAGCGCGGAGTACCCGCCGACGAAGTTGACCCCGAGTGCAGCGGCGGCGCGGTCGAGGGCGACGGCGATGTCGGCCGGGTTGCCGCCGACACCCGCGGCCACGAGCGAGATGGGGGAGACGGAGATGCGCTTGTTCACGATGGGGATGCCGAGCTCGCGCTCGATGCCTTCGCACACCTCAACGAGACGAGCGGCACGCGTGGTCACCCGGTCGTAGACCGCCTGCGCGGTGGCGGCCATCGTGGGGCGCGTGCAGCCGATCAACGAGATGCCCATGGTCACTGTGCGGATATCCAGGCGGTAATCCTCGATCATCTGGATCACGTCGAGGATGCGCGCGGCTTTGAAATCGAAGTCGGTGGCCATAGCTTAGATCTCGTTCATCGCCGTGAACAGGTTCTCGGACTGAATCCGCACCACCACGCCGAGCTCATTGCCGGCGGCGGAGAGCTGCTGCGACAGCTCGCCCATGTTCACGCCGCCCTCGGGCAGCGCCACGCGCATGATCATGGTGAAGAAGTTGTCCATGAGCGTCTGGGAGACGTCGACAATGTTCAGGCCGCGCTCGGCCGCGGCACCGGCGACGCCAGCGATGATTCCGACCCGGTCTTTCCCGGTGGTGGTAATGATTGCGTGCATGGTGCCTAAGTCTAAGGGTGCGCGCAGTAGGAGACGAACCTGCGCAGCAACTCGTTGGCCCACCGCACGTCAACGCTGGGCAGGGAAGCCACGATGGTGTCGTACTCGGTCAGCGGGAAGTAGCCGTAGTCGTAGAAGAAGTCCATCCGCGTCTTCATCGCCGCGGCGTCCATCTCCGCGTGGAACTGCGTCGCCCACACGTGGTCGCCGTAGCGGACCATCTGCACCGGCGCGGTGGGCCCGGTGGCGAGGACCGTGAGCTCGGGCGGGATGATCTCCGGGTTCTCGGTGTGCCCGGTCAACGCCGCGAAGGTGGGCGGGAAGCCGCGCAGGAGGGGGTCGTCGCCGGCGGCGTCGGCAAGCATGACGGCAGTCTTCCCTGAGGCCTCCGGCGCTGAGTGACCGACCGTGCCCCCGAGCTCCGCCACCAGCCAGCTGATGCCGAAGCACACGAAGAACACCGGCACGCGCCCGCGGATTAGCGAGGCGAGCTCCGCGTGGACGTGCTCCTGCCACGGCGAGTATTCGGGCGCCGTGACGTTCAGTGAGCTGCCGCCCACGATGACCCCCGCGTACCCCTCGACCGGGCCAATCGCGTCGGAGTCTCCCGCGAGCACCCGCGTATCGACGTCCTCCCGACGCATCCCCGTCGCAGCCAGAACATCGTTGAACTCGGCTTCCGCCACCGCGGGCCCGAGCTCACCAGTGCGGAGAGAGATGAAGAGGATGCGGGACATACAGCGAGTCTATACCGCTTAGTCTAGGACCCGAAAAGGGGCCTCCCAGCGGTTGCCGGAAGACCCCTCCTGGGCGGTCGAGCTACAAAGCGCTAGCTCTTGACCATCTGGCGCAGCACGTACTGCAGGATGCCGCCGTGGCGGTAGTACTCGGCCTCACCAGGTGTATCCACGCGGACCTTGGCGTCGAACTCGACGGTCTCGCCGGAATCCTTCGTGGCCACGACGTGCACGGTCTCCGGGATGGTGTCGCCGTCGTTGAAGGCGGTGACCCCGGTGATATCGAAGGTTTCGGTGCCGTCGAGGCCGAGGGTCTCGTGGGACTCGCCCTCCGGGAACTGCAGCGGCAGCACGCCCATGCCGATGAGGTTCGAGCGGTGGATGCGCTCGAAGGACTCGGTGATGACGGCCTTCACGCCGAGCAGGTTGGTGCCCTTCGCGGCCCAGTCACGGGACGAGCCGGTGCCGTACTCCTTGCCCGCGAGGACGACGAGCGGGATGCCGGCGGCCTCGTAGTTCTGGGCGGCGTCGTAGATGAACGCCTGCGGCGCGCCCTCCTGGGTGAAGTCGCGGGTGTAACCGCCGGCTTCCTCCACCAGCTGGTTGCGCAGGCGGATGTTGGCGAAGGTGCCGCGCACCATGACCTCGTGGTTGCCGCGGCGAGAGCCGAAGGAGTTGTAGTCCTGGCGCTGGACGCCGTGCTCGTCGAGGTAGTTCGCGGCCGGTGTGCCCGGCTTGATGGAGGAGGCAGGGGAGATGTGGTCGGTGGTGACCGAGTCGCCCAGCTTCGCCAGAACGCGCGCTCCGGAGATGTCCTGGACTGCCTCCGGCTCCGTCGGCATGCCGTCGAAGTACGGCGCCTTGCGGATGTAGGTGGAGTCCTCGTTCCACTCGAAGGTCTTGCCCTGCGGGATGTCGAGGCCCTGCCACTGGGCGTCGCCCTTGAACACGTCGGCGTAGTCGGCCTCGTACATCTCGCGGGAGATGGTCGCGGCGATCGTCTGCTCGATCTCCTCCGGGGACGGCCAGACGTCCTTGAGGAAGACGTCGTTGCCCTCGGCGTCCTGGCCGAGCGCCTGGGTCTCGAAGTCGAAGTCCATGGTGCCGGCGATGGAGTAGGCGATGACGAGCAGCGGGGACGCGAGGTAGTTCATCTTCACGTCGGGGGAGATGCGGCCCTCGAAGTTGCGGTTGCCGGACAGGACGGCGGTCGCGGTGAGGTCGAACTCGTTGATGGCGTCGGAGACCTCGTTGGGCAGCGGGCCGGAGTTGCCGATGCAGGAGGCGCAGCCGAAGCCGGTGAGGTAGAAGCCGACGGCCTCCAGATCCTTCCACAGGTCAGCGCGGTTGTAGTAGCCGTCGACGACCTGGGAGCCCGGAGCCATGATGGTCTTGACCCACGGCTTGGCCCGAAGTCCCTTCTCGGCCGCCTTACGGGCCAGCAGGCCTGCGCCGACCATGACGGACGGGTTGGAGGTGTTGGTGCACGACGTGATGGCGGCGATGGCGACCATGCCGTGGTCGACGGTGTACTCGCCGCCCTGAGGGGACTCGACTATGACCGGCTTGGAGGCGCGGCCCTCGGCGCCCACGGCGGCGGACTCGCCGTTGCCCGGCCACGACTCGTTGTAGGAGACGGACGCGACCTTCTCGGCGCGCACCGGCTCGAAGGTCTCGTTGCCGGCGTCGTTGTAGTCCGGCAGCTGAGCGCGGAAGGTCTGCTTGGACTCGGACAGCAGGATGCGGTCCTGCGGGCGCTTCGGGCCAGCGATGGACGGAACCACGGTGGATAGGTCGAGCTCGAGGTACTCCGAGTATTCGGCCTCCGGGGCGTCCTGCTCGAGCCACATGCCCTGGGCCTTGGCGTAAGCCTCGACGCGCTCGATGGTCTCCTTGTCGCGACCGGTGAGCTCGAGGTAGTTGATGGTCTCCTCGTCGATCGGGAAGATCGCGCAGGTGGAACCGAACTCCGGCGACATGTTGCCGATGGTCGCGCGGTTGGCCAGCGGGATCTGGCGCACGCCGTTGCCGTAGAACTCGACGAACTTCTGCACCACGCCGTGCTCGCGCAGCATCTCGGTGATGGTGAGCACGACGTCGGTGGCGGTCACGCCGACCGGGATCTCGCCGGTGAGCTTGAAGCCCACGACGCGCGGGATGAGCATGGAGACGGGCTGGCCGAGCATCGCTGCCTCAGCCTCGATGCCGCCGACGCCCCAGCCGAGGATGCCGAGGCCGTTTTCCATGGTGGTGTGGGAGTCGGTGCCGATGCAGGTGTCCGGGTAGGCAACACCCTCGTTGTCGAAGACGACGCGGGAGAGGTACTCGATGTTGACCTGGTGGACGATGCCGGTTCCCGGGGGAACAACGCGGAAGTTGGAGAAGTTCTCCGCACCCCAGCGGAGGAACTGGTAGCGCTCCTCGTTGCGCTGGTACTCGATCTCGACGTTCTTGTCCAGGGCATCGGAGGTGCCGAAAGCCTCAATGATGACGGAGTGGTCAATCACCATCTCGGCCGGGTTCAGGGGGTTGACCTGGTCCGGGTTTCCGCCGAGGGTGGACACGGCCTCACGCATGGTGGCGAGGTCGACCACACAGGGGACGCCGGTGAAGTCCTGCATCAGTACGCGGGCGGGGGTGAACTGGATCTCGATGGACGGCTCTGCGGCCGGCTCCCAGTTTGCGATTGCCTTGATGTGCTCCTCGGTGACGTTCTTGCCGTCCTCGGTGCGCAGGAGGTTCTCACCGAGAACCTTCAGGGAGTAGGGAAGCTTCTCCATGCCTTCAACGGCGTCGAGCGCGTAGTAGTCGTACGACTTGCTACCCACCTCGAGCGTGCGCTTGGCATTGAAGGAGTTCTTGCTTTCAGCCACAGTGAGCTCCATTTCTCTTTGTAAACCGGTCTGGGGCGAGACTGCCCCATTGGGTGGTCAGTGCCCATCCTATAAGGAACGGACGACCGTACGGCGGTGATTCTAACGCACCGTCCAGTGCGCTTTCGCACTTATCGACGCTTCGACCCAGCGTGTCCGGCGCAACCTCGCTAAACCTGCAGCACAGGGGCGGTACGGGGGCGTCGATACGCTCGGGCGCTGCGCGGATCGGACACGCCACTTACCCCTTTTAGCCCCTTTTAGGTGGGAAAGCTTTGCGCCTGGGATAATGAAGGCGCGCCCGCACACCTCACGGGCGCCCAGATGATTCCGAGGAGTAACGGACAATGTTTGATGCAGAGGCGGGATTCGATTCGCTGCGCAGCCAGGTACTCGAAGACGGTATCGCGTTCGGGACCGACAATCCGGTCAACCCGGGGTTGGAGGACGCCATACGGGCGACGCTGGAACACTCCCACCCCTCGGCAATCGACCCGGTTGCCGTTGTCGTGCTTGAGCAGACCCCCAGACAAGTCGCGGACTTGCGCGACCTCGCCCAAGACCTGCAGCTGGAAACCGGGTACGACACCGTGATCGTCCGCACGCCGCACGTTGCCGCCGCGGTGAGCGACCACCTCACGCGGCACCAGATCGAAACCGCCCAGCGCGCCATGGCGGCTGAGCCTGACTACCCGGAGGGGCTACGCGCGTTTCTCGACACCGCGCAGACGGCCTCGTGGAACTGGGGGCTCGTCGCTGCGGCGATTCTCGCCGGTATCGTGCTCGTCGTGGCCGTGACCGTGCGGCAGGCGGCACGTGCGGCCGAGAGATAAAGCCTTAGTCCTTTACTTAATTCTCGATGAACGGGGTGTGACGGATGTCACGCCCCGTTTTCGCGTGTCGCGTTCGAGCAGGTGAGGGCGGGCTCTCCTCGTCACGTTGGTCATGTTAGAGCGCTTGACGAGTGGGGTTCTTGGTAAAGGTTGTGCAACAGATTGATTAAGTGACGTATGGTGTGGAGGTCGGCTCGCGGGTCGATATTCAGCTCAAACGCACCACGCTTACAGCGGCGTCACGGCAGTACGGGCATGTGGGGAAGCACGCCAAGCACTGGAATGCTGCGACGAGGGTGGGCGCGGGTTGGCTATCTTTCGCGTGGTTCGACACCAGTAGTCAATCAATCGATCTGCACACGTCAAGGGTGCGGGCTTGTCTAGTCAACATGCCCTGCCCGCCGGCGGGGGCGCTCCTGCGTCCCCGCCTGGCGACGCGTGCCGTGAGGAGCTCCTCAAGTGGATATTCGTCCCGTGAGCGCCCGGCCCGCATGGTTGCGTTCCGCAACTGCTGCTGTCGCGTGCTCGACAACCCTCGCCCTTGCCGCTCCGTCGGCTCCCGCCCAAGACAACGGATCCTCCGCGTCCTCCCTCGTCACCCAGGTTTCCTCCATACAGGCGCGCATCGACGCGCTCGACATCGCCATCGGTGATCTCCGGGAGACCGTCAACCGGGCCCTCGTCGACCTCCACGATGCTCAGGCGCGCGCGGAGCAGGCGCGGCGCGGCGCCGAGGAGGCGCGGGCGAGGCTCGCCGCGTCGCAGGTAGACGTCGACACCGCCCGCGCGGACCTGGGTGACCTCACCCGCTTCCAGTACCGCAACCTCGGTTCCCCATCGGCTCTCGACGGCCTCGGCAGCAGCGACGCGCAGCGCGACCTGCTCGACCGCTCGCTCTTCCTGCGGCAGCAGACTGCGGCCAAGCAGGCGAAACTGGACGAGGTGGAGCGGGCGCGCACCGAAGCCGCGAACGAGGAATCCCGACTCCGGCTAGCCAGCGAGCACGCAGAACGCACCGCCCAGGACGCCGTCGCCGCTGAAGCGGACGCGCGCCAGGCCCTCGAATCCGCCCAGTCCGAGCTTGAGGGGCAGTTGGCTGTGCGCGACGCCGCCGTGGCCGATCAGGCCCAGGCACAGGCACAGCTGGCCGAAGTCCGCCAGCCCGCGGAGGCGCCCGTCGGCGCTCCGACCTCCGCCGACACCGCCGGCACCGTCACCGCCACAGACAAGTCCGCCCCGGCTCCCGAGGAGCCCGTGAGCGAGGAAACGGTCTCGGCGGTGGAAACCACCGTTTCGGCGATCGCGCCGGATGCGCCCGCCCCGAGCACGGAGCAGGTCACCCGCGCGGTACAGACGGCCATGGAGTTGGGCGCGACGGAGCCCTACGGGGCCACCCAGCAACCGGATACGGCGGTGACCGACCAGGCGGCCGCCATTGCCGCCGCCGCGGCGCTGGTGGGCTCGTCGCAGGCCGAACACGCGTCCCTCGAGAACCCGTACACGGGCGGCAGCAGTGGCAACGGCAGCAGCAGTAGCAGCAGTAGCAGCAACGCCGAAATCATCGCGGCCTTCGCCGGCGGGCTGTCATCGGTGCTCACCGCGCAGCAGGGCTCGACGAGCGCGGAGGTGACCGAGGTGTTGCCCAAGGTCCCCGACGCGAAGGAAGTCTCCGACACCATCGCGGACACGCTGCCCGCCGCGCCCAACTCGGCGAGGGTGGAAACGGTCATCTCCCGCGCCATGTCGATGGTGGGCACGCCGTACGTCTGGGGCGGCGGAGACGCCAACGGTCCCACGACGGGACTCGGCGGCACGCAAAAGGGATTCGACTGTTCCGGCCTCGTGCTCTACGCATTCGCCGGGGTGGGCATCTCGCTGCCGCACTACACCGGCTACCAGTATCAGCGGGGGACCCAGATCGATCCCCGCCAGGCGCAGCGAGGCGACCTGTTTTTCTGGGGCGACAATGGCGACAGCCACGTCGCCATCTACTTGGGGGACGGGACGATGATCGAGGCGCCCCAGTCCGGGCTGAACGTGCGCGTCACTCCCGTCAGATGGTCCGGAATGTCCCCCAAGGCGGTGCGTCTGCTCTAACATCTAATGCATGGCTTTGAATGACTACGACGCACTCCTCGTCCTCTCCTTCGGCGGCCCCGAAGGGGAGGACGAGGTTATACCTTTTCTGGAGAATGTGACCCGCGGCAGGGGCATTCCTCGCGAGCGCCTCGCGGAAGTCGGTGAGCACTACTTCCACTTCGGCGGGGTGAGCCCCATCAACGGGCAGAACCGCGAAATCATCGCGAACGTGGAAAAGGAGTTGGCGGCGCGCGGCCACGACCTGCCCGTCTACTTCGGCAACCGAAATTGGCACCCGATGTCCGAGGACGCAGTCAGGGAGATCCAGGCGGCAGGCCACCGGCGTGTCTTGGTGTTCGCCACCTCCGCGTGGGGCGGGTACTCGGCCTGCCGGCAGTACGACGAGGACATCCTGCGCCTGCGAGAGATCGCGCCCGAGATCGAGTTCACGAAACTGTGGCAGTTCTACGGCCACCCGACGTTCGTGGAGTTGACGGCGGAGGCGACCCGCGCGGCCTGGGAGGCGGCGGACAAGGCGTCGACAAGGGTCCTGTTCTCGGCGCACTCCGTGCCCGACGCGGCGGACAATTCCTCGGGCGGCCCCGGCGACAGCAATCTGTACTCCCGCCAGGTGGCGGAGGCCTCGCGTCTCGTCGCCCAGGCCGCCGGCGTGGACGACTACGAGGTCGTGTGGCAGTCCCGCTCAGGCAATCCGGCGACCCCGTGGCTGGAGCCGGATGTGGTCGACCGCTCCATGGAGCTCGGCGCCGCGGGCGCGCGCCACATCATCTGCGTGCCCATCGGTTTCATCACCGACCATATGGAGGTCGTGTGGGACCTGGACACCGAGCTCAAGGAGGCGTGCGAAGAGGCCGGCATGACGCTTGACCGCGTGCCCACCGTCGGACTCGACCCGCGGTTCGCGGCGATGGTGGTCGACCTCGCCGAGAACGTGTCGCAGGGGGCCAACCCCGCCAGCCTCTCCAAGGTCACGGTCCAAGGCTGCACCGTCAACGGCGCGCCGTGCGCCCCCGACTGCTGCATGATGCAGCGCCCGGGCAAGCCCGCCCCCAGCCACCCGCAGAACCCGGTGACGTAAGCCAGCTAACGTAGCGACGTCTGCCGGTAGCCACGGACCGCGTCGGCGACACCCGCCATCCGCGCGGTTCGGATATGGCGCCAGAGGGCGAACAGCTGCGGGTCGAAGCTATGGTCGCCCGCGCGTTCCGTGACCGCCTCCACGATGGCGGCCACGCGGTCGGCGCGCGCGAAGAGTTTCGCCGCGCGCGGGGAAACGCCCATGGGCAGCCCCGGCGTGTCGTAGAAGTCGGCCAACGTTCCCACGGTGAGCCGCGGGTTCGGCAGCTCCGTCCGGCCCCCGCCGAGGGCCTCGATGAGCACCGCCGCCTCCTCGGTCGCACGCTTCAGCAGGGCGTCGGCCTCGCCGGGGGAGAGCCAGGACGGTGCCGGGAGCCGGCCGGGCTCCTCGAACCACCGCCACGCCACGCCGTCCGCCGTGTAGCGGGGGACGAGGATGTGGGACACGCCCGCGGCCCCCTTGAGCACGATCGCGCCCGCAGGGCCGAGGGCCTGCGCCGCGGGAGAGCCCGCCGGCAGCCCGGCGGCCTGGCCAGGCCCCCACAAAACGAGACGCACGACGGGTTCGGCTGAGAAAAGGTCGGCGCTGGTGCGGGCGTCGTAAAGCAGCCTGGCCAGGCTCTCATCACCGTAGGAGTGGGTTCCCCCGAGGTCGGTGAGCGCGGCGACTGTCTCGTCCGTCGATTCGGCCGAATACAGCCAGGCGGCCAACCACACGGCCGTGTTCTGCAGGGGGGAATAGACTTCGGCGCGGATATGCATAGGCGGCGATTGTAGCGCAGGGCGGCCGGTAGACTGTCGGGCATTATGACACGACTCGACCCGTACGGCGGAGACATCCTGGCAGGCCACGCTCGGCGGAAAAAGCCCGCGTATCCGGAGGTCCCGGCGGAACCGGGGATTGTTGTGGAGGTCGTCGGCGACGACTTCGTGGGGGCGGTGATCGCCTTCGAGCGCACCTCTGACGGCGACTTCGTCCGGCTCGAGGATCGCCGCGGCACGCAACGGCTGTTCCGCATGCTGCCCGGCGCGTTCCTGTTCGAGGGCGCGCGGGTGACGCTGACGCGGCACGTCGCAAAGCGGGCCCCCGCCGTCTCCAATTCCGGCTCCCGGCGCGTCGAGGGAGTGCGCGCGAAGGTGGCCATGCCCAGCCGCATCTGGGTGGAGGGCATCCACGACGCCGCGATCGTGGAGAAGGTGTGGGGCCATGACCTGCGCGTCGAGGGCGTGGTGGTGGAATACCTCGAGGGGCTGGACAACCTAGCCGAGCGGCTCGCCGAGTTCCAGCCCGGGCCGGGACGCAGGATCGGCGTGCTGGCGGACCACCTCGTCGAGGGCAGCAAGGAAACGCGGCTGGTGGAACACGTGGGGCCCGACGTGCTGGTCACCGGCCACCCCTACATCGACATCTGGGCCGCGGTGAAACCCTCCTCCGTGCGCATCCCGGCGTGGCCGGACGTCCCGTACGGCGAGGACTGGAAGGAGGGAGTGTGTCGGCGGCTGGGTTGGAGCGACCCGAAGGACGGATGGAACCGGGTCTACGGCGCGGTGCACACCTACAAGGATTTGGACCACACGCTCATCGGCGCGGTGGAGCGGCTGGTGGACTTTGTCACCAATCCGGAGCTGAAGAAATCGGACATGTAGCGCATGTAAGGTAGGACTTGTGGGCGCACTCGTATGGTTTATCGCAGCAGTAGTACTGGCCGCACTCGAATTGGCGGCCGGGGAGTTCACGTTCCTCATGATCGCTGCGGGAGCGCTCACCGCGGCCGGGGCCTCCCTCGCAGGGATACCGCTCTGGGCCGAGGTGGCGGTCTTTGTCGCCTCGTCCGCGGCTTTCTGGTTCTTCCTGCGGCCCTTACTGCACAGGCAGTTCCTCAAACCCGGGGTGTACGACGAGACCCCGCGCGCCCTCGTGGGCACTGGCGCGGAGGTGGTTGAGGACATCACCCCCAGCGGGGGCCAAGTGCGTCTCGACGGCACGATCTGGTCCGCCCGCTCCCTCGACCCGGCGGTATCGATCCCGGCCGGCCAGCACGTCACTGTTTCCGATATTGACGGCCCCGTGGCGGTCGTCTGGAAGGAGCCCTAGTGGGCGGCATTGTTGCCATCATCATCATCGCGTTGGTGGTGCTGATTCTGTTCAGTTCCATCAAAATGATCCAGCAGGGCGAGGCGGCCGTCATCGAGCGCCTCGGCCGCTACACCCGCACCGTTTCGGGCGGGGTCACGCTGCTTATTCCGTTCATTGACCGCGTGCGTTCGCGCGTGGACACCCGCGAGCGCGTCGTGTCCTTCCCGCCGCAGGCCGTGATCACCCAGGACAACCTGACCGTCGCCATCGACATCGTGGTCACGTTCCAGATCAACGACCCAGCCAAGGCCATTTACGGAGTGGACAACTACCTAGTGGGCGTGGAGCAGATCTCGGTGGCCACGCTTCGCGACGTCGTCGGCGGGATGACGCTGGAGGAGACCCTGACATCGCGCGAGACGATCAACCGCCGCCTGCGCGGCGAGCTCGACGCCGCCACCGCGAAGTGGGGCCTTCGTATCAGCCGCGTGGAACTCAAGGCCATCGACCCGCCGCCGTCCATCCAGCAGTCCATGGAGATGCAGATGAAGGCGGACCGCGAGAAGCGCGCGATGATTCTCACCGCGGAGGGCAAGCGCGAGTCCGACATCAAGACTGCGGAGGGCGAGAAGCAGGCGCGCATCCTCTCGGCGGAAGGCGAGAAGCACGCGGCCATCCTCGCCGCGGAGGCCGAGCGCCAGGCGATGATCCTGCGCGCCGAGGGCGACCGCGCCGCGAAGTACCTCTCCGCACAGGGTGAGGCCCGCGCGCTGCAGAAGGTCAACGCGGCGATCAAGTCCTCCGGCGTCACGCCGGAGCTGCTGGCCTACCAGTACCTGGAGAAGCTGCCGGAGATCGCCCAGAACGAGGCCGCGACGATGTGGATGATCCCCTCCCAGCTCGGGGACTCCCTGGAGCAGTTCGCCAAGGCCTTCGCCCACAAGGACGACGACGGGGTGTTCCGCTACCAGTCTGCCTCCGTGGACCAGGAGACGAAGGACATGGCGGAGGCCGAAGACACCGACGGGTGGTTCGACACGACCACGGATCCCGAGTTGGCCAAGGCGCTTGCCGAGGCCCGGGCGGTGGCTAACAAGCACGTGGACGCGCCGGATCCGACCATGGTCGAGGGCCGCGGAGTGGACGCACCGAAGGAGCTAGGGCAGTAGGGAAGCCCGGCCGATCAGGTTCAGGGCGAGCTGGACGCCGGCCTGCTCCGCTCGCCACCCGGCCGCCTGCAGCCGCTGGCTCATCGCCTGCTTAGAAATGCCCAGCCGGTCGGCGGCCTCGTTCTGCGTCAGCCCGCGGCGCACCAGCGCCGTGGCTTCGCGGCCCTCGTAGGTGCGCTTGTGCAGGACGTGGCCGATGAGCGCGAACACGGCGGCGATGTCGGGGGCAGCCGTTCCCGCGTCGGCCGGGTCGACCGTGTCCACGATGACGCCCACCGCGGCGGGCTTGACCCCCGTGGCCTCCGTGGCGCTCGCCGCGGCGCTGCCGCGCTGGGTGATGCCCAACCCGATCGCCCAGTTTCCGTCCGAGAGCAGCGCCATAATGAGGTTGAGCGCGTCGTCGGGAGAGTCCACGTGGGCGCGGATGTCCTCGACCCCGACGATCTCGAACTCCCCGACGCCCGGCAGGGTCGACAGCGCCTCGGCGGAGCGCTTCACCAGCTGCGCCCGCCCTTTCTCTCTCCCGCGGTAGCGGGCATGGACAGCAATCATCGCCGTCTAGTCTACCGGGTTTACTTCCGGGTCCCGGCGCGTGGGCACGGAGGCGTCGACAAGCAGGCCCGCGACTCCGACGACGGCGAGTACGCCCATCATCGCCAGGACGAGAACATTGGCCTGGCCGGTCAGCGCGTCGCCGAACACCGCCACGATCACCGTGTTGGGGGCGGAGCCGACGAGCGTGGCCACGGCAAACGGGACCACCGGCACACGTGTCAGGGCCGCGGCATAGTTGAGGATGGAAAACGGCACCACGGCGATCAGCCGGAGGCTGGCGATGGCGAGCCACCCCCGCTCGCGCAGCCGCTGGTTGATCGAGGCGATGGCGGGGTGGGTCAGCCGCGGCTCCACGACGTCGCGCAGAAGGTAACGCACGACAAGGAGCGATATTACCGACGCCACTGTGGTCGCGCTCAGCGCAATGACCACGCCCCACACGGAACCGAAGAGGATGCCGGCGGAGACCGTCATCAACGTGCGGGGGATGGGGAACTGGGTGATCAGGACGTACACAAGCCAGAACACCACCGGGAACCAGTACCCGGTCTGGTCGGCCCAGGTGCGCAGGACGGCGAGCGGGGGGACGTCGAGAAGCAGCCAGGCGGCCACGAACGCGAGCCCCGCCAGGGCGAGCACAGCGATCCGGGATCTGGTCATACGTCCTTCCAATGCAAAAAACCGGCTCCGCGAGGGAGCCGGCCGTCTGTGCCCGAGGGGGGACTTGAACCCCCACGTCCGTTAATAGGACACTAGCACCTCAAGCTAGCGCGTCTGCCATTCCGCCACCCGGGCCGGGTGATGTTTACAAGCCTGGTCGGCTTGGCACTCCGATTACTATAGGGCCCCTCCCGTAGAGTTAACAAATCGCCAGGTGGGGGCATAATTCCACCGATGTTGTTTCCTTCGCCCGTCATCTCACGGAATCATTTCGGGTACAAATTGGAACATGAGTTACTACAACGATCCCCGCTTTCCCGGACCTGACCCGTACGCACCGCTGAAGCAGTTGCCGGCCTTCACGCTCACCTCGACCGACATCGTCGACGGCGAGCGCCTCGCGGACACGCTGGCGGGCGACAACGCTGTGTCGCCGCAGCTGGCGTGGGAGGGGCTGCCGGAGGGCACGAAGTCCCTCGCGGTGACCTGCTTCGACCCGGATGCGCCGACCGCGTCCGGGTTCTGGCACTGGTCGGTTTTCAACATCCCGGTCGACGTCACCGAGCTGCCGTCCGGCGCGGGTTCCACCGAGGACCTCGGCGTCGGCGCCGTCACGCTCGCCGGCGACTCCGGCCAGAAGACGTATTACGGCGCGAACCCGCCCGCGGGCCACGGCCCGCACCGCTACCTCTTCGCCGTCCACGCCGTGGATGTCGAGCAGCTGCCCGCCGACGAGATCGCCAACCCGACGCAGTTGGGTTTCAACCTCTACTTCCACTCGATCGGCCGCGCGATCCTGTGGGGCTGGTACGAGAACTAGCTTAAAATGATCCCGATCCAACTGCGCGTCGGCGGGGCGTTTATCGCCCTCGCCCTCGTCCTTGTCATCTACGCCGCGGTGGCGTTCTTCCGCGGCGAGGGAGTCTTCGAGTTCACCCCGCGCGAGCTGGCCATCTGCCTCGCGGCGCTCTTGTTCGGCGCCAACGCGACGTTCGTGCGCGGCCAGCCACGCTCGCGCGCGCAGGTCCTCGCCCTCGCCGCGGCCGTCGTGCTCGTCATCCTCGGCGTGCTCATGCCGCGCGAGGCGGTGTTTGCCACCCAGACGTACTGGCTGCTGCTGTGGGCGGGCGGAGCGGTGGTGTGCGCCCTTATCCTGCGTCAGAACGCCACGTAAGCCCGCTGCCCACGGCGTCTCGAATCGAGGTCAGGCCGTGGGCTTTGATCTGCGCCGCGACCCCGGCGTGGACCCGGCGGATCCAGCCGGGGCCGCCGTAGATGAACGGCGTGTAGCCCTGTAAGAGGCTCGCCCCGGAGGTGATGCGCTCCCACGCCTGCTCGGGCGTGAAGATCCCGCCGACGCTGACGAGCACCAGGTCGTTCCCGACACGCGCGTGCAGCCGGCGCAGGACGTCAAGCGACCGCGCCGCCAGCGGGGCGCCAGAGACGCCTCCTGCCCCGATCTCGGCGACCCGCCGCGCGTCGGTGACGAGCCCCTCGCGGGAGATGGTCGTGTTCGTCGCCACGATGCCGCTCAGCCCCAGCTCTACGCTGAGATCCGCGACCGCGTCGACGTCGTCGTCGCTCAGATCGGGGGCGATTTTCACCAGCACCGGGGTATTCGTGGCCTCGGTGACCACGCGCAGAATGGGGCGCAGCTCCTCCACCGCCTGCAGGTCGCGCAGCCCCGGGGTGTTGGGGGAGGAGACGTTGACCACCAGGTAATCGGCGAGCGGCCCGAGCGCGGACGCGCCGGCGCGGTAGTCCGCCACTGCGTCGGCGGAGGTCTTGTTCTTGCCGATGTTGATCCCGACCACACCGTCGGACGCCCGCGCCTCAAGGTTCATCGCGGCCGTGAGCGCCCCGTTGTTGTTGAACCCCATCCGGTTGACAATGGCCTTGTCCTCCGGCAGTCGGAACAGCCGGGGCGCCGGGTTTCCCGGCTGCGCCTTCGGGGTGACGGTGCCCAGCTCCGCGTACCCGAAACCGAGCGCCGGCCAGGCGTCGACGGCGGAGGCGTTTTTGTCGAATCCGGCGGCCAGCCCGAGCGGGGCGGGGAAGCGCACGCCGAAGAGGTTCTGCTCCAGCACCGGGTCGTGCACCCGCACAGCCTTCTCTAGCGCCCGGTTAACGGGGCCAGCGGTGTGCAGCACCCTGAGCGCGCCGCCCATCATGGTGTGGATGAGTTCGGGCTCGAGCGTGAACATTGCTTTGAGCGCCGCGCCGTACACGGCGTCGTACACGGTCGTTTTCATGGCTTAGCGTGCTCCTTCGTGTGCGTGCTTCTCCGCCGGCGCGATGACCTGCAGGCCGCCGCCGCTTGCCGACGCCACCACCAACGTGCCGTCCGCTAGCGCCACGACGCCGCGCGCGTCGGCGACCGTCGGCACGCTCACGCGCTCGAGCGGGACGCCCTGCGAGATGTCGTAGCCCGTCGCGGTATTGGTGGCGGTAGACGTCACCCAGGCCAACGAGGCCTCCCCGTCCCAGGCCACACCCCACGGGCTCTCCGCCACGGGCGCGGACTGCTGGAGCCGGATGATGTCCGTCGCGGTGTACACGAGCAGCTGGGAGCCCGTGTTGTCCGCCGCGAGGACGAGCCCGTCGCCACCCGTGGCCACCCCGCCCACGCCCAGGCCGACGCGCAGGGTCCCGCCCTGGCGGCCATTGCCGATGTCGCTGAGGTCGAGATCCTGGATCGTGGTGTCGAAATGGTTCACGCGCACAGCGGCGTCCGGCTGTCCGGCGCGGGGCACGGTGAGCAGCTGGTCGGTCTCGCGAGCGACGCTGAAGCTATCGATCTCGCGGCCGTCGCGGTACACGCGGATCGTGCGCTCGTCCGCGGAGCCGGTGAGCACCTCCCCGGTGGAGGTGACTGCGGCGACGGAGGCGGGTGCGGAGGTGGCAAACGTGGTCTGCCCGGAGGCGTCGATAAGGCGCACCTCGCTGCCGCACGCCACGGCGAATGTCCCGTCGCGCGCGGAGACGTCGCCGCAGGCCGGGTCCAGCGGGTAGCGCTCCGCGGAGCCGTCGAGCACCGCGTCCAGGGTTCCCACGGCGAGCTCCGACGCGGTACGCACCGCCACGAGCTCACCCGTCGCGTCCAGGTCCGCGACCGCCTCGAAGGAGTGCAGCTGACCGGCCACCTCACCCGCCTGCGGCGACGCCTCGGGAGTCGCGTTTCCCATCCCGGCCTCGGTCTCGGTGCCCTCATCACCCTGGGATGTCTGGCACCCGGCGAGGAACAGCGCCGCGGACAGTACTCCGGCAAGTACCGGCAAGCTCAACGTTTTCACACGGTTTACCCTAGCAACCGGACACGCGCCCCGGACCCGGCGTCACCGTGCGGGAATTCGCGGCTGGCGCGAGTAGCGTGTCTGGGCATGAACATCCCAACTGATGCCGAACCGATGAGCTGGCTCCAGGTGATCGTCCTGTCCGTGGTGCAGGGGTTGACGGAGTTTCTGCCGGTCTCCTCCTCGGGTCATCTTCGCATTGTCTCAGAGCTGTTCTGGGGAGAGGATGCGGGCGCGAGCTTCACCGCCGTCATCCAGCTCGGCACCGAGCTCGCCGTGCTCGTGTTCTTCGCCAGGGAGATCTGGCGGATCCTCACCGGGTGGTTCGCCGGGTTGTTCAACGCGGACAAGCGCGGCTTCGACTACCGCATGGGGTGGATGGTCATCGTCGGCACCATCCCCGTCGCCCTGCTGGGTGTGCTGCTCAAGGACCTCATCCGTGAAAACTTCCGCAACCTGTGGATCACCGCCACGGTGCTGATTCTCTTCTCGCTCGTGTTCATCCTGGCGGAGCGCCGCGGCACAAAGAGCCGCGGGTACGAGGAGTTGACCATGAAGGACGCGATCATCATGGGCCTGTGGCAGAGCCTAGCGCTCATCCCCGGGGTGTCGCGTTCCGGCGGCACAATCTCGGGCGGCCTGTTCCTCAACCTCGACCGCGAGGTGGCCACCCGGTTCAGCTTCCTGCTGGCCATCCCCGCCGTGCTCGCCTCCGGCCTGTTCTCGCTTCCCGACGCCTTCGCCCCCCAGGCCGGCCAGGCCGCGACCGGAATGCAGCTGCTCGTCGGCAGCGGCATCGCGTTCGTGCTGGGGTACATCTCCATCGCCTGGCTGCTGAAGTTCGTGGCCAACCACTCGTTTGCCTGGTTCGCCGCCTACCGGATCCCGCTGGGTCTGCTCGTCATGGTGCTGCTCACCACCGGCGTCATGAGCCCGCTCTAAGGTGGTTGTAGGGTAGTCAGCATGCATTCTTGGCCCGCCCCCGAGGTTCCTGAGGTGTCCTGCACCCCAGTCGAGCTCGCCCTCTTCGATACCGCCGACCAAGCAGTCAAGCGTGTCGACGTCACCCCCGACGCCAACGGCGAGGTGGGCATGTACGTCTGCGGTATCACCCCGTACGACTCGACGCACTTGGGTCACGCGGCCACCTACCTCACCTTCGACCTCGTCCAGCGCCAGCTCATCGCCAACGGCCACAAGGTCCATTACGTCCAGAACATCACCGACGTGGACGACCCGCTGTTCGAGCGGGCCGAGCGCGACGGCGTGGATTGGCGCGAACTGGGCCAGCAGCAGATTGACCTGTTCCGCTCGGACATGACCGTGCTGGGGATTATCCCCCCGCGCGACTACATCGGGGCGATCGAGGCCGTGCCCGAGGTCGTGGAGATGGTGCGCACTTTGTCCGCTTCCGGCGCGGCCTACGAGATCGACCACGGTGACATCTACGCCTCCATCGACGCCACCGACCACTTCGGGTACGCCTCGAACTACACCCGCGCCGAGATGGAGGAGGCCTTCGCCGAGCGCGGCGGGGATCCGCAGCGCGAGGGCAAGCGCGACACACTCGACGCTTTGGTCTGGCGTGGCCGCCGCGAGGGCGAGCCCGCCTGGGAGTCGCCCTTCGGCCCGGGCCGGCCCGGCTGGCACATCGAGTGTTCGGCGATCGCCACCAACCGTCTCGGCCCGAGCTTCGCCATCCAGGGCGGGGGATCGGACTTGGCGTTCCCGCATCACGAGTTCTCCGCGGCCCACGCGGAGGCGGCCTACGGGATCCCGCGCATGGCCGGCCACTATGTGCACGCCGGCATGATCGCGCTGGACGGCGTGAAGATGTCGAAGTCCCTGGGGAACCTGGTGTTCGTGCACAAACTCACAGAACAGGGCCACGAGCCGTCGGCGATCCGCCTGGCGCTGTTCGCCGACCACTACCGCAGCGACCGCGAGTTCTCGGACGAGGTCCTCACCGCGGCCGAAGAGCGGCTCGCGCGCTGGCGGGAGGCGCTGACCAAGGAGGTTCCCGCCGGCGACGCCGCCGCGGTCGTCGATAAGCTTCGTGCCGCCCTGGCCAACGACCTGGACACGCCTGAGGCCCTGCGGATCGTCGACGGGGCCGCAGGCGACAACGGCGGGATGATCGCGCGCGCTCTGGACGGTCTGCTGGGCGTGCGCGTCTAAGCGTTTTCGTCCACAATGAACCCATGACCATCCGCGAGCAGTTCCAAGACGACGTCGACGAATTCATCTCCGACCTGAGCACTTTCGCAACCGGCTCCTACCTCCGCGACGAGGACAAGGAGCTGTGGGACGAGCCCTTCGACCCCGCCGTGCTGCCCGAACTGAAGGCCATGATCGAGGGCTTCCTCGACGGGCTCGAGCTCCTCGGCGACGACCCCGCGGGCGAGGACCTGAAGAAAGTGGTCGTCCCGTTTTACGCCGCGCTGGGCGAGTTCAACGCCGCGAACGCGGACGCCGTTCTGGAGCCGGAGGAGAAGGCTGACCTGGAGAGCCTGGTGTTCCGGGCGGCCGCGGCCACCGGCGCGGACGACGAGGCCCTCAACGAGCTTCCCGAGCTGGAGTAGCGTGTCGCCCGAAGCCATCTTCTGGGACATGGACGGCACGCTGGTCGACACGGAGCCGCTGTGGGGGATCGCCACCTACGAGCTTTCGGAGAGGCTGGGCCGCAGGCTCACCCCCCAGCTGCGCGAAAAGACGATCGGTGGCAGCTTCGCCAACACGTTAAGCGTCGCCGCCGGCCACGCCGGGGTCGACCTCGGCGAGGGAGACTACGCGCGTCACAAGCGCTGGATGTATGCGCGCATGGCCGAGCTGCTTGCCGGCAACCTCGAGCCGAACCCGGGGGTCCGCGGCCTCCTGACCTCCCTCAAAGACACCGGAATCCCGATGCTCGTGACCACCAACACCGAGCGCGAACTTGCCGACGCCTGTATCGACGCGGTCGGACGCGAGTTCTTCGTGGATTCGATCACCGGCGACGAGGTGGACAACCCCAAGCCGGCCCCCGACATGTACCTGGAGGCCGCGCGCCGGGTGGGCCACGAGCCCGCCGACTGCCTCGTGTTCGAGGACTCGTGGGCGGGGATGAGCGCGGCCGCCGCGGCGGGGTGCCGGGTGCTGGGGCTCGCGGACGAGGTTCCTGCCGGCGTCACCGCCTTCGACCCGGCAGACTTCGTGGGCGCGACCGCCCCGGATGTCCTGCAACTGTACGCGGATCTTGCCAACGCTTAGAGTGCGATAGAGTTGGATACCGTGAAAAACTTCGATGAACTGTTTGCCGAGCTCTCCGACAAAGCCGCCTCCCGGCCCGCCGGCTCCGGGACCGTGAAGGCGCTGGACAGCGGCGAGCATTACATCGGCAAGAAGATCATCGAGGAGGCGGGCGAGGTGTGGATCGCCGCCGAATACCAGTCCGACGTGGAGCTCGCCGAGGAAATGAGCCAGCTGCTCTACTGGACGCAGGTGATGATGCTCAAGCGCGGCCTCACCTTGGACGACGTGTACAAGTACCTCTAAAGGGAGAACCATGATCAAGGTTGCTGTGCCCAACAAGGGCTCACTGTCCGAGAAGGCGGTCGAGGTTCTGCGCGAAGCCGGATACAAGGGGCGTGGGGTGAACAAGGCGCTCAACGTCATCGACGAGGACAACGGCGTCGAGTTCTACTTCCTGCGCCCGAAGGATATCGCGATCTACGTGGCGCAGGGCCACCTCGACTTGGGCATCACCGGCCGCGATCTCGCCGCGGACTCGCGCGCCAATGTCGAGGAAGTCATGTCGCTAGGGTTCGGCTCGTCCACTTTCCGCTTCGCCGCCCCGGCGGGGCAGCAGTGGGCGGTGGAGGATCTGGCGGGCGCACGCATCGCCACCTCGTACCCGCACCTTGTCACCGACTACCTCGCCGAGCGGTCCATCGTTCCCGCCGAGGTGATCCGCCTTGACGGGGCCGTCGAGATCGCCATCAAGCTCGGCGTGGCCGACGCCATCGCGGACGTCGTGTCCACGGGCGCGACGCTGCGGCAGCAGGGCCTCGCTCCCTTCGGCGAGCCCATCGTCGGCAGCGAGGCCGTGGTGATCCGCCGCCGCGGCAACGCGGGAGGCCCCGAGCACGACGTGCTCCTCGAGCGCATCCGCGGCATCCTCAACGCGCAGAACTTCCTCATGGTGGACTACAACATCGCCCGCGAGCACCTCGACGCGGCCGCCGCCATCACCCCCGGCATCACCGGGCCGACGGTGTCGCCGCTCTCGCGCGACGGCTGGGTCGCGGTGCGCGCGATGGTGCCGCGCAAGAAGGCGAACCAGACGATGGATCAGCTCGCGGCCGTGGGCGCGGAGGGGATTTTGGCCACAGAGCTGCGAATCGCCAGGCTCTAGGCGCCGGGTCCTGCGTATGCTGGCGGGCATGGCGACTCGAATCGAAGAAGACCTTCTCGGAACCCTGGAAGTGCCCTCCGACGTGTACTACGGAGTACACACGCTGAGGGCGGTGGACAATTTCCGCATCTCGGGAACCAAGATCAATGATCTCCCCGATTTCATCCGCGGCATGGTGCAGGTGAAGAAGGCGGCGGCGCTTGCTAATCGACGCCTCCACGTCCTGCCGAAGTCCAAAGCGGAGGCAATCATGTGGGCCTGTGACGAGATCATCGTCAACGGCCGGTGCCTCGATCAATTCCCCGTGGATGTCTACCAGGGCGGCGCCGGCACGTCCGTGAACATGAACGTCAACGAGGTCGTCGCCAATCTCGCGCTCGAGTACCTCGGCAAAGACAAGGGCTCCTACGACGTCATTAACCCCAACGACGACGTCAACATGTCGCAGTCCACCAACGACGCGTACCCCACCGGTTTCCGCCTCGGGCTCTACTACTCGGTCCAGGGCCTGCTCACGCAGCTCGACGAGCTGCAAAAGGCGCTCCGCGCGAAGGGAGACGAATTCAACGACATCCTGAAGATGGGCCGTACCCAGCTGCAGGACGCCGTGCCCATGACCCTGGGCCAGGAGTTCACCGCCTTCGGCGCCAACCTGGCCGAGGAGCAGCGCACCATCTCGACCGCGGCGAACGCGCTGCTGGAGATCAACCTCGGAGCCACCGCCATCGGCACCGGCATCAACACCCCGAGCGGCTACCGCGACCAGGCTGTCGCCGCGCTGCGCGAAGTCACCGGGCTCGACATCCAGGCCTCGCCCGACCTCATCGAGGCCACCTCGGACACCGGCGGGTACGTGATGATGCACTCCGCGATCAAGCGGGCGGCCATGAAGCTGTCCAAGATCTGCAACGATCTGCGCCTGCTGTCCTCCGGGCCGCGAGCGGGACTCAACGAGATCAACCTGCCGGAGCGCCAGGCCGGGTCGTCGATAATGCCCGCGAAGGTCAACCCCGTCATCCCCGAGGTGGTCAACCAGGTGTGCTTCAAGGTGTTCGGTAACGACGTCACGGTTTCCATGGCCGCCGAGGCCGGCCAGTTGCAGCTCAACGTGATGGAGCCGGTGATCGCGCAGTCGCTGTTCGGTTCCGTCAAGCTGCTCACCAACGCCGCGGCGACGCTGCGGGAGAAGTGCGTCACGGGTATCACCGCCAACCGAGAGGTGTGCGAGGGCTATGTGGCAAACTCCATCGGCATCATCACCTACCTCAACCCGCTCATCGGCCACCACAACGGCGACTTGGTGGGCAAGGAGGCCGCGCGTACCGGGCGGGGCGTGAGAGAAATCGTTCTGGAAAAGGGGCTGCTCTCCGAAGAGGAGCTCGACCGGGCGTTGAGCAAACAGAACCTCATGCACCCCGAGTTCCGAGGCAAGCTCTACCTCGACGACGCGGAGGCATAGGGCCGCTTGTTGCTCGCGGTCCACATCCTCATACTGCTGGGCGCCATCGTTCTCGGCGCCCGGATGGGTTCCATCGCCATCGGTTTCGCCGGCGGCCTGGGCGTCTTGCTGCTCGGGGTAACCGGCATGACCGTCACGGCCGAGGACATCCCGTTTGACGTCATCGGCATCATCATGTGCGTCATCGCCGCGATCTCCGCGATGCAGCTGGCGGGCGGCATGGACTACCTCGTCTACCTCGCGGAGAAGTTCCTTAGGCGCAACCCTCGGCGCATCACGTACTACGCCCCGATTGTCACGTGGCTGATGACAACGCTGGCGGGAACCGGCCACACCGCCTTTTCGACGCTGCCGGTCATCGTCGAGGTTTCCAAGGAAGGCGACGTGCGCCCGTCGCGCCCGCTCTCCGTCGCGGTCATTGCCTCGCAAATGGCCATCGTCGCTTCCCCCATCTCCGCCGCCGTCGTGTTCATGGCCTCGATCGTGGAGCCGCTCGGGGTGGGCTACCTGCAGCTTTTGGCGGTCATGATCCCGGCGACGTTCCTCGCGATTTTCCCCACCGCCTGGGTGGCGAACCGGCTGGGTAAGGAACTGCACTCAGACCCCGTCTACCTGGAGCGCAGGGCGGCGGGCGAGGTGAGTGTCCCGGACGCGCAGTCCGCCTACAGTGCCCCACGCGGCGCCCGGGCGTCCGTCGGGATCTTTGTCGCGGCCATCGTCGCGGTGATCATCTACGCCACGCTCATCTCGGAGCAGGTGGGGCTGGTCGCCGAGCCGACCGTCCCGCGCAACGAGGCGATCATGGCGATTATGCTCACCACCGCCACGATCATCTTGCTCGTCGCACGCAGCCGCGCTGTGGAGATCCTGGGCACCCAGGTGTTCCGCTCCGGGATGTCCGCGTCGGTGTGCGTCCTCGGCGTGGCGTGGCTTGGCACGACGTTTATCAACCACTACATCGAGGACATCAAGGCCGTTTCCGGGTCCGTGCTCCAGGCCCAGCCGTGGCTGCTGGCCGTGGTGCTGTTCTTCGCGGCCTCGCTGCTGTACTCCCAGGCCGCGACCACCAAGGCCCTCATGCCGGCCGCGCTCGCTATCGGGGTGAGCCCGCTGACGGCCGTCGCCGCGTTCCCCGCGGTCTCCGCGCTGTTCGTGCTTCCGACGTACCCCACCCTTCTCGCCGCGGTGGAGATGGACGACACGGGCTCGACCCGTATCGGCAAATACGTCTTTGACCACCCGTTCATCGTTCCGGGCGTCATCTGCATCACGGTGTCCGTGCTCCTCGGGTACGGAATCGGGACGCTTGTACCGTAGTCGGTATGAACACAGACGTCGCTATCGCTCAAGCCCACACCCTCAAACCCATCACGGACAAAGCGTCTGGCGCCGGCATCCCCGACGAGGCGCTCATTCCCTACGGCTCGTACATGGCGAAGGTGGACATGTCGAAGCTGCCCTCCGCGGGCGAGGCGAAGGGCAAGGTCGTCCTCGTCACCGGCATCTCGCCGACGCCCGCGGGCGAAGGCAAGTCGACGGTGCTCATCGGGCTTGCCGACGCCCTGTCGGCGCGCGGAACCAGAGCCGTCGCGGCCCTGCGCGAGCCGTCTCTGGGCCCGGTCATGGGCATCAAGGGCGGCGCGGCCGGCGGCGGCTACTCCCAGGTCGTGCCGATGGAGGACATCAACCTGCACTTCACGGGCGACTTCCACGCCATCACGTCGGCCAATAACACGCTCGCTGCCCTGGTGGACAATCACATCCACCAGGGCAACGAACTGGGGATCGACCCGCGCCGGGTCACCTGGCAGCGCTGCCTCGATGTCAACGACCGTTCGCTGCGCACCGTGGTCACCGGCCTCGGCGGGCCGGCCGACGGCATGCCTGCCCAGAGCGGGTTCACCATCACCGCCGCCTCCGAAATCATGGCCGTTCTCGGCCTCGCCCAGGACCGCGCGGACCTCAAGGAAAAGCTCGGGCGCATCACCGTCGGCCTGAACTTTGACAAGCAGCCCGTCACCGCGGCGGACCTGGGCGCCCAGGGGGCGATGGCCGCGCTTCTGAAGGACGCCATCAACCCGAACCTGGTGCAGACGCTCGGCGGCACCCCCGCGTTCATCCACGGCGGCCCTTTCGCCAACATCGCCCACGGCTGCAACACGATCATCGCCACCCGCGCGGCACAGATGGTCGGGGACGTTGTTCTCACCGAGGCCGGCTTCGGCTCCGACCTGGGCGCCGAGAAGTTCTTCGATATTAAGGCGCGCTACGGCGGCCTCGACGTCGCGGGCGCCGTGATCGTGGCGACGATCCGCTCGTTGAAATACAACGGCGGGGTACCGAAGGACCGGACGAGCGAGGAAGACCTGGGAGCCCTTGAGCGCGGCGTGGTCAACCTCGAGCGGCACGTAGAAAATGTGCGCAAGTTCGGGGTCACCCCGGTGGTGGCGCTGAACCGGTTCGCCAGCGACGCGGAGGCGGAGCGCGCGTTCCTGTGTGACTGGGCGGGCCAGCGCGGCATCGCGTTGGCGGAGGCCGACGTGTGGGCGCAGGGCGGCGCGGGCGCATCTGAGCTCGCCGACGTGCTCATGGGCACCCTCACGGAAAACACGTCCGCGCCCCTGTACGACCCGGAGCAGGGCGTGGAGCATTCGATTGCGACGATTGCGCGGGAGATCTACCGTGCGCGCGACGTGGAGTACTCCACCGCCGCGCAGCGCGACCTCGCCTCGCTGAAAGCCAGCGGGTTCGACACGCTGCCGGTGTGCATCTCCAAGACCCAGTACTCGTTTTCGGACGACCCGGCCGCCCTCGGCGCGCCGGAAGATCACACCCTGCACGTGCGCAGCCTCATACCGCGCACCGGCGCCGGCTTCATCCTCGCGCTGACCGGCGACGTCATGACCATGCCCGGCCTGCCGAAGAAACCGGCGGCGAACGGTATCGACATCGACGGCGACGGGGTGATTTCGGGACTGTTTTAGTACGTGCCCGGCCAGCCCGGGTAGGCGGGCGGGGTCCCGCCGAACGCCGGGCACAGAGATTGGAATGGGCACCAGCCGCACAGCTTCGAGGTCTGGGGGCGGAACTGGCCGCTGCGGCCGTCGGCCTCGATCTTCGCCCAGAGCTCGCCGAGGTCTCGTTCGAAGTACTCCAGCTCCTCGCGTGACGGGGTGAGGATCATCGAGTCGATCACCTTGAGGTACATCAGCCTCAGCTGCGCCGGGATTGTGCCGAAGAACCGCCAGTACACCAGCGCGTAGAAACGCATCTGGAACTGCGCGTCCCCGGAGTAGCGCGGAAGCGGCTTCTTGCCCGTTTTGTAGTCCACGACGCGGACCTCGCCGGTGGGGGCGACATCGACGCGGTCGATGAACCCGCGCACGGGCACGCCGTTCGGCAGCACGCCGTCGACACGCATCTCCTGCTTCGCGGAGTCGAAGCCGAGCGGGTTTTCCATGTGGAAGTAACCGCGGATGAGCGCCCTGGCGTCGATGAACAACTGCTGGCGGTCCGCGATCGGCTCCTCGACGCTCGGGTCCTCCTCGACCAGGCGTTCCCAGCACGGCACGATGCGCTTCACGGCGGCGGGGTAGGTGCGTTCCCCTCGCTCCCAGCCGTGCATCTCCTCGAGCACGGCGTGCACAAGCGTGCCTTTGACCCGCGCCTCGGTCTTCGGCTCGGGGAGGCGGTCGATCGCGCGCAGCCGGTAGAGCAGCGGGCACTGCTTGTAGTCGGAGGCGCGGGAGGGGGATAGGGCGATCGGCCGTGGGGGCTGTGCGGTCTGTGGGGTCAGTGCGGTCGGTGGAGTCATGATGCACCACATCTTAGAGTGGGGGCATGACACACCCGACTATCGCGGAGTTCCTCTCCTTCCTCGACGCCAGCCCGTCCGCCTTCCACGCCGCGGCCAACGTCGCCGCCATGCTTGCCGACGCCGGCTACGCCCGCGACACCGACCTCACCCCCGGCGGCCACGTGACAGTCACCGGCGGGGCGGTGCTGGCGTGGTGGATGCCGGAGAACCCCAACCCGCGGGTGCGCATCGTGGGCTCCCACACGGACTCGCCGAGCCTGATGCTCAAACCCGACCCGGACTTTGCGCGTGAGGGTTTCCGCCAGGCCGCGGTAGAGGTCTACGGCGGCCCTATTCTCTCCACCTGGTTCGACCGCGATCTGCGCTTCGCGGGGCGGGTGGTCTGTGCCGACGGTTCGCAGCGCCTCGTGCGCACAGACGCAATTGCCAGGGTGCCCAGCCTGGCCATCCACCTGTCCCGCAGCGACTCCGTGGAGATAGACAAGCAGGTGCACCTGCAGCCGGTACTCGCCGTCGACGAGGATGTTTCCACACTCGTCGCCCGGGCGGCCGGCGTGGAGCCGGGCGACGTGCTCGCCCACGAGGTTGTCGCGGCGGACGCGCAGCCGAGCGCCGTGGTGGGGGAGTCCGTCATGTCGGCGAGACTGGACAACCTTTCGAGCGTGTGGGCGAGCACCCAGGCGATGCTCGCGGCGCAGGAGGCGGCCAGCGACATCCTGGTGCTCGCGGCGTTCAACCACGAGGAGGTCGGCTCCGCGTCGGTGGAGGGTGCCGGCGGCGCGCTCCTCGAGCGCCTCCTAGCCCGTCTGTCAGCGCACGTGGGCGACCCGGTCAGCTTCTACGCGGACTCGCTCGCGGTGTCCGCCGACGCGGCGCACAGCGTGCACCCGAACTACCCGGGCAAACACGATCCGACGCACCGCCCGCTGCTCAACCACGGGCCGGTGTTGAAGGTCAACGCGAACCAGCGCTACGCCTCCAACGCGGTGACGCAGGCCGAATGGATCGCCTCGTGCCGGGCGGCCCAGGTGCCGGTCCAGACGTTCGTGAGCCACAACGCGGTGCCGTGCGGGTCCACGATCGGCCCTATCACCTCGACGCGGCTGGGCATTCCGACGGTGGATGTGGGTGTTCCGCTGTTGTCGATGCATTCCGTCCGCGAGCAGGCCGGGGTGCGCGACATGGTGTGGTTCGTGGAGGCGCTGTCCGCGTTCTTGCGGGGCCGTTAGCTGCCCGTCCGCCGCCTTCCCCCCGGAGGCGGCGGACGCTGATAACAGTGTGACCAACAGCGCCATACTGCGCTGCTTAATTTTTCCCTGCGCCTCGCCCACTTTTTTACCATCCCCCTCCCAGGTGCGCAACAGGAGCCAGTTTCCGCCTGGCGCGGGCGCTGGGGCATACTTAGCCCATGTATTCGGGACCCTTCCAAGCCGGAGATAAAGTCCAGCTCACCGACGCGAAACGCCGCCATTTCACCGTCGAGCTCACCCCCGGCGGGCAGTTCCACACCCACAAGGGCATCGTCGCGCACGACGACATCATCGGCGCCGACGAGGGGAGCGTGGTCAAGAGCTCCCTGGGCTCCGACTTCCTGTGCTTCCGCCATCTGCTGGTCGACCACGTCTTGTCCATGCCGCGCGGCGCGGCGGTGATCTACCCGAAGGACGCCGCCCAGATCCTTGTCGAGGGCGACATTTTCATGGGCGCGCGCGTCTTGGAGGCCGGCGCCGGCTCCGGCGCGCTGTCGATGTCCCTACTCCGCGCGGTCGGGCCCGAGGGCACGGTGTTCTCCTACGAAATCCGCGAGGACCACTTCGCGTTCGCCCGCGACAACGTCCGCGACTATTTCGGCACAGAGCCCGACTGGTGGCAGCCTCGCCTGGGGGACTTCGGCGAGATCACCCGCGACGACCTCGGCGGGCCGGTGGACCGCATCATCTTGGACATGGTGGAGCCGTGGCTGTTCGTAGACACGGTCAAGGATCTGCTCATCCCGGGCGGGGTGTTCATGACGTACGTGGCCACCGTTCCGCAGCTGATGAACATCATGGAGGCGATCCGCGGGGCGAAGTGTTTCACGGAGCCGCGCGCGTGGGAAACGCTTCTGCGCGAGTGGAAGGTCGAGGGCCTGGCCACCCGCCCGGAGCACCGCATGAACGCCCACACGGCCTTTTTGGTGTGGACGCGCAGGCTTGCCGACGGCGTCACGCCGCCGCGCCCCCAGCGCAAAGCCCGCCGGTAGGGTGTGTTTATGGCTGGACACGGAATAGAGGATGACGCCTTCGGGCCCGAGATCCGCGAGCTGAAGCGCGAAAACCAGGCGATGGGCGCGCGCAACAAGCAGCTCGCCGAGCTGCTCAAAGCGTCGCGGGACAAGCTCAACGACCTCTACGCCCAGCTTGAGGCATTGGAGGAGCCCGCCAACCCCTACGGCGTCTACCTCTCCGGTTCCCGCAAGGGGATGGAGGCCGAGATATTCACCTCGGGCCGCCGCATGCGCGTGAAGGTCTCGCCGAACGTGGCTCCCGGCTCACTCGTCCCCGGCACCCTCGTGCGCCTCGGCGACGGGACGATCATTGTGGAGGCCTGCGGTTTCGACACTTCCGGCCAGCTGGGCACGATGGTGGAGCGCATCGGCACTGACCGCGCCGTCGTCGCGGACCAGCAGGGCGCCGAATCACTCGTGCACTTGGCCCAGCCACTGCTGTCCACCGCTCGCTCCGGCGACACGCTCCTCTACGATCCCCGCGTCGGCTTCGCCTACGAGCGCGTACCCAAAACCGAGGTCAACCAGCTCTCCCTCGAGGAGGTCCCCGACGTCACCTACGACGACATCGGCGGGCTCGCGTCGCAGATCGAGACAATCCAGGACTCCGTCGAGCTGCCGTTCGCCCACCCGGAGCTCTACCGCGCGTACGACCTCGCCCCGCCGAAGGGCCTGCTTCTCTACGGGCCTCCCGGATGCGGGAAGACCCTCATTGCGAAGGCCGTGGCCAATTCTCTCTCCAGCCGCATCGGCGACGGCGGGTCCGCCCACTTCATCAACGTCAAGGGCCCCGAGCTGCTGAACAAGTTCGTGGGCGAGACAGAGCGCCGCATCCGCCTGATCTTCGAGCGTGCCCGCGAGCTCGCCTCCGACGGCCGTCCCGTCATCGTGTTCTTCGACGAGATGGAATCGATCTTCCGCACCCGCGGCTCGGGGGTGTCCTCCGACATGGAAACGACGGTCGTGCCGCAGCTGCTCACCGAAATCGACGGCGTCGAGGGGATTGCCAACGTCATTGTCATCGGCGCCACCAACCGCGAGGAGCTCATCGACCCCGCGATCCTGCGCCCGGGCCGCCTCGACATCAAAATCCGGGTCTCGCGACCCAACCGCGACGAGGCCAAAGACATCTTCGCCCGTCACCTCACCGAACGGGTCCCGCACGCCGAGCCGATCGCGTCGCTTATCGACGCCGCCGTGGACGCCCTCTTCGCCCCCCGCCCCTTCGTCCGCCTCGAGCTTGTCGACGGCTCCACCGAGGTGCTCCACTACTCCGATTTCATCTCCGGCGCCATGATCGCCAACATCGTCGACAGAGCAAAGAAGTTGGCTATCAAGGACCACATCTCGGAGGCGTCGACAAGCGGCGTGAGCGCCGAGCACCTGCGCGCAGCCGTGCGCGCAGAGCAGGACGAGAACGAGGACCTGCCAAACACAGCGAACCCCGACGAGTGGGCGCGCATCACCGGGCGCCAGGGCCGCCGCGTGATCTCCGCCGAAGTGCTCGGCTGAGCCCGGCGGCCGGGGCGGTGGGTCGAGTCGCTCGGGCGGAAAAGTCCGCAATGCGGAGTCCCGGTGCCATTCGATCGCCAACGAGATGCACGGTGCCCGTCCGGTTGGAAAAGTCCGCAATGCGGACTCCCGGTGCCACCTGAGTACGGGCGAGTGTCTGGTCAAAAAGTCCGCAATGCGGACTTATGGAGCCCTTTTTGAAAGCTATATAAACCCCCATCTCCGCAGGTCAGAGCACATGTCCAGACCAAGTGTTAACATGCCCATAAAATCGCACACACAATCTAATCTAACGGGGGTTAACATGAGGATCGAGGATGAAAGACTAGGTAACAGGAACGCATTGCACGCGGACATCGCTCGTTTTATCGAAGAGGGTTTCGGAACTTTCACACGCAAGAAGGCCGAAGTACTTATGGCGATCGCGCTGTTTGATTCGTTGAACCTGGCCGCACGTTTTGGCTCCAGCTCGACCGCAATGTGGATGATTCGCAGCCTGTCGCTGCCGAACTCCTCGGCGCACGAGTACGTCAAGGTGGCACGCACCCTTGACACCTTCTCTCGCCTGGCGGATGCGTTTCTGGAGGGCCGCCTCAACTACTCGAAGGTGCGCCTCCTTCTACCGCATCTGACCGCCGCCACAGAGGAAGAGCTCGTTGAGTTGGCGGTCGGCATGACCTATCACGAACTTGAGCTCGCGTTACTTAAGTTCCGCAGCGGCGATGGGCCGAGAGGGCGGAAGTCTTACGTGCGCTTGAAAGCACGTGACGACGGACGCATCGGGTTATGGGCGGATTTCAATGCCGCAGAAGGCGCCCGGGTGATGGCGGCGCTGAAGGTCGGGGAGCTGGCATGGCACGACGTCGATTGGGACGAATTGGAAGGGGGTGACGGCGCGCTGGACGAGGCGAAGGTCGACAGTGAAATCGACAGGCGCACGAGAAGCAGTTCAGGGTGCTCCGGTTTCGGGTTGCCACTGGGAGAAGCCCTGCTCAGCGCCTTTATGGGAATAGTAAACATCGCGCTGACTCAGCCTAGAAATCCGCTGCGCTCACCGGGCGCGCACGTCAATATCGTGATGACAACGGATGGCCGCGCTTATCTGCCAAACAACCCCGGCGCGCCGTCCGCGGCCGTGGAGAATTTCCTAAGCAACGCCTCCTACCGGGTCAACAGGGTGGACTCGGAAGGACTGTTACTCAATACAGGCCGATCTTTCCGCCTGGCCAACGAATCGCAGGTAAACGCGTTGATGCTGATGTGGCGCGGTACGTGCGCGATGCCGGGATGCACGCACACGCGGTTCATGGAAATGCACCATATTCATGAGTGGGCCGATGGAGGGCCGACCGATCTCGAAAACTTGCTGCCACTTTGTTCCGCATGCCACAGTATGGTCAGCGACGGGTTCGTGAAGATCCTGAAGGACTCCGGAGACATTCACTTCGTCTTCCCGGACGGGTCCCGCTTCGTCAGCCGCGACCGGGGCCTCCCGGTTCGGAACGACAACGCGCTGACCCTGCACGAGTTCAACGAGGCCGAGTGGGCGTGAGGCCGGTGAGAATTCGTACGGCACGGCCGAAATCGTCGTCACTGAGGTGGCCGAAACTGAGCAGCAGGTCAGGCCCTGCCCGCCCAACTTCGATTTCCCGGCGAGCGAGAAGGCCGACGAATTGCTCCTGCGCATCCGACGTCGGAAACGCAGCCACGATGTCTGCCCCGAGGCAGTCCTGGCCCAGGGTGATCAGGGCCCCCGATGCCTCGAGCGCCGGGACGACGGCGTCGCGAAGCCGATCCATGCGGTCGGTGAGTTTCTTGTGCACGACCCTGGTGTTGCGGCGAACGAAACCACCCTCGAGCAGATGGGCGATAGCGTGCTGAGTGACAGGGGAGACCGGCATGCCGAGCGTCTGTCGCGTCGCCCGGAGGGCCTGCGCTATCACGGCGTCCGCGACGACATAGCCGGCGTTGAGCTGCGTGCTCAGCAACGTTGAGAACGTGCCCAGGGTGATCACACTCGCCTCCGACGCGAGCATTCCCAGGGTCGGGAGAGGGGAAACGCGGTGGCGTAGTTCGCTGTTGAAGTCGTCCTCAATGACGGTGACTCCGTTCGTCGCCGCCCACTCAAGCAGGGCGAGGCGGCGACTCGCCGGCATGGACGCGCCGAGAGGGTACAGGTGGGACGGAGTGACCAGCACGGCATCCAGGTCCCCCGGCAGAGACGCGACGTCAATACCGAGCTCGTCGGTTTCGCAGGTGACCGGGGTGTGCCCGGCCAGCGGGATGACACTGCGCAGTCCCGGGTGCCCTGGGTCCTCCACGCCGATCCGCAGGTCGCGCCCGAGGGACATGAGAATCAGGAGCAACCCCTCGCGGGAACCGCCCGTAACCAGAACGTTGTCGGCGCTGACCGCCAGGCCGCGGGCCAGGCGCAAATGTCCGGCGATGGCGCGGCGCAGCGCGGCCTGCCCCGACTTGTCGGCCGGCTGGGCGGGCATGGCCGCGGCTTCCCGCCACGCGCTTCGCCACGCGGCGGGCGGGATGGTGCCGGGGTGGCCGGACGAAGGCCGCAGGGAGAGGGCTCGGTGGGCCGCGGGATGGGGCGCGGCCGCGACGGGCGGAGGCGGGGGCGACACGCGGGGCAGGTCAGGGTGCACGACGGTAGGTGCACCCTGGGCGGACAAGAGCACGCCCTCGGAAAGGAGCTGGTCGTAGGCGGTGACGACGCTGCCCCGGGAAACACCCAGCTGGCGGGCGAGCTCGCGCGTCGAGGGCACGCGGTCGCCACCGGTGAGCTCGCCTGCGGCGACGAGCCCGCGCATGCCGGAGACAATCTGGGCGGGGAGCGAGGTGGGCAGCGAGCGGTCGACGGCGAACATAACTGGTCCAAAGAATCGGTAGGTAAGTGGATCTAGGAATCTACCAGTATGGCGAGCAGGATGGAACGCATGACTGAAACGAACGCACCCGACGCAACAGTGAAATCCGGACTCGCCCAGATGCTCAAGGGCGGGGTGATCATGGACGTCGTGACCCCGGAGCAGGCACGCATCGCCGAGGACGCGGGCGCCGTCGCCGTCATGGCGCTGGAAAGGGTGCCGGCGGACATCCGGGCCCAGGGCGGCGTGGCGCGCATGTCCGACCCGGATCTGATCGAAGCCATCACCGAGGCAGTCGATATCCCCGTCATGGCCAAGGCCCGCATCGGACACGTGGTGGAGGCGCGCATCCTGGAGCACCTCGGGGTGGACTACATCGACGAGTCCGAGGTCTTAAGCCCCGCCGACTACGTCAACCACATTGACAAGCGGCCGTTCACCGTCCCGTTCGTGTGCGGGGCGACGAACCTGGGCGAGGCGTTGCGGCGCATCACCGAGGGCGCGGCCATGATCCGCTCGAAAGGGGAGGCCGGTACCGGGGACGTCTCCGAGGCGACCAAGCACATCCGCACCATCACGTCCGAGATCGCCAGGCTGCAAGCGCTGTGGAACTCCAACCGCGACGAACTCTACGTCGCCGCGAAGGAGCTGCAGGCGCCCTACGAGCTCGTGGCACAGGTGGCGGAGCGAGGGGAGCTACCCGTCGTGCTTTTCACGGCGGGAGGCGTTGCCACCCCCGCCGACGCCGCGCTCATGATGCAGCTCGGGGCGGACGGCGTGTTCGTTGGCTCGGGAATCTTCAAGTCCGGCGACCCGGCGGCGCGCGCGGCGGCGATCGTGAAGGCAACGGCGGCGTGGGACGACATCGAAGCCGTCACGGAGGCATCCCGCGGGCTGGGGGAGGCGATGGTGGGCATCAACGTCGCTGACCTGCCCGCTCCGCACCGGCTCGCCGAGCGCGGATGGTGACGGTAGGCGTCCTCGCGCTGCAGGGCGGAGTGCGCGAGCACGAACGGATGCTGGAGGCGCTCGGGGCGCGCACGGTCCTACTGCGCCGCGCCGGCCAGCTCGACGGGATCGATGGGGTGGTAATCCCCGGAGGGGAATCGTCGACCATCGACAGGCTCCTGCGTACCTTCGGCCTGTTCGAGCCCCTGCGGGCAGCACTCACACAGGGCCTGCCTGTGCTGGGCACCTGCGCGGGACTGATCACGCTGGCAACGGAGATCGAGGACCGCGCTCCCGGCCAGCGCAGCCTCGGGGTGATCGACATGCGGGTGCGGCGAAACGCCTTCGGCCGGCAGGTCAACAGCGCCGTCGAGCGCATCGACACCGCCTTCGGCCCGGTCGAGGCCGCCTACATCCGCGCCCCGGAGGTGGTGGCGGTGGGCGACGGCGTCGACGTCGTCGCGAAGAAAGGGGAGCGTGTCGTGGGCGTCGAAACGCCGTCGGCGCTCGCGGTGAGCTTCCACCCGGAGCTGACGGGGGACACGACCATCCACGCGCACTTCCTCGGGAAACTGACCCGGTAGGTTCGTACCCATGGCGCGTTTTATGGGTACCGAAACCGAATACGGCATCACCTCCCCGGACGATCCGACGCTGAGCCCGATCGTCACCTCCACCCACGCGGTGGTCGCCTACGCGGCGGTGCACACCGGCGCTAGGGCTCGCTGGGACTACGAGGACGAGCACCCGCTGAAGGATGCCCGCGGGTTCGACCTGCGCCGCTACCGCACCGT
Organism: Corynebacterium mycetoides; assembly: GCF_900103625.1. Classification (NCBI taxonomy): domain Bacteria; kingdom Bacillati; phylum Actinomycetota; class Actinomycetes; order Mycobacteriales; family Corynebacteriaceae; genus Corynebacterium; species Corynebacterium mycetoides. The sequence continues at coordinate 544,464 of NZ_LT629700.1, read as the reverse complement.
CCCCGTCGTCGACGCGAACGCGCTGGGCGTGGCCAACGTGGTCACCTCCAACGGCGCGCGCTTCTACGTCGACCACGCTCACCCCGAGTACTCCTCGCCGGAGGTCTCCAACGCCTTCGACGCCATGCTTTACGACGCCGCCGGCGACGTCGTCCTCAACCAGGCCGCCGCCAACATCGCGGAGCTGTACCGGCAGGGCGTGAGCGTGCTCAAGGACAAGGAGCCGTGCCCGCCGCTGAAGTTCTACAAGAACAACGTCGACGGCAAGGGGGCCTCCTACGGCAGCCACGAGAACTACCAGTACTCCCGGCACACGGATTTCACCCGTCTGTCGCAGGCGCTGATCCCGTTCTTCGTCACCCGCCAAGTCCTCATCGGCGCCGGCCGCGTCGGCATCGGCCAGGACGGAGAGCGCGAAGGGTTCCAGATCTCCCAGCGCGCCGACTACTTCGAGCAGAGGGTCAGCCTGGAGACGACGCTCAACCGCGGCATCGTCAACACCCGCGACGAGCCTCACGCCGACGAGACGCGCTTCCGGCGCCTCCACGTCATCGTGGGCGACGCCAACATGAGCCAGTACTCTACCTTCCTCAAACTCGGCATGACCTCTCTCGTCCTCGACGCCATCGAGGACGACGTCGACTTCTCCGATCTGGAGATTGCGGACCCGGTCGCGGAGATCAAGGCGGTCTCGCACGACCCGACCTGCACCCATGAACTCCAGCTCGTGAGCGGACGCAGTGCCACGGCCATCGAGATCCTGCGTGCCTACCGGGAGAGGGTGCGTGGACAGGGGAGCGTCGATAAGCAGGTGCTCGAGCTGTGGGGCGAGCTTCTCGACGACCTCGAGCCCGACCCCCTCACAACAGCGGACCGGCTCGATTGGACCGCGAAGTGGGCGCTGATCCGCGCGTGCCAGAAACGCGGGGTGGACATCGCGGACCCGAAACTCAAGGCAGTTGACCTGCAGTACGCGGATATCGATCCCTCCTCGTCCCTGCACCACGCCCTCGTGCGCTCGGGCAGGATGCGCACGCTTGTCGACGCCGACGCCATCCGGGTCGCCGCCGAGACGCCACCGGAGGACACCCGCGCCTACTTCCGCGGGGCCGTGAGCACAACCTTCGGCGAGAAGGTCCTGGCCTCCAACTGGCAGGCCGTGCTGCTGGACACGCGCACCGGCCCCCGCAAGATCCGCATTGACGACGTCGACGCGTTCACCCGCGCTGACGTCGGCGAGATCATGCGGCGCGCCCGCGACGTCGACGAGCTCATCGACATGTTGGAGAGGCGTAAGGGCTAAACTTTCACCATGGCACAGCAGCAAATTCAAGGCGGCAACGGCGATCCGCACGACCCGGACGAGCAGGTCGACGGCGGCCAGGCCCAGCTGAACACCACCGGCACCGACGACCTCCTCGACGAGATCGACGCGCTGCTGGACAGCAACACCGAGGAGTTCGTGCGCTCCTACGTGCAAAAAGGCGGGCAGTAGGCCGTGTACGCCCGCCGGATCATGGGGGTGGAGACCGAGTTCGGGGTCACCGCGTTCCGCGACGGCTCCCCGGTGCTCAGCCCCGAGGAGGTCGCCCGCTACCTGTTCCGGCCGGTCGTATCCGCGCACCGCAGCTCGAACATCTTTCTGGACAACGCCTCGCGGCTCTACCTCGATGTGGGTGCGCACCCCGAGTACGCCACCGCGGAGTGCGACTCCATCACCCAGCTGCTCAACAGCGACAAGGCGGGCGAGCTCATTTTCGACCGGCTCTCGCGCCAAGCCGAGGCCGCGCTGGCGGCCGACGGCATCGGCGGCGAGGTCTACTTGTTCAAGAACAACGTCGATTCGCGCGGGAACTCCTACGGCGCGCACGAGAACTACCTGATCAGCCGCGAGCTCGCCCTCAAACCCTTTTCGCTGCAGCTGCTGCCGCACATGATCACCAGGCAGCTGATCTGCGGGGCGGGGCTGATCAAGAAGGGGCGCTTCCTCATCTCCCAGCGCGCCGACCAGGTGTGGGAGGGCGTGTCCAGCTCCACGACGCGCACGCGGCCCATCATCAACACCCGCGACGAGCCCCACGGCGATTCCCGCCGCTTCCGGCGCATGCACGTCATCGTCGGCGACTCCTCCATGGCCGAGCCCACCTTCGCCCTCAAGATCGGCTCCACGCTGCTGATCATCGAGATGCTCGAGGCCGGTGTCGACATGCCGCGCTTCGAGCTGGACAACCCCATCGAGCACATCCGCCCCATCGCCGCCGACCCGACCGGGCAGACCCCACTGCGGCTCAAGGACGGCGGCACCGTCACCGCCCTCGAGGTCCAGGCCCAGCTTCTCGACGCCGCGCGCTCCTGGCTCACGCGGCGGCCCGACGAGGGAACGTCCAACGAGGAGATGGCGCGCGTGGTCGACTTGTGGGGGCGCGCGGTGGAGGCCGTCGAAACGCAGGACTTCAGCTCGGTGGACCGCGAGATCGACTGGGTGATCAAACGGAAGCTGCTGGACCAGTTCAGGCAGCGCCTCGGCTGCGGCTGGGACCACCCGAAGCTCGCGCACATCGACTTGGCCTACCACGACATCCGGCGCAGCCGCGGCCTGTTCTACCTCCTCCAGAGCAAGGGCCTAGTGGAGCGCTGGACCACCGACGACGCCATCGAGGCGGCCGCCACGGACGCGCCGACGACGACGCGCGCGGCGCTGCGGGGCGCGTTTTTGGCTGCGGCGCGCGCAACGGGGGCGTCGACGAACGTCGACTGGGTGCACCTCAAGGTCAACCACCCCGAGCCGCGCACGGTGGAGCTGACGGATCCCTTCGCCGCCGGGGGAGAGGCGGGTGCGCAGGTGGACGCGCTCATCGACTATATGCGCGCGTCCGCGCGTAATGTGGTCTCCGACACTAGTGGGAGGATGTATGGCGACGGATAGCGCGGTGATTGAGCGCCTGACCAACCTCACCTTCGCGCTGCTGGGCACCGAGCGCCCCCGCGACTACGAGTGGGTGCTGGCGCGCGTCGCGGGCTACGAGTCCTACCGGGGCGAGGAGCCGAAGCTTAAGGCGGCGTTCCACCGCCAGCTCAGCCGCGACGTGCGCACGATCCGCCGCGCGGGCGTGCCCGCGCGGATGGAAAACGGCCTGGTGTGGGTGGACAAGGACGCCTACGTCCTGCCGCCGATCGACTTCACCGACGAGGAGGCCACAGTGCTCGGGCTCGCAGGGGACCTGGGGCGCGACCACAGCCTCGGCGCCTTCGCCCGCTCCGGCTGGACCAAGCTCGCGGCGTCCGGGGCGACCCGTTCCTTCGACAGCCCCGCCCTGGCCAGCGTGGACAACGACGTCATGCGGCTCGACGCCGAGACCGTCAAAAACGTTACCGCCTGCACCCGCGGCAAAAAGCGCATGGTGTTCGACTATTCCCCCGCCCCGGCGGCACCCGTGCAGCGCCGGGAGATGGACCCGTGGGGGATTGTCGCCCTGGACAACCGCGCCTACGTGGTCGGCTGGGACACCGAGCGCGACGCCGAGCGCGCGTTCCGGGCGATGCGGGTGAGCAACGTGCGCCAGGCGCAGGCCCGCGGCGGCGCGTTTCACGAACCGACGCGCCCGCTCGCCGAGGTGGTCCACGACGTACTGCGCGGGCCCGTCACCGACGCCCGGATCCGCGTCGCGCCCGACGCCGCCCCGGAGCTCGAGGACGCGGCCACCCGGAACGGGGACGCGCTCGAGTTCGCGGGTGTCGAGCGCGACTGGCTCGTGCGCACCGTGGCCAGCTACGCGCCGGCCGTGACGGGGATTGAGCCGGAGGAGGTGCGGCGCGACGTCGTCACGCTGCTTGCCCACGCCGCGGGAGGTGGACGGTGAAGGACAGCCCGGCGAAGCTCGAGGGTCTCGTGCGCTCGCTCAACCTCATCCCGTACCTGCACAGCCACCGCACCGCGACCCCGATGGAGATCGCGCGCGACCTGGGTTACTCGCACACCGAGGTGATGCGCGACCTGACGCGCCTGAGCATGTCGGGTGTCGGCAGCGGTCCGGGGGAGCTCATTGACCTCGTCGCGGACTGGACCGGCATCACGGTCATCGACGACCAGGGGCTGAACAAGCCCCTGCGCTTGACCCCGACCGAGGCGAACGCGCTGCTGCTCACCCTCGAGTCGCTGGAGACCATGCCCGGCCTCGTCGACCAGGCCGCCGTCGTCTCCGCGGCCGCGAAGCTGCGCACCGCCGTCACGGGCCACGGCGTCGACGACTCCACCCCGCAAGAGGCGCCCGCCGGGCCCATCACCGTGCTCACCGACGCCATCGGCCGTTCCCTCCAGTTGGAGCTGACCTACTACTCGGCCTCGTCCGGGCGGACGTCGACACGCACGGTCTCGCCCGCGGCACTGTTCCACCGCGACGGCGAAACCTACCTCCGCGCCTACGAGGCCGGCGCGACCGAGCCCAAGAACTTCCGCCTCGACCGCATCCGGCACGCAGCGCTCGTCTCCGCGCCCTCCGAGGCTCCCGCGGGCGCGGGCGCCATCGACAGCAGCGACCCCTTCGGATTCGCCGACCGCAGCAGAGCCGCGCTCGAGATCCGCCGGGAGGCGACGTGGCTGGCGGACTACTGGGAGATCGAGCTCGACCTTGACGCGGGACCGGGGGAGTGGGTGCCGGCCAGCATGCCCTACGGCTCCGACGACTGGCTCGTTCGCTTCTGCCTCAGCCAGGGCGACCGCGTGCGCCTGGTAGAACCCGCGGAACTCGCTCGGAACGTTGTTGCGCGCGCTCAAAGTGCGCTCGATGCGTTAAGCTAATCCGGCACGGCGCCTCGCACGAACAGTTGAGGCGACAGCCACAATCGCGAAAGGAACTCCATGCCTAACCTGGGTTGGACGGAAATCCTCATCATCCTGGTCATCATCTTGCTGCTCTTCGGGGCGAACAAGCTGCCGGATCTGGCTCGCTCCATGGGACGTTCCGCCCGCATTTTCAAGAGCGAAGTCAACGAGATGCGCAACGACGGCAAGCCGGCAACCCCGCAGGGCGAGCTGCCCCAGGCAGCTCAGGAAACCCAGAGCGCCGCCCAGACCCCGGAGAGCTTCTGGGACCGCCCGGAGAACCAGCCGCGCCCGCAGAACTAACCCGCCGTGGCACGGAAGAAGAACGCCGACGGCACCATGCCGCTCGTGGAACACCTCAAGGAGCTCCGCAGGCGGGTCATCATTTCCCTTGCCGCGCTGGTCGCGGGGACCGTCGTCGGGTTTATCTGGTACCAGAACGCCCCGTTCGGTCTAGCGCCCCTGGGTGAGATCATCCGCGGGCCGTACTGCAACCTGCCCGCGGACGTCCGGGCGGACTTCACGGGCGACGGCACGTGCCGCCTGCTGGCGACCACGCCGTTCGAGATGTTCATGCTGCGCCTGAAGGTGGGCGCGCTGGCCGGGCTAGTGTTGTCCTCCCCGGTGTGGCTGGGCCAGATCTGGGCGTTTATCACCCCCGGCCTGCACAAGGGCGAGAAGCGCTACACCTTCATCTTCGTCACCCTCGCCGTCACCCTGTTCGTGGCCGGTGCGCTGCTGGCCTACTTCGTCCTGGACAAGGGCCTCTACGTGCTCATGACCATGGGCTCCGAGTTCCAGGTCGCCGCGTTGACCGGGCGCGAGTACTACAACTTCCTGCTCTCGCTCATCGTCATCTTCGGCGTGAGTTTCGAGCTTCCGCTCATCGTGGCCATGCTCAACCTCGCCGGCGTGCTGCGCTATGAGCACGTCAAGGACAAGCGGCGCATCATCGCCATCGGCCTGTTCATTTTCGCGGCGTTCATGACGCCGGGGCAGGACCCCTTCTCCATGGTGGCGCTAGCGGTGGCCATGGTGATCCTGGTCGAGCTCGCGTTCCAATTCTGCCGCATCAACGACAAGCGGCGGGACAAGCAGCGTCCGGAGTGGATGGACGTGGATGACGACTCCGCGTCCGGGCCCATCGGCGGGGCGTCCGCCGTCGCGGCCCCGCAGCCTGTCGCACCCGCGCCGACTCAGGATCGCTTCGAGGACGTACTCTAGGGGGCATGTCTGCACCTTCGCCGAGCACGCACCTTGACCACTTCCGGGCGCTGAAACCCTTCCCGCTCGACGACTTCCAGGTGGAGGCCTGCGCGGCGGTGGAACAGGACCGCGGCGTGCTAGTGTGCGCGCCCACCGGCTCGGGCAAAACGGTAGTGGGGGAGTTCGCGGTCTCGCTCGCGCTGTCCCGCGGCACGAAGTGCTTCTACACCACGCCCATCAAGGCGCTGAGCAACCAGAAGTACAACGACCTCGTGGCCGAGCACGGCGAGGACGCCGTCGGCCTGCTCACCGGCGACGTGAGCATCAACCCGTCCGCGGAGGTCGTCGTGATGACGACCGAGGTGCTGCGCAACATGATCTACGCCTCCTCGCCGCAGTTGGACCGCCTCTCCCACGTGGTCATGGACGAGATCCACTACCTAGCCGACCGCGACCGCGGCGCCGTGTGGGAGGAGGTCATCTTGAACCTCGACGACTCCGTCAGCGTGATCGGCCTGTCCGCGACGGTGTCCAACTCAGAGGAGTTCGGCGAGTGGCTGGGCACCGTGCGGGGCGACACCGCCGTCATCGTCTCCGAGCACCGGCCGGTGCCGCTGACCCAGTACATGATGGTGGGCCGGAAGATGTTTCCGCTGTTCGAGCCGGGCACGGACGGGCAGGTCAACCGCGACCTCGAGCACGCCATCGAGCGCATCGAGTCCGGCCGCGCCGAGGAGGGTCGCAGCGACTACGAGCAAGGCAGGGGATTCCGCTCGCGTGCCGACGGCCGCCGCTCCGGCCGCGAGCGCCCAGCCGACAAGACCCGCCCCGTCGGCCGCCCCGAGGTGGTCACGGCGCTGCAGGGCCGGGACATGCTGCCCGCCATCGTGTTCATCTTCTCGCGCGCGGGTTGCGACGGGGCGCTGTTCCAATGTTTGCGCTCTCGCAAAGAGCTGACGACGCCGGAGGAGCAGGTCCGCATTGCGGAGATCGTCGACGAGGGCGTCGAGGGCATCCCCGAGGAGGACCTGCAGGTGCTCAACTACCGGCAGGTGCGCACGGCGTGGACGCGCGGCTTCGCCTCCCACCACGCGGGGCTCCTGCCCGCCTTCAAGCACATCGTGGAGGAGCTGTTCGTGCAGGGCCTGGTGCGCGTCGTGTTCGCCACGGAGACGCTTGCGCTCGGCATCAACATGCCGGCGCGCACCGTGGTGTTGGAGAAGATGGTCAAGTTCAACGGTGAGGCGCACGTCGACCTCACACCGGGGCAGTACACGCAGCTCACGGGGCGCGCGGGGCGCCGGGGCATCGACCACATCGGTAACGCCGTGGTGCAGTGGGCGCCGGCGATGGACCCGCGGGAGGTGGCGGGGCTAGCCTCTACACGCACCTACCCGCTGGTGTCCCCGTTCACTCCGGGCTACAACATGGCCATCAACATGCTGGGGATGAACGGGTTCGACAATTCGATCCGCCTTGTCGAGCAGTCGTTCGCCCAGTTCCAGACCGACCGCTCCGTGGTGGGCGAGGTCCGTGACATCGAGCGTCTCGGAGCGCGCGTGTCCGCACTGCGGACCCAGCTGGAGCGCGACATCTCCTCATTCGCCCCGCCATCTGACGACCCGGCCGCGGAGTTGGTGGACTACCTCCAGCTGCGCCGCGACTTGAGCGAGGCGGAGAAGGAGGCGCGGGCGAACGCGCTGACGGACCGCCACACGGAGACCGTCGCGCTCCTGGCGCGACTCCAAGTCGGCGAGGTCATCGCGCTGCCGGGGAAGAAGAAGCCGGAGCTCGCCGCCGTCGTGCAGGTGGCCGGCAAAAAGGACGACCCGCGGCCGTGGGTAACCACGGAGCGCGGATGGTCGGGCCGCATCGACGCCTCTTCCTTCCGGAATCCCCCTGTCGTGGTCGGCCGCGTGAAGATTCCTCGGCACATGGCCGATCAGCCGCGCCGCCACGCACGCAAGGTCGTGGACATGCTCCACCGCGGGAAGTTCAGCGCCCCGCGTAAGCTGCGCGAGTCCGCCCGCGTGCGGCCCTCGAAAAAGGTCACCGCGCTGCGCGAGGCGGTGCGCAGCCACCCCGTCCACGGCTGGCCGGCCGCCGACCGCGAAATGCTCGCGCGCGTCGGCGAACAGATCGTGCGTGAGGAACGCAAGCTGACCGCGCTGCGGCACCGGGTGGACAGCTCCACCGACTCGCTCGGCCGCACCTTCGAGCGCATCATCGGGCTTCTGACGGAAATGGACTACGTCGAGATTATCGACGGCGAGCCGCACGTCACCGACGAAGGCGAGCGCCTCGCGAGCATCCACAGCGTCTCCGACTTGCTCGTAGCCCAGTGCCTCAAGCGGGGGGTGTGGGACGAGCTCGATCCAGCCGAGCTCGCCGGGGTGGCGTCCATGTGCGTGTTCGAGAACCGCAAGTCCACCATGGGTTCGCCCGAGGCGGCCACGGACGCCATGGCGGACGCGATGAACTCCACCATGCGCATCTACAACGAGCTCGTCTCCGACGAACAGCGCCACCAGCTACCCGTGACCCGCATGCCGGATGCCGGCTTCAGCCTGTCGATGCACCAGTGGACGGCCGGCGCGCCGCTCGGCTACTGCCTGGCCGCCGCCGCGGAATCCGGCGCCGAACTGACCCCGGGCGACTTCGTGCGCTGGTGCCGCCAGGTCATCGACCTGCTCGAGCAGGTGTCCAAGACGGGCTATAACGACGACATCCGCCACAACGCGAAGCGCGCCATCGACGCGATCCGCCGCGGCGTTGTCGCCATCGGCAGCTAGTTCGTTCGCTTGTCGACGGCCGCGTGGACCCGCTCGTCGAAAAGCGAGACCGTGGCCAGGCCGAGGTTCACGCCGAAGGGGTCGAGGATGAGCGACTGCACCGCGAACACCTCGCCGTGCGCCATCACCGGCCCGCCCGAGTCACCTTTTACGGCCGGGGTGACGTTGAAGATCGCGCCGGCGGGCTGCACCCGCGTGCGCAGGTTGCGGGAGAACGCGAAGGGAAGCGCCGTAAGGAAGTAACCGTCGCGCGCAGCCGGGTGGCGCAGCTTGCCGCCGTAGCCGAAGGTGGCGGTGGCGCTGAAACGCTGCGGCGCGCGGCCGAGGGTGGGGAAGTCGGCGCCCTCCGGGATGCGCACGCGGGCGACGTCCGCGATCGCGATGTCCGTGCCCGAGACGACCTCGACGTCCTTGACGCGGCGGCGCGTGCCGGCAACGTCGACGTTGACCAGGCGATCGACGTCGCGGAAGAAGTGTGCGCACGTGAGCACCGTCGTCGGGTTGACCAAGACGCCGGAGCAGTAGCCGGAGGGGTGGGAGAGACGGGCAATGAAATCGGGGCGCACGCCGTCCGAGTGTAACGGCGACTAGGATGACGAGCCATGGAATCACGACCCGACGGCACGCTCCTCCTCCTCGGCGCCACCAGCGACATCGGCGGGGAGGTAGCCGCCCGGCTGTGCCCGGGCAGGGATGTGGTACTGGCGGGTAGGGATCGCGAGCGTGCGGAGGGCGTCGCCACGCGGCTGCGAGAGGCGGGCGCGGCGAGCGTGCGCTTCGTCGAGTTTGAGGCCGAGGATCTCGACTCCCACCGCCGGATCATCGAGGGGGCCGGGCCCGTGACCACCGCCATCGTCGCCTTCGGCGTCCTCGGCGACCAGAAGCGCGCGGAGCGCGACGAGCGCGAGGCCGCCCGCATCGCCACCGTGGACTACCTCGCGCAGGTCAACGTCCTCACCGTGCTCTCAACCGTGATGGAGCGCGGCGACATCTTCGCCTTTTCCTCCATCGCCGGGTGGCGGGCGCGCCGCGCCAACTACGTCTACGGCTCCACGAAGGCCGGGCTGGACGCGTTCTGCCAGGGGTTGGCCGACCGGCTGCACGGCACTGACGTGCACCTGATTACGGCGCGCCCCGGCTTCGTCATCGGCTCCATGACCGAAGGGATGGCGCCGGCCCCGCTGTCCGTCACGCCACCGCGCGTGGCCGACGCCGTGGTGGAGGCGGCCGCCGCGGGCAGGAGCGCCACGGTGTGGATCCCGCGGCGGCTCGCGCTGCTCGCCGCGGTGATGCGCGTGGTGCCGCGCCCCGTTTGGCGACGCATGCCGAGGTAGTGCTGGGGAAGTTCACAGCATCGGCAGGTAGTCTGACGTCATGCGACTGCTTTTCTTCGCCTATTTCCTCGTCGAAGTCCTCGCCTTCCTCGGCGTGGCACAACTGGTCGGCATCGGCTGGGCGTTCGCCGGGGTATTCCTCCTCCTGGTTGTCGGCGGGCTGGCGGCCAACGTGGCCCTGCGCAACGCGCTGCGCAAAGCGGCGCAGGGACAGTCCAACCTGAGCACGCTGGCGGGTGATTCGGCGATTCTGTTCACCGGCTGGGTGCTCACGATCGTCCCTGGCTACGTCTCCTCACTCGTGGGCCTGCTCATGGTGTTCGGCCCCACCCGCGCGCTTTTGCGCCGGGGGATCACGGCGAAGGCGCACCGAGCCATGGAGGATTTCACGGTCCGCGCCTACTCGGCCTCGCCGATGTCGCAGTTCCGTACGTCGTACGGGTCGTTTACGCAGCCCGGCGGCGATGCGGCGGATTCCCCTGACGGCCCTGACGCCCCCGACGCCGCCGAACTGGAGCGAATCTTCCGCATGGACAGCGTCGACCCGAAGCGCCCCGGGACCGACGACAAGGGCAACGACCAGTGAGGGCATTTTACCGCCTCACCCTGGCCGCGGCGTCGGGGGCCGCGGTCTACTACTCCTACGAGCCCCACGGGGTGTGGTGGCTGGGAGTGCTGGGGATCGCGCTGTTCTTCTTCTCCCTGACGCCCTGGCCGGCATCGTGGAACAGGGTTGTCGGCGCCCCGCGCGGCACGCGCCTCGGACCCTCCGGGGGGTTCGGCGCGCTGCTGGCGTTCACGCACGCGCTGTTCTGCTACCTGTACCTCCTGCCGTGGATTGGCGAGTTCGTCGGCCCGATGCCCTATGTGGCATTGGCGGTAACACTTGCGCTCTACGCCATTCCCACCGGCATTTTCGGGGCGCTCGCGGCGCGGCAGCGCTGGGGCTTCCTCGCGTTCCCGTTCATCTACCTGGCCGTCGAGTGGGCGCGCTCGTCGTTCCCCTTCGGCGGTTTCCCGTGGGTGCGCCTCGCCTGGGGGCAGATCAACGGGCCATTGGCCAACCTCGCCGCGTGGGGCGGGCCGGCGCTCGTGACCGTGGCCACGGTGCTGACGAGCTGCGCGGTGGCGGCCCTCGTCCGGTACCGGCGCCATGCCGTCCGCTTCGCGGCCCCCGCCGCCGTGCTGCCGCTGGTGCTCGGCCTGGCCGCGGGGCTCGGCGTCGGCACCGAGAGGGGAGTGACGGACCAGGCCACGGTGTCCGCCGTCCAGGGCAACGTGCCGCGCATGGGGCTGGACTTCAACGCCCAGCGCCGCGCCGTTTTAGCCAACCACGTGAACCAGACCATCCAGCTCGCGGAATCCGGGGCCGAGCCGGACATCGTCATTTGGCCGGAGAACTCCTCCGACGTCAACCCGTTTACCGACCCGCAGGCCGCGGCGCTCGTCAACGCCGCCGTGCAGCGTATCGACGCCCCCGTGCTCGTGGGCACCCTCACCCGGGACGAGGTGGGCGACCGCAACACGATGCAGGTCTTCGACCCCGATCATGGGGCGGGGGACTACCACCACAAGAAGTACCTTCAGCCTTTCGGAGAGTACATGCCCATGCGCGACTTCTTCCGGAACTTCTCCGAGTACGTGGATTTGGCCGGGGACTTCAAGCCCGGCAACGGTGACGGGGTGGTGTCCATGCGCGGCGTGAACGTCGGCATCGCCACGTGCTACGAGGTCGCCGTGGACGAGGCCTACCGGACCGCCGTGCGCAGCGGTGCGGAAATTCTGGCGACGCCGACCAACAACGCCACGTTCGGGTTCACCGACATGACCTACCAGCAGCTCGCAATGAGCCGCATGCGGGCGATCGAGACCGATCGCGCCGTCGTCGTCGCGGCGACCTCGGGCGTGTCCGCCATCGTCCACCCCGACGGGACCGTCTCCCAGCACACCGGCATCTTCGAAGCCGCCCACCTCACCGAGACCCTCCCGCGGAAGGACACCGTGACACCCGCGGTCCGGGTCGGGCGCTACCTGGAGTGGGCCGCGGTCGCCGCGGGTATCGCTCTGATGCTCGCCGCGTGGGCGGCGTCGAGACGCGGGTATGATGCGAAGAGGATGAAAGCAACCGAGACACCCAAGGAGAATTAGCCGTGGCGAACAGCACCGTGGTGGTAATGCCGACGTACAACGAGGTGGAGAACTTCCCGCTGATGGTCGAGCGCATTATCAGCGCCAACGACCAGGTGGACATCCTCGTTGTCGACGACAACTCGCCCGACGGCACGGGCGCCAAGGCCGACGAACTGGCCGGCCAATACGAGCAGCTCAACGTGCTGCACCGCGAGGGCAAGGAGGGCCTGCTCGCAGCGTACCGCGCAGGCTTCGACTGGGCGCTGGGCAAGGGCTACGAGGTCATCTGCCAGATGGACGCCGACGGTTCCCACGCGCCGGAGGAGCTCTCCCGCCTGCTTGACGCGATCGCGGACGGCGCGGACCTGGTCATCGGCTCCCGCTATGTCGAGGGCGGCGAAGTCAAGGACTGGCCGCGCGAGCGCTTCCTCCTGTCGAAGGCGGGCAACCAGTACATCTCGCTCGCGCTTGGTGACGACATCGCCGACATGACCGCCGGCTACCGCGCCATCCGCCGCGACGTGCTCGAGGGCATAGACCTCGACGCCCTGTCCACCAAGGGCTACATCTTCCAGGCCGACCTGGCCCACCGCGCGATCAAGGCCGGGTTCGACGTGCGCGAGGTCCCCGTCACGTTTACCGACCGCACCCTGGGCGAATCGAAGCTGGACGCCAGCTTTGCCACGCAGTCCCTCGCCGAGGTGACGAAGTGGGCGGTTGAGGAAAAGTCGGAGTTGCTTCGCGAGGGCTCCAAGGAGCTGTTCCGCTTCCTCGGCTACGAGCTGGACAAGTCGCCTCTGGCCAAGGCGGCGCGGGAGGCGGAAAGCGCCCCGGAGACTGCCGTGGATGTCATCGGCGAGATGGTGCGCCTCGGCCGGTACCAGCTGCGCCAGTCCGGCATCGCGGAATTGCCGGCGCGGGCCGCGCGCGGCGCCGACACCCTCGTCGAGATGGTCCGCGAGGGCGTCAAGCTCGCCGACTACGAGCTCAAAAACCGCAGCTAGGACTGGGCCTGGGTGTTGGCCTGCTCTTGCTCCTTGGCCATGCGGGCGGCGGTGCGGCGGCGCTTGCGCAGCTGGTCGAGGCGCTCCTCGAGCAGAACGTCGAGCTCCTCGATCGTGCGGCGCTCCCGCAGCATGTCCCAGTGGGTCCGCGGGGGCTTGACCGGCTTGGCTTCCACGCCCTCGCCCTCGATGAGCGTTCCTACCTGGCCGTTCTTGCACAGCCACTCTTCGGGGATTTCCGCCTCGTCGGCGAAGGGGACATCGAACACCTCGCCGTTGGGTGTGCGGTACTTCGCCATGCGGCGCGGGGCCAGATCGTGGTCGCGGTCAGTCTCGTAACTCACTGCGCCCATGCGACTCCCGCGCAAAACGCGATCAGCCATGTCTACATCCTTTCCCTCAATTGATAGTCGCCCCATTATAACGACGGCGACAACACAAATGTTCCGGCGCCTCCGGCGGCACGTTCATGCGTTATTCTGTTCGCCATGACATCGACCGTGCGCCAGTGCCTCTGGTGCGGACGTGATTTGCCGCCGCACGAGGGGAGGGGGCGAAGGCGCAAGTTCTGCAGCGCGTCGTGCAAGCAGCGCGCGTACGAGCAACGCAACGCCGTCAGCGGCACGCGGGTTCCAGTGCAGGCGGTGATTATGCGCCCGGAGAAGGCGGAGGAACTGCGCGATAGCCTGTTTGAACTGCGGTGCGCCGCCGAAGACATCGCCACGGCGCACACCGAGGGGGCAGACTCCGGCGAGGTGGCTCAGCTGTGCGAGGAGCTGGTGAATATGGCCAAGCGGATCGAAAGGCTAAGGTAGGAACGGTGAATAAGCAGCGCCCGTTACCGAAACCAGTTCTCGTCTTCGCGTTTATATTCATCGTCAGCCTCGCCCTGCTGGCGATCGCCCCCGTGGTGTACGCACTGATGTTCGGCGACCACGGCGTGAAAACGGAGGGTATCGACGCCGACAGGGTCCAGGAGGCGACGACGGACGTCGACGGGTCGTGGGTGGTGTCCGACCGGATCGGGCCCAACCAGTCGTCGGCCGGGTTCACGTTTTTCGAGATCCTTCCCGCGGAACAGAAGGTGACCTCGGGGTCCACGCGCTCCGTGGACGGAGAGGTGCACATTGAGCAGGGCGTGGTCACCGCCGGCGACATCTCGGTAGACATGGCGTCGGTGACCACCGACAACGACCGCCGCGACGTGAACGTGCGGCGCTCCATCCTGCACACCGACGAGTACCCGAAGGCGACGTTCAGCCTGACCGAGCCCGCGGAGGTCAGCCATCTGCCTGACGACGGCACGGTGGGAACCGTCGAGCTCACGGGAGATCTGACGATCCACGGGACTACTAATCGTGTCACGCACGAGTTCGACGCGGCGCGCAGCGGCGACAACCTCGTGGTTGCGGGCGACATCCCGATCCGCCGTTCGGACTACGGCGTGGAGACGCCGGAGTTGGTCGCCGCCAAGATCGCGGACGAGGGCGAAGTGAACATCCGGCTCAACCTGGAGAAGGTTCGCTAATTACGTAACGTGACGCAATTAGCGCGGGTCCGAGGCCCGCTACGGACATGTCCGATAATGTGCATTATGTCAAGTAAAGCTTCTACCGCCTACCCCGCCTGTCCCGCGGCACCAACGTCATCTGCGCCAGGTCGATCATCCCGAGCCGCGCCAACGCCTCGCGCAGCGCGAACTGCCACTGCCACAGCCGGCGGTACACGCGGTCGTAGCCGTCCGCCGCGGCCTCGCGCAGGCGCCCGTCGAACAGCTCCCGCTGCAGGCGTAGCGACGCCTCCAGGTGCTCCGGTGCGCGAGTCTCCGCGACGATTCGCAGGCGCGTCCGCCGGTCGACGATCCGCGCGAGCTCCTCGGGCGTCGAAAAGCTTAAGCCCGGCCAGACGTACGCGCGCAGGGATTGCAGCGACGCCCGCGCCGCCGGCGTGAACGCCTCCGTGCGCACGAGGGTCTGCAGCGCCACGCGGCCCCCCGGGCCGACGAGGCCGCCCAGCGCGCTCAGGTAACCGCCCTTGCGGCTCGGGTCGAGGGTTTCCAGCTTCTCCACACTCACAACACCGTCGTAGTGCCCGCGGCGTGGCGGCACGGGCTCCGGGTTACTTCCGACCAGCTCGACGTGCACCGCATCTGCCACACCCGCGTAGACGAGACGGTCGCGCAGCTGCCGCTCGGCGGCCTCGCCCGCCAACCACACGTCCACCGTCGCGTGCCGCCTCGCGGCGGCGATCGCCACGGCCCCGCCGGACGACGGGTACTCCAACACGTGCGTGCCGCGGGCGGCGCCGCAGGCGTCAAGGAGCATTTCCACCGAACGGGCCTGCACGTCGGCTAGGTCGTCGCGCTGCGCGTCCAGCGGCGCGGAAAATTCCGTGCGGTCGACGTAGTGGAACGCGGCGGCGCGCCGCCCGAGCCCGCACGGCGCGTACGAGCGCACCCTCTCGCGCTGTGTGGTGGGCACCCCAGTGGCGAAGTGCCCCGCGAACGGGCTCATCCCATCGCCGGAGAAATGGCGGATCAGGTCGGGTGGGATTTCCCCCCCGCTGCCCGCCCGGCCGGAGGCGACGGCCGGGGTGCGCGGCGCGTAGTTGACCTTGAGCAGCGCCGCGAGGGCGTCGACAAGCGCCGCGCTGCTCTCGACGGACCACTCGCCCGCCAAGAAACCCTCGGCCAGCCCAACCCAGCCGCTGTCGGCGACCCTACGGAACACGGCGTCGTGCTCGACGCGCACCAGCGCACCCCGGTCCGGGTCGAGCTCGACCCCGGCCTGGGCGCACGCCGCGGCGAAACGAGCCTCCGCGAGCCTCGCCTTCGCAGCGACGAGCACGCCTTCGGGCACCCTCGCAACCCCGGGCCACTCATCGGCATCCACGGTCGCGAGATGCTCGTAAACGTTTCCAGCGGACAACACGCAGCCCACCTTATCCGGCGGAGCGGCCCGTCCCCTGGAGGCGCAGCGAACCTGCGCCGAAACAATTCCCCGCGGGCGCGTAGGATACAAGTAGAACCAATCAATTCGTTGTAGCAAGGAAGGTACACCCATGGCTGAAACGGCAATCCGCCCGGCAGGCAACCGCCACCACGTCGTCATCATCGGCGCTGGTTTCGGCGGTATTTTTGCAGCTCGTGAGCTCGGTGACGCCGACGTGGACGTCACCATCATCAACCGCACCAACCACCACCTGTTCGCGCCGCTGCTGTACCAGGTGGCCACCGGCATCCTCTCCACGGGCGAGATCGCGGCGTCCGTGCGCCAGATCCTCTCCGGCAAGGACAACATCAACGTCGTCCGCGGCGACGTCACCGACATCGACGTCGAGGCGCAGACCGTGACCTCCGTCGAGGGCGAGTTCTCCCGCACCTACTCCTACGACTCCCTCATCGTCGCCGCCGGCGCCGGCCAGTCCTACTTCGGCAACGACCACTTCGCCGAGTTTGCCCCGGGCCTGAAGACCCTGGACAACGCGCTTGAGCTCCGCGCCCGCATCGTCACCGCCTTCGAGCGCGCTGAGCTCGCCGAGACCGCCGAGGAGCGCGAGCGCCTGCTCACCTTCGTCATCGTCGGCGCCGGCCCCACCGGCGTCGAGCTCGCCGGCCAGATCGCCGAGATGGCGCGCCGCTCGTTCACCGACGAGTACTCCAACTTTGTCCCCTCCCAGGCCAAGATCGTGCTTATCGACGGCATGCCCCAGGTCCTCCCCCCGTTTGGCAAGCGCCTGGGCAAGAAGGCCCAGCGCGAGCTGGAGAAGAACGGTGTGACCGTCGTCCTCAACGCGATGGTGGTCAACGTCGACGAAGGCACCGTGACCTACAAGGACACCAAGACGGAGCAGGAAGTCACCATCGAGTCGGCCACCAAGATCTGGTCCGCGGGCGTGCAGGCCTCCCCGCTGGGCAAGCTCATCGCCGACCAGGTCGGCGTCGAGGCCGAGCGCAACGGCAAGGTCCCGGTGAACGCGGACCTGACCGTGGGCGACAAGTCCAACGTCTTCATCATCGGTGACATGATGAGCCGCGACCGTCTGCCGGGCGTGGCACAGGTGGCCATCCAGACCGGCGAATACGTCGCGCACATCATCAAGGAGCAGGTCGAGCACGACGTCGCCCCGGAAAACCGCGACGACTTCTCCTACTTCGACAAGGGCTCCATGGCCATCGTCTCCCGCTTCAACGCCGTGGTGAAGATGGGCAAGGTCGAGGTCACGGGCTTCATCGGCTGGCTCATGTGGCTCGGCGTCCACGTCTCCTTCCTCGTGGGCGCACGCAACAAGTTCGTCACCATGCTCTCCTGGGGCATCAACGCGCTCACGCCGAAGCGCTACAACCTGGCCACCACCCTGGCCCAGATGCACGCGCGCAACGCCCTGCTCAAGCTCGGCGAGCGCACCACCGACGATGCCGCCACCCTCCCCGAGGTCCGCGACACCAACGGCGAGAACTAGCGCCGCCGCCACCCGCTGACGTCGAACAGCCCGGTTTCCCAGTCCTGGGGGCCGGGCTGTTCGGTCGCGGGTATCATTTCCGGAAGTCCGACCATTCACCTGTGCTTCGCTTGAAGGGGGGCCACTATGCCACCACGTCTTCCTCTGTCTCTGCAGCGTCCCAAACGCCCCGACAACCCCGGCCCCGTGACAGGTAGCGTCCCCGTCCCCATCGAGCGCAACGTCGACTTCTGCCGCATCTTCGTCGACGGGAAGAAGCTGCCCGGCGAGGCGCGCATCTCGCATGCCCTCCAGGTGGTGGAAGCTCACGAGAACGCGTTTATCTGGCTATCACTGAGCGAGCCCAGCACCAAGCAGATGGAGAAGATCGCGGAGATCTTCGACCTGCACGAGCTCATCGTCGACGACATTGTCGACGCGCACCAGCGCCCCAAGATGGAGCGCTACGACGACCAGCTGTTCATGGTCGCCCGTTCCGTCTACTACCGCGACGACGAAGAAGTGGCCGACGCCCGCGAGATCATCTCTACCGGCGAGGTGCAGGTTGTGCTGGGCCCGAAGTTCGCCATCATGATCCGGCACAAGGCTCCCCTGCCGGATCTCACCCGCCAGCTCGAGGAGGACGAGGACCTCGCCATCCTCGGCCCGCCCGCCGCCGCCTGGAAGGTGTTCGACTACGTGGTGGACAATTACCTCCGTGTCGCCGCCGCGCTCGGCCGCGACGTTGACGAACTAGAAAACGAGGTGTTCACCCCGCGCCGCGACATCAACATCGACAAGATCTACATGTACAAGCGCGAGATCTTGGAGATGCGCCACGCGATCGAGCCCCTGGTTCCCGCCCTGCGCACCGGCCTGGCCAACAACAAGGACATGCTGCGCAAGATTCTTCGTTCGTACTTCCGCGACGTGCAGGACAACGCGACCATCGTGAGCGACCACGTCTCCGGGTTCGACGAGCGGCTCTCGTCGCTTCTCGACGCCTCCGTGGCCAAGGTCAACATGCAGCAGAACAGCGACATGCGCACCATTTCCGCCGTCGTCGGCATGGCCGCCGCGCCGACCATGATCGCCGGTATTTACGGGATGAACTTCGCCTACATGCCGGAGTTGGCGTGGCGCTGGGGGTATCCCGCGGTCCTCATCGTCATGGCGACGGTGATGATCGTGATGTACTGGTGGTTCAGGAAGAACCACTGGCTCTAGGTGTTCACTTCGCGTCGCGCAGAATCATCAGCTTGAGGTTGGTGGTGGCCACGAGCTTCGCCTCGTGGTACATCTCCACGCGCCACAGGTGCGTCGATCTGCCCAGGTGAACGGGCATGGCGACGGCGTCGATGCGCCCGTCCGCAACGCTGCCGAGCAGGTCTGTGTTGTTGCTCATCCCCACGGCGACGTTGCCCGCCGCGGCCACCGCCGCGATGGACCCGAGCGTCTCCCCCACGGCGCAGTACAACCCGCCATTGGCGATCCCGGTGATCTGGTGGTGGTCCGGGGTGACATCGACGTAGCCCTCGGCCCGGTCGCCGGAAACGTAGCTGATGTGGATTCCCAGAGTCTGGGCAAGTCCTTTGTTGGCCTCGTTCACGGCGGCCAGCCCCTCGGCTCCGAGCTCCCCGGTGATTGGTTCCTTGCCAAATATGTGATCCATGCCACCACTATACGGCCAACCGCCCGCAAAAAATGCGCAATGCGTAGTATTTCCGACATGACTTCCAGCACCAAACTCGCCCAGATCGGCGTCGTGGGGATGGCCGTGATGGGCTCCAACCTCGCGCGCAACTTCGCCTCCCAGGGCCACACCGTGGCCATTTATAACCGCTCGCCGGAGAAGACCCGCGCAGTCATCGCCGAGCACGGACACGAGGGCGACTTCATCGCCTCCGAGACGATTGAGGATTTCGTGGCGTCACTCGAGCGCCCGCGCAAGGCGATCATCATGGTCCAGGCTGGTCCCGCCACCGACGCCGTGATCGACCAGCTCGCCGAGGCGATGGAGGACGGCGACATCATTATCGACGGCGGAAACGCCCTGTTCACAGACACCATCCGCCGCGAGAAAGACATCGCCGCGCGCGGCCGCCATTTCGTGGGCGCCGGTATTTCCGGTGGCGAGGAGGGCGCGCTCAACGGCCCGTCGATTATGCCGGGCGGCCCCAAGGAATCGTGGGAGACCCTCGGCCCGCTGCTCGAGGACATCTCCGCCAAGGTGGACGGCGTCCCCTGCGTCACCCACATCGGCCCCGACGGCGCCGGCCACTTCGTCAAGATGGTCCACAACGGCATCGAGTACGCCGACATGCAGGTCATCGGCGAGGCGTACCACCTGCTGCGCTACGCGGCGGGTATCGAGCCGGGCGAGCTGTCGGAGATTTTCGCGCAGTGGAACCAGGGGGACCTGGACTCCTACCTCATCGAGATCACCGCCGAGATTCTGCGCCAGGTGGACAAGCGCACCGGCAAGCCGTTTATCGATGTCATCGTCGACGCGGCCGGCCAGAAGGGCACCGGCCGCTGGACCGTGAAGGAGGCCCTGGATCTCGGCGTGCCGGTCACGGGCATCGGTGAGGCCGTCTTCGCCCGCGCGCTGTCCTCCGCCCTCGCCCAGCGCGAGGCCGCCCAGCGCATCGGGCTGCCCTCCGGCGAGGTTTCCACCCTCGAGTCTCTCGGGTTGGACAAAGACCAGTTCGTAGAGGACGTGCGACGCGCCCTCTACGCCTCCAAACTCGTGGCGTACGCCCAGGGGTTCGACGAGATCAACGCCGGCTCGCAGGAGTACGGCTGGGGCATCAAGCCGGGCGACTTGGCACGCATCTGGCGCGGCGGCTGCATCATCCGCGCGAAGTTCCTCAACCGCATCACCGAGGCCTACGAGAACGACCCGGAGCTGCCGTCGTTGCTGCTCGATCCGTACTTCAAGGGTGAGCTCGAGGGCGGGCTGATTGACTCGTGGCGCCGCGTAGTCGTCACGGCAACCCAGCTCGGCCTGCCCGTCCCGGTGTTCTCCTCGTCCCTGTCCTACTACGACTCGCTGCGCTCGAAGCGCCTGCCCGCCGCGCTCATCCAGGGGCAGCGCGACTTCTTCGGCGCGCACACGTACCGCCGCATCGATCTCGACGGCACGTTCCACACCGCGTGGTCGGGCGACCGCGAGGAGCTGACCTATTAGCGTTTGGCTTTTGCCCGCTTCCCGCAGGTAGGCTAGCGCCAATGACTTCTTTCGCCGATCTCGGCCTTCCCCGCCCCATCACCACCGTCCTGCAGAAGCAGGGCATCACGGAACCCTTCCCCATCCAGGCCGCGGCCATCCCGGACGCGCTCGCGGGCAGGGACGTCCTGGGGCGCGGGCCCACCGGGTCGGGCAAAACGTTCACGTTCGGCCTGCCGATGCTGGCCCGCCTCGCCGGGGCGCCCTCGCGTCCCGGTCACCCCCGTGGCCTCGTGCTGGCGCCGACGCGCGAGCTGGCGACCCAGATCCGCGAGCGTCTCGACGATCCTGCGGCAGCGCTCGGGCTGCGCGTCCTCGACGTCGTCGGAGGGGTCAACATCAACCACCACATCCGCTCGCTCGCGGCACCCGTGGACCTGCTGGTGGCCACCCCGGGCCGCGCCGAGGACCTGATCAATCAGAAGAAGCTGTTCCTCGACCAGGTCGAGGTGACCGCGCTGGACGAGGCGGACCAGATGGCGGACATGGGGTTCCTCCCCCAGGTGCGCAAGCTGCTCGACCGCACGCCGCCACGCGGGCAGCGCTTGCTCTTTTCTGCGACCCTGGACGGGGACGTGCAAAAGCTCATCGAGCGCTACATGTCCGACCCGGTTACCCACTCCACCGCCCCGGTGCAGGCCGCGGTGGACACCATGGAGCATTTCCGCCTCCTCATCGGCGACCGCGACCAGCGCAGCGAAGTCGTGCTCCGTATCGCGGCCCGCGAAGGCAAGACCATCATGTTCATGCGCACCAAACACGGCGTGGACAGGCAGGTCAAGAAGCTGCGCCGTGTCGGCATCAACGCGCAGGGCCTGCACGGGGATAAGGGCCAGGGGGCGCGCGTGCGCGCTCTCGAGGGCTTCGGCGACGGCACCACACCGGTCCTGGTCGCGACGGACATCGCCGCGCGCGGCATCGACGTGGACGACGTCTCACTCGTCGTCCACGTGGACCCGCCGGCGGAGCACAAGGCCTACCTGCACCGCGCCGGGCGGACGGCCCGCGCCGGGTCATCCGGGACCGTCGTCACGCTCGTGCTCGATGAGCAGGAGAAAGAAGTCCAGCAGCTGATGGATAAGGCCGGTGTGAGCGCGACGCCCGTGCGTGTCACGCCCGATTCGGCGGAATTGGCTAAAATTACTGGCGCACGCAAGCCCTCGGGCTCGCCGCTGCCTCCGCCCGGCCAGACGCAGACTGCGCCGCGCTCGGGAGGCGCCCGCGGCGGCAAGCCCTCAACCGTTTCCGGACGCCCGTCGCGGCGCCGGCCCCGAAGGAGTAGCGGGCGCGGCTAGCACCACCCCCGGTGCCGCCACGTCACCACTGACATGGACATATTCATATCGATCATCTCGCTTTTGGCGTTTATCGCGCTGACCGCATCGACCGGTTTATTCGTGGCCATCGAGTTCGCCATGACGGGCCTGGAGCGCTCGACCATCGAGGCGCACGTGCGCGACAAGGGCGACCGCACGGCGAAGGCGGTGGCGCGGGATCACGCCAACCTCTCCTTCGTCCTCTCCGGCGCCCAGCTGGGAATCACCGTGACAACCCTGGCGGCCGGCTTCCTCGCGGAGCCTGTTCTGGGCCAGTTTTTCACCCCGCTTCTCGACGCCGCGGGCCTGAGCCCCAACGCCAGCTCCGCAGTCGCGCTCGTCCTTGCGCTCATCATCGCCACCTTTTTGTCCATGGTGTTCGGCGAACTGGTGCCGAAGAACATCGCGATTACTGACCCGCTGACCACCGCCCGCTTCGTCGTGCCCCCGGTCAACGCGTTCAACGTCGCGCTGAAGTGGTTCATCATGGAGCTGAACCACTCGGCGAACTGGGTCGTGCGCAAGCTGGGTTTCGAGCCCGCCGACGAGCTGGCCTCGGCGCGCTCCGGGCAGGAACTGGGTGCCATGGTCCGCAACTCCGCGGAGGCCGGCAGCTTCGATGCCGACACCGCCCGTGTGATCGACCGCTCGCTTCAATTCGGGGAGACTACCGCGGAGGATTACATGACGCCGCGCTCGACCATCGAGTCCCTCGACGCCGACGACACGGTCGCCGACCTCATCACCCTGGCGCGCACCACCGGCCACTCACGCTTCCCGGTCCGCCGCGGCGACCTGGATGACACCGTCGGCGTGGTCCACATCAAGGACGCCTTCTCCGTGGACAAGGCGCTGCGCGACTCGACCAAGCTCGGCGAGCTCGCGCGCCCCGTGCCGTTTATTCCGGGCACGCTCGACGGCGACTCCGTGCTCAACCGGGTGCGTTCCGCGGGTTCCCAGGTGGTGCTGGTCGCCGACGAGTACGGCGGCACGCAGGGGCTGGTGACCATCGAGGACGTCGTCGAGGAGCTCTTGGGCGAGGTGTACGACGAATACGACGACCGCGAGTCCGAGCGAGACTTCCAGCGCTTCGGCTCCTCGTGGGAGGTCTCCGGACTTGTCCGGCTCGACGAGCTCAGCGAGCGCCTCAGCTACACCGCGCCCGACGGCCCGTACGAGACCTTGGGCGGCCTCATCATGTCCACGCTGGGCCGCGTGCCTGTGCTCGGGGACAAAGTCGTCCTCCCGGTGACGGACGCCGGCTTCCAGGAGGACTTCGGGTCGGGAAACGCTGGGCGCTGGACCGCGCACGTCACCGTGATGGATGACAGGCGGGTTGACAAGGCCATCCTCACACCCATCCCCGCCAAGGAGGCCCGCCCATGAACATCTGGCTAGCGCTTCTTCTCATCGTCGTTCTGCTGGCACTCAACGCGTTCTTCGTGGCCACGGAGTTCGCCCTTGTCTCGTCGCGACGCGACCGGCTCGAATCAATGGTGGCGCAGGGCAAGAAGGAAGCCGAGCGGGTGCTCCACTCGATTGAGCACCTCTCGATCTATCTCGCGGGCGCCCAGTTCGGCATCACCGTCTGTTCCCTGATTCTGGGCAAGGTCGCCGAGCCGGCCATCGCCCACTACATCGAAGTGCCGTTTATGGCCCTTGGGGTTCCGGCGGATCTGCTGCATCCGGTGTCCTTCGTCATCGCCCTCGCGATCATCTCATGGCTGCACATTCTGTTCGGCGAGATGGTGCCGAAAAACATCGCCATCGCCGGCCCCGAGCAGCTCGCGCTGTGGCTCATGCCGGCGATGCAGCTGTGGGTGAAGGTCACCAGCCCGATCATCCGCCTCCTCAACGAGGTCGCCCGCCTCACGCTGAAGGCTTTCGGCATCGAGCAGCGCGACGAGCTCGAGTCAACCGTGGATGAGCAGCAGCTCGCCTCGATGATCATGGAGTCGCGCGACGAGGGTCTCCTCGACGCCGAGGAGACCGCCCGCCTGGCCAAAGCACTTCGCTCTGAGTCGCGCAGCCTCCAGGAGGTCATGATCCCGCTCGACCACCTGACCACTCTCCCCTACTCGGCGCGCGGCATCCCGCTCTCCGTCATCGAGCGCGCGGTGCGGGAGACGGGGTTCTCGCGCTTCCCCGTTGAGCGCGCCGACGGGGCGCTCGTGGGGTACCTGCACGTCAAGGACATCCTGGACCTCATGGAGTCCGAGGAGGCCGACCCCCTGGTCCCGGTCTCGCGGATTCGCCAGCTCAGCATCGTCGACGGCGCAGGCTCGCTCGATGACGCTTTAACGTCCATGCACCGCCGCTCCGCTCACATGGCCCAGGTCAGGGACAATGGCGACCTCGTCGGTGTCCTCGCGCTGGAAGACATCATCGAGGAGTACGTGGGGACCGTGTCGGACTGGACGCACGAGACTTAAGATGTAATCATGGCACGCCACGCATCCGGGAAAAACAACTACGCTCTCTCCGGCAGGGCCATCGCGGCGCTCGTCGCCGTCGTCGCCCTCATCGGCGCCACGGGGATCTACGCCGCGACCCGCGGCGAGGACTCCGCCGAGCAGCCGGCCGCCTCGTGCGTGGCGGGTGATCTCAGTCTTCCCGTTGCGGCGACCGACGAGTCGGTCGGCCGGCTGCTTGTCGACGCGTACGCTGACACGCACCCGGTCGTCCGCGACTACTGCGTCCAGCCCCAGCTCGTCGAATCCGTGGCCGACGCGGCCGTCTATATCGCCCCGAACACCCCCGTCTCCCACCAGGAGCTCGCACAACGCAACCGGACATCGGCGGTCGCCGATCCCAAGCCGGTCTACGCGCAGAAGGTCGGCCTCGCCTCGAAGGACGAGGTGCCAGACGCGTCCGCCGTCGAGGTGGGCGCCGTGGCGTTCCCCGTCAACGACGAGCCCGCCGCGAGCGCACTCGTTGCCTCCGTTCTCGCCGGCAACGAGCAGGACGCGGTGCAGGCCCTGACCGACCACCGCGTCCCCGGGCTCGAGCAGGCGGCGCGAACCGCGGATGTGATCGCGACCTCCGAGGGCAATGTGCCCGGCGGGTATTCCTTTTCCCCGCTCGACGCCTCGATAGTCTACGCGGCGATCCCCCTCACCCAGGGCGACACCGTCACCGAGGAGCAATCTCGCGCGGGGCAGGATTTCGCGTCGTCCGCCGCGTCGCGTTTCGACGGCGACGGGGTGCAGCAGCCGACGATCTCTGAGATGGTCTGGGCCGCGGCGTCGCCGACCGGCGGCGAGGCGATCACGGACAACACCGACGACGGCGTCGCCGTGGCCGAAGGCGGCCCCACAAACACCCTCTTCCTGCTGGACACGTCCGACGCGATGGCCCCCTACATGGACGGCGCGCAGCGCGGAATCTCGGCGGCCGCCCAGGGCGTCGCCGACGCGGGGCACCAGGTGGCGCTGTGGAACTACTCCTCCCCGCTCAACCCCGGCGTGGTGAACGGGTACCGCCGCAACGTGGCCATGACATCGGACGCCGGCGAGGTCGTGGGATCGGTAAACCGCTTCCTCACCGGCGGGGAGCCCATGACGCGCGAGGCCGTCCTGGCCGCGGTGAGCCAGACCGCTGAGCCCGGCGCACCCGCGCGCATCGTCGTGGTGACGTCGGGGACCGCCGACGGCGGAGACGACGAGGCGTTCGCCGACGCGGTGACGTCAGCCGCGGGCTCCGATGTAACGGTCTCCGTTGTCCACGTGGGCGAGGGTCAGCAGGATGAGGCGCTGCGGCGGGTCAGCTCCGCCGCCACGATTGCCAAGAGCGCCGGGGACGTCGAACCGGCGATCGCCGCCGCGGCGGGTTTGACCCGGTCTTAGGAGGTCTTAGGATGACTTGCGGCGGCGCCGAGCCGCGAGCTCGTCGATGGACACGACCTCGGTGCCCGTCTCGTCGCCGACGCGCTCGGAGGGGAAGGAGGAGATCGTGCCCGTCAGCTCGCGCATGATCTGCGGAACGGCGATGCCGAACACGCCCTGCCCTCCGCCGAGGAGGTCGATGATTTCCTCGTTGCTGCGGCACTCGTAGACGGTCGTGCCGTCGGACACGAGCGTGATCTCGGCGATATCGTTAACCCCCCGGTCCCGCAGCTTGTCCACCGCGAGGCGGATGTTCTGCAGGGAGATGCCCGTGTCCAGCAGGCGCTTCACAATCTTGAGAACGAGGATGTCCTTGAAGGAGTAGAGGCGTTGGGAGCCGGATCCCTTCGCGCCGCGTATCGACGGCCGCACCAGGTTCGTTCGCGCCCAGTAGTCGAGCTGGCGGTAGGTAATGCCCGCGACCTGGCAGGCAATGGGGACACGGTAGCCGACCTCGTCGGAGGGGCCCACGTCGAACAGGGTCTCCTGGACTGGGCCCTCCTGGGCCGAGTTCAGCGGGGTGTCAAGGTTGTTGCTCACGTAATTACTCCCATGAAGTTCTGATGTGGGCCTAATGCTCATTAAATGCCAAGCATAGGGATTGGTCAAGCCCCGGCAGCGCAACACGCCGAACTCTAAACCCAAACTTCACATTTAGGCTTTGTCTGCCCCATCGTCCTCATCATCATCAGCCGCGCCAAGTTGGCGCAGGAAGGCCTCGAACTCGGCGTCCGACCCTGAGTCCGCCTCCGCCACGGCGTCCGGCGCGCCGGTTTCGATATCCACGTCAAAATAGCGGGACGCGTCGTCCGCAGACAACCACAGGGACGCCGAGGCGAGCACGTCCTCAGTCACTTCCACCGGCAGGTCGAGCTCCAACGCAACCGCCAGAGCGTCGGACGGGCGAAGGTCGACATCCGTGCCGTCGCCGAGGCGTAGGGTCGCGCGGAAGACGCCCTCGTGGACGTCGGAAAGCTCGATTTCGCCCGCGGCGCCCCCGGCAGCTCGGGCGAGGTCGGCAAGGGCATCGACAGCGTGGGGCCGGTTCGGCGTCCACCCGTTGAGCCGGGCGAGCAGCCGTGCACCTTCCACGGGGGCGAGCCACACCGGGAGAAACCGGGAAGCCTCCCCGACGTGGAAGAGGGCGCAGAGAAATTCCTCCGGACCGACGGGGTAGACACCAAGAAGTTGCGCCTGAGACACGGTGATACCCCGGCTACTTGCTGTAGTTGCGCAGCTCGCTCTTGACAAGCGAGGCGTGGAGCGAGACCACGAGCGCCGTTAGCTGCTGCCCGATGTCCTCGGCCTTCTCGTGCGCGCTGCTCTTGCCGGATTTGGCCACGGGCTCCGTGACGCGTGCGATGAGGTCGGCCTGCCGGGTGGCGGTGGTGCGCAGGGTCTTCAGATGGCGCTCGTCGAGCCCGAACTCCATGAGTGCCACCGCAGAGTTGACGGTGCGCACGTCGTCCGCAGTGAAGTGCCCCGCGGAATCAGGGGCGATGATGCCGACCGAGATTAACTGATCGACGACGGCGCCTTCCACCTTCGCCTGTTCGGCCACGTCCACGTCCGTCAGCTTCGTCACCGCCGGCTCGCGGAAGTTTTCCGGCGACACCATCGGCGCGTGCTCCGCGGGCGCGACGATAGCGGTTACCTGGCCGGAGTCCATCGCGTCAAGCTGCTCGCGGATCACCTTCAACGGGAGGTAATTGTCGCGCTGCGTCACCAGAATGTAGCGCAGGCGATCCACGTCGGCGTCCGTGAACCGGCGGTAGCCTGAGGCCGTGCGCTGCGGCGTGATCAGCCCCTCGGATTCGAGAAAGCGGATCTTCGACACCGTAACGTCCGGAAATTCCTCCCGCAGGCGCTCCAAAACGACGCCGATAGACATCGTTTTGGCGGCCTTGGCAGTCGTGCCGGCCGGCTGCTGGTTCGAGGAGGTTTTGCGGATTGCGCTCACGGTGGTCGTCTGTCTCTACAGGTCTCTACAGGTATGTGGTATGCGTTGTTTCTTACTTGTCCTCGGAGATGAACACGAGGCGGAACTTGCCGATCTGGATTTCGTCGCCCGCGGCGAGCGTCTGGGAGTTGCGGGGCTCGCGGTTGACGTAGGTGCCGTTGAGGGAGCCCACGTCAACTACCTCAAACGAGCCCTCGTTGTGGCGGAATTCCGCGTGACGACGCGAGACCGTGACGTCATCGAGGAAGATGTCAGCCTCGGGGTGCCGGCCGGCAGTGGTGGTGTCCTGATCGAGCAGGAAACGCGCGCCCGCGTTCGGGCCACGCTTGACGACGAGAAGCGCTGCACCTTCCGGAAGGTTGTCCGCACCAGGTGCCGCTGCAGAAGGTGTAGCGCCGGATTCCATTTCCTTCAGCAAGTCTGCGCGAAAGACCGAAGTGGTCTCTACTTGGGTCTCCGGCGCACCAGTGTTCTCGGTCATCTTCTCTCCTGACGCTGATTGTGAATGTCTGCGGATTTCTCAATAACTGCCAACCATAGTACCGCCAACACCGTGGCCGCGGGTTAGGTAGCACTCTTCAAGCAACCAGAGATAGCTTAGCGGAACATGCTCGCCACGCCGGAAATGAAGGAATTTCCACTGCCCGACAAGGGATTGTCGCTGACCATGTATGTCCACGTCGCGCTGGGGCGGACCCACCCGGCCGACTGGAGGTGGGCTCCGCCCGCGTCGATGTCGACCTCGTTGAACGTCTCCACCGCCTTGTCCACCGCCCGGTTTGCCAGGTCCTTGAACTCCCGCACCGCGATCCGGTGATACTCATCAATGGGAGTCTCCCGCGCGATCGCGCGGAGGTGGATGGATTCCCGCACGTCATCCATCAAGGCCAGGTGCTCGCTCCACTCCGTGTCCAGGTGGTAGAGCATGATCTCGCGCGCCGCCTGCTCGAGCACCGCGGCCGGGAGGTGGTCCAGCTCCGCGGCGCGGGCGGGGCTGCGCCGCGCCAGTTCCTCCCACGCGGCGGGCGTGTCCAGCAAGGCCACGCGGCGCTCGTCGAGGATGTCCCGGTGGTCGGCGAGGAGTTTGTTGTACTTCCAGGTCTGGGCGTGGATTTCCAGCAGCTGACCCTCGGTCACCCGGCGGCAATGCTCGATGTAGCTGCGCACCTGGGGGTCGTCGATAAGTCCCTCCTCGTCCGGGTGTGCTGTCACGCTGCTGCCGGCCCCGCCGGTGACCACTAAGTCGTCCTCGAGGGAGACGAAGAACACTGACAGGCCCGGGTCGCCCTGGCGCCCCGCGCGGCCGCGCAGCTGATTGTCCAGCCGCGCCGTGCGGTACCGCGCCGTGCCGATGACGGCGAGCCCGCCCAGCGCCGCCACCTCATCGCGCTCCGTCTCGTCCGCGCCGCCGAGGCGAATGTCGGTGCCGCGGCCCGCCATCTGGGTGGACACGGTGACCCTGCCCGCGGCTCCGGCCTCGGCGATGATCCGCGCCTCCTCCGCGTCGTTTTTGGCGTTGAGCACGTTGACGGCGATGCCGCGGCCGGTCAACGCCTCGGCCAGGCGCTCGGACTCCGCGACGTCGTGCGTGCCCACCAGGACGGGCTGCCCGAGCGAGTTCAGGTGCGCGATCTCGTCCACGATCGCCCTGTTCTTCTCCGCCGCGGTGGCGTAGATGCGGTCGGCCTCGTCGAAGCGCCTCGTCGGCGTCGCCCGCTCAATCACGGAGACGTGCAGCCCGTAGAAGGTGCGCAGCTGCTCCGTCGCCTCCACGGCCGTGCCGGTCATCCCGCAGACCGTGGGGTACCTGCGCATGAGCGCCTGAAGGGTGATCGAGTCGAGGATCCGCCCTCCCTCCGAGACGCTAAGTCCCTCCTTGGCCTCTACCGCCGCCTGCAGCCCGTCCGGCCACCGCTGGAGTTCGGCGACGCGGCCACGCGAGGCGTCGACAAGCGAGACCTTGCCGTCGTTGACGATGTAGTGCACGTCGCGGATGAGCAGGGCTTTCGCGTGCAGGGCGAGGTTGACCCGCACGAGGGTGCTGCCGACGTGCGCCTCGTCGTAGAGCGAATCGATGCCCAGCGCGCGCTCGATCGCGCGCGCCCCGTCGTCGGTAAGCGAGACGTTGCGGCCCTCGGCGTCGATGGCGTAGTCCCTGCCCTCCTCGAGGTGGGAGACCGCCTCCGTGATCTGGCCGGTGGCCTCCTGGGCGCCGACGCTTCCGGCGAGCACGAGGGGGACCAGGGCTTCGTCGATAAGCACGCTGTCGGCCTCGTCGACGAGGGCGACGTCGGCGGGGGCCTGCACGGTGTCCTCCCGGCGGGTGATCTGGTTATCGCGCAGGTGGTCGAAGCCGACCTCGGCGACGGGCGCGTAGACCACGTCACAGCGGTAGGCCTCCACCCGCTCGTCGCGTGTCGACGCCTCCGTGACCGCCGCCACGGTCAGCCCAAAGAACTCGACCAAAGGGCGCATCCATTCCGCGTCGCGCGCCGCGAGGTAGTTGTTCACCGTGATGAGGTGCACGCGCCGGCCCGTGAGGGCGAAGCCCGTGGCCGCCATCGCCCCCACCAGCGTCTTGCCCTCGCCGGTGTCCATTTGGATGACGTCCCCCTCGAGGAGACGCAGCACCGCCTTGCTCTGGACGTCGAACGGCCGCATGCCGAGCGTGCGCGACGCAGCCTCGTTCAAACCCGCGAGAAACGCCGGCTTGTCGGCGATCCCCTCCCCCGAGACGGCCTGGCGCACCGCGGCGGCGAGCTCCCCGTCACTGAAGCGGGCAAAGTCCCCTGCCAGCTGCCGGGAGTGTTCCACGATCCCGCTCGACTTCTTGTCATTGCGCTCGGTGGTGGCCCCCATCGCTTTCCAGAACCAGTCGAACTTGCCCATTTCAGCAACGCGTCCTTCCGTTGACTTTCACTGCTCCGACCGACTGTACTTCACACCCCCGACATCACGCCATGACCTGCTGATTACCGTTTCTCGCACCCCGTGCGATACTCTGTACCAGTTGCCGTTCGACGGCAGCGCAAATGGATACGGGCTATGGCGCAGTTTGGTAGCGCACTACACTGGGGGTGTAGGGGTCGCAGGTTCAAATCCTGTTAGCCCGACAACAATCTTTCGCGGAAAGCTATGTGCGGAGCACCAGCGCCGCCGGCTTGATCTCGACCTCGGCCGCCCGCACCAGACCCGCTGGGTCCCCGTCCACCTCGAAGACCTCGGGCGAGGCGAACTCCACCGTGACGTGCTTCCCTTTCTCATACGTCAGGGCGTTCGGTGGCCGTGGCACCATCATCTGGTTGTCCACGTTGCGCGGATCCCGGTTCCACAGCCGCACGACGGTGTTGGCGAGGATGTCGCCCGCGATGCGCAGCCACCCGATGACCCCGCGCGGCGCGATGACCACGAGGTCGAGCGCGCCGTCGTCCGGCACGGCATTGGGAAGCAGCGGCACGTTGGAGTACACGTCGCCGCAGTTGCCGATGATCAGGGTGTGCAGGCGCTTGCGCGCCACCCGCTCGCCGTCGAAGGTGAACGTGGCTTTGACGTTGTTGCCGCCGCTTAGCGCCCGGAACACCCCGGGGACGTACGCGGCCGGGCCGATGCGCTTTTTTAAGCCCTCGTTGGTGTGCTCGACCATGTGGGCGTCGGCGCCCACTCCTGCCATGACCGTAAACCGCATCACGTCGGTCGAGCCGTCCTCGCGGTGCAGCCTGGCCTCACACACGTCGATGGTGGTGTCCGCCCCGTGGAACGCCCGCTTGACCGAATCCGCCATGCCGAGCGACATGTTCATGTTCCGGGCGAGCAGGTTGCCCGTCCCCGCCGGGATGACCCCGAGCGCTACGCCGGTCCCGGTGAGAGCCGAGGCGACCAGGCGCACCGTTCCGTCGCCTCCCGCCGCCAGGACGAGGTGTGCCCCGGCCTGCGCCGCGGCGGTCGCCTGGGCGTAGCCGGAATCCTCCGGGGTCGTCTCCACCCACTCCACGCGCGCGTCCGCCGGTGCGTTGGCGCGAACGAGCGCACGCAGCTGCCCCTCGTCGACTTTGGCGGGGTTGAAAACGACTACGACCTCGCGCCTGTGATCCCTCTGATGCTCACCCACACCCCCAATATATGTTGAGAAGCATGAAACCCAGCCGGAAGGACGCCCCCGCGTTCCGCGACGCCGGTCACAGAGCCTCCGCCGCGGCCGCGTTCGCCACGGGCGCGGAGCTCTACAGCGACGTCCGGCCGTCCTACCCGCCGAGCGTCGCCGAGCTCGTCAGCGCGCACCACACTGTCGTCGACGTAGGCGCGGGCACGGGGAAGCTCACCGAATCACTTCTTCGGCCCGGGCGTGCGGTGTACGCGTGCGACCCGTCCGAGGACATGGCGCGGGTGCTCGCCTCGCGCCTGCCCCAGGTGCCGGTGTGGCGCGCGAGAGCCGAGGCAACCGCGCTTGCCGACGCCTCCGTCGACGCCGTCACCTGCGCACAAACGTGGCACTGGGTCGACGCCCGGGCGGCGAGCGCGGAGGCGGACCGGGTCATCCGCCCCGGGGGCGCGCTCATGTTGTGCTGGAACACTCTCGACGTGCGCCACCCGTGGGTGCTGAGGCTCAGCCGCATCATGCACTCCGGCGACGTACAGCGCGACGGCTTCTACCCGGACGTGCTCGCGCCGTGGGAGCTCGCCCGGGAGCACCGGGAAACGTGGCTGCAACCAGTCACCACGGACGCGTTGTTCGAGCTCATGGCCACCCGGTCGTACTGGCTGCGGTCCCCGGAGCGCACCCGCGAAAAGATGACGGCGAACCTGTCGTGGTACCTCTTCGAGCGCCTCGGCTTCGATAAGGGGCAGGTGCTGCCCCTCCCCTACCGCACCGACGCGTTCGTCTACCGCCGCGGCTAACGCGGCTTGTTGCGGCGCTCGCGGATGCGCACCGCGATGCGGATGGGGGTGCCGTGGTAGCCGAAACGCTCCCGGAACTTCCGCTCCAGGTAGCGGCGGTACCCGGCGTCGAGGAACCCGGTGGTAAACAGCACCACGGTCGGCGGGCGTGTCGACGCCATCGTCGCGAAGAGCACCCGCGGCAGGCGGTTGTTCTTCATCGGCGGCGGGTTCGCCGCGATCGCCTCACGCAGCCAGGTGTTGAGCTGGCCCGTGGAGATGCGCTTGTCCCAGTTTTCCAGCGCCTCCGTCATCGCCGGCTCGAGCCTGTGCAGGCCGCGGCCGGTGTCGGCCGAGATGTTGAGCTTGGTCACCCACGGCAGGTGCCCCATCATCTCGTCGAATTCGCGGTCGAAGTAGTAGCGGCGGTCCTCATCCATGAGGTCCCACTTGTTGAAACAGATCACCATCGCCTTGCCGGCCTCGAGCACCATGGTGATCACGCGCTGGTCCTGCTCCGAGATCTCCTGAGAGGCGTCGATCAGCACGACGCAGACCTCCGCGGCCTCGATCGTTCCGCGGGTGCGCAGCGAGGCGTAGTACTCGTGGCCCTGGGCGTTTTTCACCTTCTTGCGCAGTCCCGCGGTGTCGATGAACTTCCACAGCGCGTCGTCGAGCTGGATGAGTTCATCCACCGGGTCCACCGTAGTGCCGGCGACGTTGTCCACCACCGACCGGTCGGACCGCGAGAGTTTGTTCAAGAGGCTCGACTTGCCCACGTTCGGCCGCCCGACCAGCGCCACGCGGCGCGGGCCTTCCGTGATCGAATCGGCGGCGCGGGGCACCTCAGGGAACAGGCGCATGATCTCGTCGAGGACGTCGGCGCCGCCGCGGCCGTGCAGGGCGGAGACGGGCAACGGGTCGCCGAGACCCAGCGAGTAGAACTCCGCCACGTCTCCCCACTGCGACTCGGACTCGAACTTGTTGGCCACCAGGATGACCGGCACCTCGGCGCGCTGCAGGTTGCGGGCCATCACCGCGTCGGTCTCGGTGATTCCGGTGTGGGAATCGACCACCATGACAATCACGTCGGAGGTCTCCATCGCGGCCTCGGACTGCCGCGCGATGGCGGCGTGGATGCCCTTTGCGTCCGGGTCCCAGCCGCCGGTGTCCTGCACCCAGAAGCGGCGCCCGTTCCAGTCCGTGATGTAGCTGACACGGTCGCGCGTCACGCCGGGGTGGTCCTCCACCACGGCCTCTCTCCGCCCGATGAAGCGGTTGACCAGCGTGGACTTGCCCACGTTCGGCCTGCCCACGATGGACACGGTCGGCAGCGCCTCCTCGACCATCTCGGGCGCGGCGACGCCGTACTCGCGCTCGAGGACCGCCCACTCTTCCTCGGTCAGCTCGTCCGCGTCAGTGCCTAGTTCAGTGCCGAGTCCTGTGCCGAGCTCGTCGCCGTAATCGGGCTCCCCAAACTCGGTCTCGTCGAACTCGGACTCGTCGAACTCGGACTCGTCGAACTCCGCATCGGAGTAGTGGAACTCGGTGTCGTCGTCCTTCACAGCGCGCTCCTTTCAATCAGGGCGATCAGCGCGGCGAGAACCTCGTCGCGGTCCATCTCGGAGGTGTCGACGACAGTGGCGTCCGCCGCCGGCCGCAGAGGGCTGGCCGTGCGCGAAGAATCCAGCGCGTCGCGGCGCTCGACGTCGGCAAGCACGGTGTCGAAGTCGGTGCCGCGGCCCGCCGCGAGGTCCTGCTCGAAGCGGCGGCGGGCGCGCACCTGCGCGGACGCGGTGAGGAACACCTTCACCGGGGCGTCGGCAAGCACGACGGTGCCGATGTCGCGGCCCTCGACGATCGCGCGGTGCGCGTCGGCGGCCAGCTTGCGCTGCAGGGCGACGAGGTTCTCGCGCACCTCCGGGATCGCGGAGACGGCGGAGACGGTGCGCGTGACCTCCGGGCCGCGGATCTCGCGGGACACGTCCTCGCCGCCGAGGAGCACCTCGGTGGAGTCGGGGTCGTCGGACACGGTCAGCGGCAGGTCGCGCGTGGCTGCGATGACGGCCGCGGGGTCTGACGGGTCTGCGCCCGCGCGCAGCACGGCGAGGGTGGCCACACGGTACATCGCGCCGGTGTCGACGTACTTCGCGTCCAGCTGCTTGGCCAGTCGGCGGCACGTGGTGGACTTGCCCGTCCCGGAGGGGCCGTCGACGGCGACGATCAGCCCGCCGTCGGGCATGTTGGATACGGCCATCACATCTCCACCGCCTTGTATAGCGACGCCAGCTCGGAGGAGTTGAGG
Source organism: Corynebacterium mycetoides (assembly GCF_900103625.1). Taxonomy (NCBI): domain Bacteria; kingdom Bacillati; phylum Actinomycetota; class Actinomycetes; order Mycobacteriales; family Corynebacteriaceae; genus Corynebacterium; species Corynebacterium mycetoides. Next base: position 509,167 of record NZ_LT629700.1, on the reverse strand, counting down.
GCGCGCAGCGAACCGGGCTTCATGTCGCCCAGCTGCACGGTGTGCACCTTCGTGCGCACGAGCCGCTGCACCGGGTAGCCCGCGGCCTTGAGCATGCGGCGGACGATATGCTTGCGGCCCTCGTGCAGCTCCACGCGGACGATGGATTGTCCATTGTGGGTGTCCACGATCTGGACGTAGTCGGCCTTCGCCAGGCCGTCGTCAAGCTCGATGCCCTCGCGCAGCTGCTTGATCAGGGCGGGCTTGGCCTCGCCGAGCACGGTGGCCATGTAGGTCTTCGCGATCCGGTAGCGCGGGTGCATCAACCGGTTGGCCAGCTCCCCGTCGTTGGTGAGGATGAGCAAGCCCTCCGTGTCGGCGTCGAGGCGCCCGACGTGGAACAGGCGCTGCCCGGAGGCGGTCTTCTCGGACAGGTAGCTGCCCACGGAGGTGCGGTCCATCTCGTCCTTCATCGTGGACTGGACGCCGCGGGGCTTGTTGAACACGAAGTACTCGTGCTCCTCGTTGACGTTGATGCGGGTCCCGTCGACGCGGATGACGTCCGCGGCTGGGTTGACGCGCATGCCCTGGGTGGTCACGCGCTTTCCGTTGACCTCGACGCGGCCCTGGGCAATCATGATTTCGGCGTGGCGACGCGACGCGACGCCCGCCTGCGCGAGCACCTTCTGCAGGCGCACGCCCTCGGCGGTTTTTCGGCCCGTGGCCGATTGCTGTCCCGGTTCGTCGTCCCACCAGTTATCGTCCAGCGGGTGGGGGGTGACGTTTTGCTTCTTGGCCGGCTTCGCATAGGAGATGTAGAACGTGTCGTTCTTCTCTCTATCCGGTGTGCCGTCTCGGCGAGCGGGGGGAGTCATGGGTAGTCCTTTGACTGTATGCGGTTATTGAACTCGCACGAGCCTACCAGGCATCATCGATGGAATCGATTTCCGGCAGGAGCGGCGCCAAATCCGGCAGCCGCTCGAGCGAGTCGATCCCGAGCAACTCGAGGAACAGCTCTGTGGTGACGTAGCGGTGCGCGCCAGTGGTCTCGTCCGGGTCCACCTCGGCGATGAGCCCGCGCAGCGCAAGCGTGCGCATCACCCCGTCCACGTTCACCCCGCGCACGCCCGCCACCTGCGCGCGCGTCACCGGCTGGCGGTACGCCACAATTGCTAGCGTCTCCATCGCCGCCCGGGACAGCGTCGTTTGGGAGCCGTCGAGAAGAAAGGTCTCGACCGCCGCGGCGTTGGCGGGGCGGGTGTAGAGCCGCCAGCCCTCGGCCGTCTCGCGCAGCTCGATACCGCTGCCCCGCTCGTCCAACTCGGCCGCCCATTCCCGCAGCTGCTTGTCGACGTCCCCCTGCTCCGCGCCGAGCGCCCCCGCGAGCGCGGCGGCGGGCACCGGCGAATCGACCACGAGCAGCACCGACTCGAGCTGCGAGCGCAGCTGCGAGACCATCGGCATGTTCCCCATGGGGCCGATCCTACGACCAGTTGGCCGCGGCGACGACGGCCGGGTCGACCTCGCGGCCCGTCCACGACACGTCCAGCGGGCCGAGCGCCTCCTCCTGCCGCGTCTCAACGGCGCGCGTCTTGAACAGCTCCAACAGGGCGAGGAACCTGCCCACGACGTCGATCGACCGAGTGCAGTCGCGCGTCAGGGCGCCGAACCCCACCCACTGGCGCGCGCCGATTACTTTCAGCGCCGCGAGGAGCTTGCCTGCCTGCTCGGGCACGGACACCGCCTGGGCGTGGACGTGGTCGGTGCGCACCTCCTCAGGGGGCTGCGGGCGGAACACCCCCGCCGCGAGCACGGCGAAACTCGCCGGCGTGTGGCGAAGCGTCACGGGAGGCAGGAGCGAGGCGAAACGGGGCTCCATCGACACCGCGCGGGGGTAGCGCCGCGCGGCCCCCTTCTGCCACTGGGTGAATTGGCTGGCCACGCGCTGGTACGCGCGGTACTGGAGCAACCGGGCGAAGAGCAGGTCACGGGACTCGAGCAGTTCCAGCGTCTCGGCGTCGCTCGCCTCGCCGCGCGGGAGGAGGCGCGCGGCCTTGAGGTCGAGCAGCGTGGCGGCGATGAGGAGGAACTCGGTGACCTCATCAAGCCCCGCGGTGTGACCGAGGGCGCGTGTGTAGGCGATGAACTCATCCGTGACCTCGGACAGCGCAACCTCGGTCACGTCCAGCTTCTTCGAGCTGATGAGGTGGAGCAGGAGATCGAACGGGCCCTCAAAGTTGTGCAGAGCCAGGGTAAACCCGGTGATCTCCGGTTGTTCCAGCACGGTTGGCTCTACTTCTCCGTGCGCTCGAGGACCTCGAGGGCGAGGTTGCGGTACTGCTCGGCCCCCTGGGAGCGCGGCGCCCAGGTGATGATCGGCTCGCCGGCCACCGAAGTTTCGGGAAAGCGCACCGTGCGGGTGATCACGGTATCGAAAACCGTGTCGCCGAATACCTCGAGCACGCGATCCATCACTTCGCGCGCGTGGGAGGTGCGCCGGTCAAACATGGTGACCAGGATGCCCACAACGTCCAGGTCGAAGTTGATGCGGTCGCGCACCTTCTCCACGGTGTCCGTCAGCAGCGCGAGGCCGCGCAGGGAGAAGTACTCGCACTCCATGGGGATGATGACCCCGTGGGAGGCGGCGAGGGCGTTGACGGTGAGCAGCCCGAGGGAGGGGCCGCAGTCGAGGATGATGAAGTCGTACTCCCCGCGCACCGGGCGCAGCGCGCGGGCGAGCGTGTGCTCGCGGCCCACCTCGTTGACCAGCTGGATCTCGGCGGCGGAGAGATCGATATTGGCGGGCACGAGGTCGAGGCCCGCCACGTTGGAGTGGGTGATCGCGGCGTGGATGCTGGCGGTGTTGTCGAACAGGAGGTCGTAGACCGTGATCTGGTCCTCGCTGTGAGCGACGCCGAGGCCCGCGGACAGGGCGCCCTGGGGGTCTAAGTCAACGAGCAGGACTTTACGTCCCTGCTCAGCCAGGCACGCCCCGAGGTTGATGGTGGACGTCGTCTTGCCCACGCCGCCCTTCTGGTTGACCATGGAGATGATCGTCGCCGGGCCGTGCCGGTCCAGCTTCCTGGGCTGCGGCAACTCGCGTACGGGCCGCCCCGTGAGACCGACCTCCACCTGGTCGTTCTCTCCAGCCTCGAACAACGACTCGCTCGCCATCGCCATCCCCTTCCCTTGCGCGGGCAGTGTCCGGGGTCAAGCTTACAACACTGTCATTTTGATCGTCGACGACTTGCCAGTAACCCGATCACGGCCAGAGCGACGACCCCGGCGATCGCCCACAGCCCGGTATGCGCCGCAGACTCGGGCTCGGTTTCCGGGCTGTCCGGTTGCTCGGATTCCCCGTCCGCCCCTGGCTCCAGTGCCCCGAACTGCGCGTACGGGCTGTCCGTGCCGGCGGATGCGACGGGCGCGTTGGTGGAGGTGATCACCGCGATGAACTCGGCCGCGCTGCCGTCGCGGACGACCTCCATGATGAACGGGTTGTCGGGGGTCTGCCCTTCCGGGTACGTCAGGGTCATGGTGCGCGCGGCCGGGTCGACCTCGCGGGTAACACCCTCAATGATGCGGCCGTTGACGTCGAGGTAGCGCAGCGTCGCTCCCTCCCTGTCGGTGCCGGCGAACCGCATCAGCTCCGCCGCCTGGCCGAGAGACACTTTGACCCTGATGACGTTCCCGTCAATCTGGCCGTTAAAGCGGAGGACCGTCGCATCCGCCGTATCGACGCCCGCCGCAGGCGCGCGGTCCTGCCGAGCTGCGGGCGGAGCGGACTCTGCGGGGGCAGCCGGCGCTGCGGGGGGCTCGGGCGCGGCCTGCTCCCCGGTGGCCACAAGTGTGACCGTCGCGCTGTACCCGCCCGCGCTGGCCGGGACGGCGGCGGTGGAGCCCGGGGAATCTGGCGCGGTGACCGTGACCGTGGTGCCGGCGGACGAGACGACCCACCCGCCGGCGTTGTAGCTGACCTGCACGGGGATACCGACATCCACGGAGGTCGTCTCCCCGGCGGGGACCTCGACGACCTCGCCCGGCGCCAGCTGCGCGTGGGAGACGGCGGGGACCGCCAGCAGCGCCGCTGCCGAGAACGCCGCCAACAGCCGGGAGGGGGTTGAGAATTTCACGTTGAACCATCTTCCATGCATCGGGGTACCGCCTACGCTCGCGGGTGGGACGTTTTCCACACCTCTCGCAGGTTATCAGCGGTGATGTGCGTGTAGATCTGGGTCGTCGTCACCGACGCGTGGCCGAGGAGTTCCTGCACCGTGCGCACGTCGGCACCGCCCTCCAGCAGGTGGGTGGCAAACGAGTGCCGGAGCGTGTGCGGAGAGATGTCCGCGCCCAGGCCGGCGCGCGCTGCGGCGTCCTTGATAATGCTCCAGGCGCTCTGCCGCGATAGCACCGTCCCCCGCTTGTTCAGGAACAGCGCGTGTGAGGTCCCGTTGGCCAGCGCCGGGCGGCCCCGCACGAGGTAGGCGTCGATGGCGGCCCGCGCGTGCGAGCCGACCGGCACGAGGCGCTGCTTGCCGCCCTTGCCCGTGACCGTGAGCACCTCCGCGTCCGCCGCGACGTCATCAACCACAAGGCCCAGCACCTCCGAGACGCGGGCGCCGGTGGCGTAGAGCGTTTCCAGCAGCGCCTTGTCCCTGAGCTGGGCCGGCGTGTCGGTCGGACAGGCGTCGAGAAGCGAAGCGACCTCCTCCACGGAGAGCGTATCGGGCAGCGCGGCGCCGGAGTGCGGCGGGGAAACCACCGCGGAGACGTCCGCGCCGATGAGGCCTTCGGTGACGGCGAACTTGTGCAGGCCCCGCGCGACAACGAGCGCGCGGCCTGCCGAGGACGCGGCCAGCGGTCGCACGCCCTCGCTCCCCCGCCGCAGCTGCGCGAGGTACGCCTCCAGGTCGGTGGAGGCGACGGCGTCCAGGTTGGTGATGCCCGCGGCGTCGAGCCAGCCGAGGTAGCGGTTGACGTCCCGGCGGTAATTCGACAGGGTGTGCGCACTCACGCCCCGCTCGACCGCCAGGTGGTCGAGCCACATGGCGGCGATCTGTCGGGGTGTCACAGCGGCCGTGCCTACACCTTCTTCAGGTCGCCGTCGCCGCGGCCCTGCCTGCGCCGGGCCATCGACGTCGGGCGCAGGTCAAAGGGCTCGTCGGTGCTACGCACAGCGCCCTCCCCCGATACCACTGCGTGCGCCGCCAGGATTCCGGCGACCGCGATGGAGTTGGTGATCTCCCCGGCGAACACGCGGTCGCGCGCCTCTCCCAAGGGGACCCACTCCAGGGACATGTCGGCCTCCTCGTCCTCCGCCTCCGGCTGCTCCACCTGGGACAGGCCCGTGGCCATAAACACCCGCACCGCCTCCTCGGCGAAGCCGGGCGACGTGACAAGGTCCACCAGCACCCCCCACGTGTCGGCCGCGAGCCCCGCTTCCTCGCGCAGCTCGCGCTTGGCGCAGTCGAGCTCAGGCTCGTCTTCGACGTCAAGGATGCCGGCGGGCAGCTCCTTGAGGCGCCGGCCCACCGAGTGGCGGTACTGCTCCACGAGTACGATGCGGCCGCGCTCGTCCATCGCGACCACGGCGACGGCGCCGAGGTGTTCAACGACTTCACGGGTGGCGTCGTTGCCCCCAGGCATGGTGACGGTGTCGCGGCGCAGCGCGAGGATGGGGGCGTCGACAAGCAGCTGAGAGGAGGTGACGGCGTAGTCGTGCGGCATGGGTACCAACTCTAGCGGGCGGTCCGCAGCTCGTCGCGCAGGGCGAGCACGGTGTTCACGCGGCCCGTCTCGGTGCCGGCAAAGCCCACCTCAGGCGACGCGGTGGTGCCGTCCTTGGGGCCGGGCGACGCGACGACCAACGCGGGGCCCTGGGTGCGGAAGGCGCCGGCGAAGTTCTCCAGCGCGTCGCGGCCAAAGCTCTGCTCACCATCACCCGCGCCCGCGAGCACAACCGCGCCGTCGGCGGCGATGACGGACCCCGGCTGATACTCAATGAATCCGGCCTCGGCGAGGGTGTCCAGCAAGAACTCCCGGTCCTCCACGCTCGCGCGGGGCTGCCCGGACTCGTCCTTGGACAGCGCGGCGGAGAGCGCCTCGCCGGCGTGCACTCCGGGCGCTCGGTTGTCCACGGAGAGCTGGGCGCCGGCAGGCAAGGTGTTGGCGATGATCGTGTTGAGCTCGTCGGCCGCCTCCTGGGAGGTGAACTTCTCCGTCAGCACGATGGATCCGGCGTCGTCCGATCCGGCCTTGTTCAGGAGCCAGCGTTGCTTGCTCGCCTCGTCCTCCGGCACGGCCGAGGTGCGCAGCATGATTACGGACGCTCCGTCGAGTGCGCCGTCGACAAGCTCTGCGGACTTTGAGCCGACAAGCTCGTTGGCGGCAGCGGCCTCCTCACGGGCGGCCGTGTCCCGGGCATCGTCCGCGGACGACGCGGCGGGCGCGTCAGCGTGGCCCTCGTTCACGGCGTTAAGCGCCGGCGCGAGCAGCAGCGCCCCGAGCGCCACGCCCGCCGCCAGGCCCCAGCCGAGCCCCGCAGCGACAAGGCCCGGGTTCCCCTTGTTCCTCCGCATCCCTACAGCCATCCGTTCACGCGCGAGGCGATCTGGTTCCAGGTATCAACCACGTTGTCGGTGAATCCCCCCGGCCCGCCGAGGCCCACGATGACGATGATGGTCGCCAGGGCCACCAGCACGCCCAGCACCGCCCAGGCCCAGGCGACGCCGCCGCCGGAGGTAGTGCGGTACAGGTTCTCAATCACGGAGGCGTCCACGAGCCGGTGTCCCGCCTTGAGCCGGGCGAGCAGCGCCGCCGGCGAGGAATCGGCCGGGTGGGCGAACATCTCGTCCAGCTCGACGGTCTCACCCACCGTAGCAATCGTCTCTGCCCCGTGGAACGTGGCCAGCAGGATCGCGAGATCGGTCGGCGAGCTCGTCGCGGCGGGAAAGGTCATGGCACCCACCCCGAGATCCTGGATGCGCTCGAGGCCCACCGCGTGCCCGTCGGGATCGGCGGGCAGGATCACCTTCGCGTTCCCGCGCAGGCTCTCCGCCGAGATGTCCGCGGGATCGCCCACGATAAAGTCCGGGTTGTATCCCAGATCGGTCAACGTGTCCGACGCCGCACCCACGCCGATGATCACCGGGGAGTACTCCCGGATGAAGTTGCGTAGGTTGCCCAGGCGCTCGCGAAGGCGCTCCGCCTCACCGACGCCGCCGGAGACGATGAGCACCTTTTCCCCGTCCATGGCGTCGCCGAGATCGGGCACGCCCACGCCGTCGATAAGCAGGGGCGATTCGGAATGGATGAACTCGATCGTGTTACCGAAGTAGGCCTCCATGTGGTCGACCAAGCTCTGCTGCGCGGAAGCGAACGTGGCGTCAACAGCGGCCCGGTCCACGTACTGTCCGGTGCCGGCGTGCTTTTTGCCCACGTAGATGGTGCCGTCGACGGCGATGGTGGCCTTCTTGCCGCTGCGCAGCTGCGAGCGCATTTCGGCACCCGCGCCCTCTACGAGCGGGATCCCGGCGTCCATGAGCAGGTGGGGCCCGTAGTTCGGGATGGCGCCGGTGCTGAACTGCGACAGATTCACCACCGCGGCGGGGGTCGCGCCGATGAGCTGCTCCGCCTCGCGCCGCGTCATGTCGGGCGAGTCCACCACAGCGATCTCGCCCGAGCTCAGCTTGCCCAGACCCTTGCCCTGCACGGTGCAGTCACGCAACCGCCCCTGGACGGTGCCCGCCGCCGGATCTGAAGGAGTGACAGTCATGCGCCACATTATGCAGCGTCCACCTGCACGTCTGTGGAAGGCGCGCGCAGTTACTGGCGCAATTCCGCAATCTCCTCGCCCGCGCGCTCGAGCAACTCGGCCGCGTGCGCCCGGCCGGTGTCCGAATCGTCCATGCCGGCGAGCATCCGCGCGAGCTCGTCGACCCGCTCATCACCCGCGAGCGTAACGACGCCAGAGGTCACCGCGTCATCCCCCACGTCCTTCGCCACGTGGAGATGCGTGTCGGCGTACGCCGCGACCTGCGGCAGGTGCGTGACCACGATCACCTGGTTGTTGGTGGCCAGGCGCGCCAGCCGGCGCCCGATCTCCACCGCGGCGCGCCCGCCCACGCCGGCGTCGACCTCGTCGAACACGAGCGTCGTGCCGTGGGTCGACCCGCTCAGGACTACCTCCACGGCGAGCATGACGCGCGAAAGCTCGCCGCCGGAGGCGCTGGTGGACAACGGCTGGGGCTCCGCCGACGCGTTCGGCGCCAGTCTGAACTCCACTGCGTCCGCGCCGTCCCTGGTGAAGTCGTGCGCGCTGAGTTCCACCGTCAGCCGCGCCTTGGGCATCGCGAGCCCGTGGAGCTCGGCCGTGACCTGCTTCCCCAACTCGGCCGCCGCTTCTCGACGCGCCCCCGTCAGGTCTGCGGCGCGGTGTTCCATCTCCGCCCGGAGCTGGGCCACCCGCGCTTTGAGCTCCTCCACTGCCCCAGCCGACGTGTCTATTTTGCTCAGCCGCTTCGCCGCCTTCGCGCGCCAGGCGACCACGCCCGCCGCGTCGGGCGCGTACTTGCGCGTCAGGGCCTTGAGCTCCTGCTGGCGCTGCAGCATCTTCTCCAGCTCGTCGGCGTCGTCAGGCAGATCCGCCACGAAACTCCCCAGCTCGCCGGAGACGTCCGAGAGCACCGCGGCGACCTCACCCAGGCGGGCGCCGAGCTCTTTGAGTGCGGCGTCGCTGGATTGCGCGAGCGCGTCCGCGGCCACCCCGATCAGCGTCGAGGCGGCGGCGTCCTCCCCCGCGGTGGCGTATTCCACGGCGGCCTCCGGGCCGTCAATAGCCGCCAGCGCCTCCCGGGCCGTATCCCGCAGCGCGTCGACGTCCTGGAGCCGGTTGATGGCCGTGACCAGCTCTTCGTCCTCGCCCTCGACGGGGGCGACGGCATCGATCTCGTCGATGGCGAAACGCAGCTGGTCCACCTCCTGGGCGAGCTCGAGCCGCCTTTCGGTGCGCTCCGTCAGCTCCTTGTGCGCCTCGCGCCACGACGACCACGCCGCGCGGTACTCGGCGCGCAGGGCCGCGATGCCCGGCGCAAACCTGTCGAGGGCGGCGAGCTGCTGGTCCGGCGACATGAGCCGGAGCTGGTCGTTCTGGCCGTGGATGGTCAGCAGCGGGCTGGTGAATTCCCCGAGCGTGGCAGCAGGGACGGTGCGTCCCCCGATGTGCGCCTTGGAGCGTCCCGTCGCTCGCACCGAGCGGGAGACGATGTACTCGCCGTTCTCGTCGGCAAGCGCCCCGGCGCTGCCGGCGATGGAGACTGCCCCCTCCGCGGCTGCCTCATCCACGCCGTCTACGGAGAACACGCCCTCGACCACCGCCTGGTCTTCGCCGGTGCGCACGCGGGAGGCATCGGCACGGCCGCCCGAGAGTAGCCTCAACCCGCTGACAACCATGGTCTTGCCCGCGCCCGTCTCACCCGTGAGCACGGTAAGGCCGGAGGACAGTTCCGCCGAGGCGTGCGGGATGACGCCGAGATTCGTAATCGTGATTTCAGTGAGCATGCACGCTCCCGCGCCTTACTTGTTCAGAGGTCCGCGCCAGCCGGACACCGGCAGCTGGAACTTGTGCACGAGACGGTCGGTGAACGGGTGCTCGTCGAGACGCACCCAGCGCACGGGGCGGCGGCCGCGGACGGCTTCGACGCGGGACCCCGGGGGCATCTCGATGGTGCGGGCGCCGTCCAGCACGACGTTAGCGCCGCCGGTGCTCGCCTCCGACTTGACCGCGACCATGGACCGCGGCGAGACGACGAGCGGCTTGGTAAACAGAGCGTGCGCGTTGTTTGGCACCACCAGCAGGGCTTCCACCTCGGGCCACATGATCGGGCCGCCCGCGGCGAAGGCGTAGGCGGTGGATCCGGTGGGGGTGGAGATGAGCACACCGTCGCAGCCGAAGGAGGACACCGGGCGGTAATCCACCTCCAATATCGCGTCCATCACGCGGGTGCGGTCGACGTTTTCGATGCTCGCCTCGTTCAGCGCCCACCCCCTACCAATCTCGTTGTTGTCGGAATCGCTGACGAACACGTCGATGGTCATCCGGTCCTCGATGCGGTAGGTCCGGTCGATCACGCGGCCGATAGCCTCATCCAGGCTCTCCTGCTCCCACTCGGCCAAAAACCCGACGTGGCCGAGGTTAATGCCGAGCACCGGCACGTCCTGCTCGTGGGCGTAGTTAGCCGCGCGGAGGAACGCCCCGTCACCGCCGAGGACGAGCACGAGTTCGCAGCCCGCGGCCGCTTCCGGCCCGTCCTCCGCCCTGTCGAGTTTCTGCAGCGCGGGCTCCTCGTCGACGGGTCCCATGCGCTTCTGGTCTAAGAGCCGGACTTTGATCCCCGCTTGGCTGAGCAGCTCTGCGGCGCGAGCGGCGGCGTAGATATTCCCCGCGCGGTAGGTGTGCGGGACGAGGAGAATCGTGCGCTCGTTGATACCAGTCATAGTGTTACTCAGGTCCTTCCTCGACAGCGCGTGCGACCATGGCGGTCAGTGAAGCGTCGTCAAGCTGGGACGCTCCCGCATCCTTGACGAGCCATAGAAAGTATTCTACGTTGCCGCTCGGGCCCGGAAGCGGTGAGGCGACCACGCCACGCAGGCTCAGCCCGAGCGACTGCGCGAAGCGGGCGACGTCGGCCGTGACCTCCGCGCGCAGCTCGCGCGAGCGCACGACCCCGCCGTGGCCGAGCCTTTCTTTACCCACCTCGAACTGGGGCTTGACCATCGGCAACAGGTCCGCCCCCTCGGCAACGCACGCCACCACGGCAGGAAGCACGAGCTCAAGCGAGATAAAAGAGAGGTCGCCCACCATCAGGTCCGCCGGCCCGCCCATCATTTCCGGGGTCAGCGTGCGGATGTTCGTGCGGTCGAGCACGCGCACCCGCGGGTCATTCTGCAGGCGCCACACCAGCTGGCCATACCCGACGTCGACCGCGACAACCTCGCTCGCCCCCTTCGACAGCAGCACATCGGTGAATCCGCCCGTCGAGGCCCCAGCGTCCAGAGCACGCCGCTTCTCGACGCTCAGCCCACGCCCCTCGAACTCCTCCAGCGCCCCGAGCAACTTGTGCGCACCCCGCGACGCCCAGTCGTCGGCGGGATCGACGTTGACCTTGATGGACACATCCGGCTCCACCACCGTCGCGGGCTTGGTGGCCGCGAACCCGCCGACAGTGACGCGGCCGTCCTTGATCCACGCCTGCGCCTGCTCCCGGGAACGCGCGAGCTTACGCCGCACGAGTTCCGCGTCGAGCCTTCTGCGTCCGGGTGCCACGGGCCTGCCTTTCTGCCGTGTCGTGTCTGTTCGGTGTTCAGTCGGTGTTCAGTCGGTGTTCAGTGCCTCGGCGAGCACCTCGTGGGCCCGCGCCAGCTGCTCGGCTTCCTCGGTCAAGGTGCCGGCGGGTGTGGAGAGGATGTCGTCGACCTGTTGCTGGAGTTCTGAGGGTGTCACGGGCACATCACCACCAGTGGGCCAGCGCGGCCTCGGCGGCGTCCGAGTTCGGGCGCACGAGCGCCGGCGGCGACTCCATAAGCCATGCCACCTCGAGCACCGTGCGCAGCGCCTGAACGCTGGTTGCACCTTCCTCGCCGCGGCTGAGGATGATATCTGCGCCGTCTACGCGAGCCGAGAATCCGCCCTGCGCTGACGGCGCCAGCACCTCCGGCTCCTCGCCGAGCGACGCCAGCGACTCCCCGATAAAGGTGGGCCGCTGCTCCTTCGGCGCCTCGAGTAAAGCTAGCTGACCGGACACCCCTGTGAGAACGTGCAGCGAGGGAATCCCCGCAGCCACGGCCCCGGCGATGTCGGTGTCCAGCCTGTCGCCCACCGCGAGGGGCCGCTTCGCCCCAGCGAGCTGCGCCGCCTGGATGAACATGGCAGGCTGCGGCTTTCCGGCGGCCTCCGGCACAACGCCCGTGACGGATGTGACCGCGGCCACCATGGAACCGTTTCCTACCATGAGACCCCGCTGCGTCGGCAGCGACGTGTCCAGGTTCGAGGCCACGTACCGCGCGCCGCGCGCAAGCGCCAGCGCTGCCTCGGACAGCTGCCTCCACCCCGTTTCAGGGTTGTGCCCGTGGAGCACCACCCTAGGATTGTCGTCGGCGGAGTCGACCACCCGGTAGCCCGCCCGCGCCACCAATTCCCTGAAGGAGGGGGCACCGACGACGAGCACCGGGTCACCTTCGTCGAGGTACTTACCCGCCAACACCACGGCCGCCTGTGCCGAGGTCACCACATCCGCGGCGTTGGCGGGAAGTCCGTGAGCGCGCAGCTTGGCGGCCACGTCCCAGGGGCTGCGAGAGGCGTTGTTCGTTATGTAGAGCGCCGGCAGGCCGGAACCCGAGATCGCGTCCACAGCCCCGTCGATAGCCACGTCACCCGACCATACGGTGCCGTCGAGGTCGAGCAGGAGGGCGTCGAAAAGCGAGCTTAAAGGCATTACCTAGCTGAGCTCCTCGACGCGGGCGGCGGCATCCGTCATCTCCTCCGCATCGACGTCAGCCACGTGCCGAAACCACGTCCGCGCCTCATCCCTGCGGCCGAGGCTCAACAGCGCCTCCGCATACGCGTAGGCGAGTCGAGCCTGCTCCGGGTCCTTCGACTTTAATGACGGGTTCAGGCGCTGCAAAGTCGCCAGGGCGGCCTCGTGCTGACCGAGGTCGTGCCGCGCCCCGGCCATGACGATGGCGAGCTCGATCTTGCCGACCTCATCGAGCTGGTCGACCTCCGGGCCGCGGCCGATCTCGAGTGCCTTCTCCGGGCGCCCCAGACCGCGCTCCGCGTCCGCCATCACCGCCACGAGGCCAGGACCGCCGGACATCCGGCGAGCAGCCCGCAGCTCCGAGAGAGCCTCCTTCCATTCCCCCGCGTGGTAGGCGACGATGCCGTTCGTCTCACGCACGACGCCGACCCTGCCGGCCCGGTTCTTCGCGGCGCGGGCATGGCGCAGCGCCAACTGCGGTTCATCCTCCAGCAGCGTCGATGCCATGATCATATGCTTTGCGACGCGATCAGCGTTGTCCTTCGCCAGCACCCGCAAATCCTGCAGCACAGAGCGGTCGAGATCGCGCACATCGATATCGTCCGGCAGATCCGGCTCGGACAACTTCTGGTTCATCCTGTCTTCGCGGAACCCCTGGCGCTGCGGGTTGAACCGGTCACGCCGTTCGCGATTGTCCTCGCGGTCACGGCCTCCGCGGCCCCTACCGCCACCACTACGCTGGCCGCGCCCCCTCTGGCCGTCGCGCTCGCCGCGCCCGCTGCGGTTGTTGCGGCTATCGCGACTGTCGCGCGACCCGTCTCGATCACTCATGTAACGCCCTTCCTCAATGTAGACGCCATTATAGGGGCACCGGCAGACACGTTCCGCATGCGGGAGCCTCCCGGAGGTGGAACCAGTTGTAGAGTCCGCAATGCGGAGTTTCTGACGGTCGGTGTCGCGCGGACTGTCCGCACTGCGGACTCTTGGGCGGCGAGGCCGCGGGTCCGGCCCGGTGTGCGAAATCAAATCATAAGGCGCACCTGGTGGACAGTCCGCGGTGTGGAGGAACTATAAGCCACTGGTTTTGGAAACTCCGCAATGCAGAGTTTCTACCGGTCAGGATTAGTCAGCTAGTGCGCTTTGCGGACTTTGTGGCAGGCCGCTCTCCACACTGCAGGGTCGGAAGCAGTAACAACATTGGCGTCGACATGTGGTAAGTCCGCAATGCGGACTTTCGGAGGCGGCGCCAGCGGAGAGCCCAATGTACGGGGTCAAAACATAAGCAGCACCTGGTGAGAAGTCCGCAATGCGCACTCTTCTAAGCGCGAACCCGGCGTTACCGTGCGCCGGGTTGATCCCATTAAAGAAGTGTTGTGGGAAGTCCGCAATGGGGAGTTTTCGGCATGCAGCGCCGGACGGTAAGTCCGCATTGCAGACTTTTTGTCGTGTTGTTCCGCGCCCGGCACGTCTCGTTGCGGGTTGCTCCGATAAGCCCACACTTGTAGAAACTCCGCATTGCGGAGTCCTCGCTCGTTGGTGCCGCACCGTTAGTCCGCATTGCGGACTTTTCGAGGGACGAGAACCGTACACAGCCGAGTAAACCCATTAACCGAATGTTGTGGGAACTCCGCAATGCGGAGTTTGCTGTTGCGATAGCTTGCCGGCCAGCTACTCCTGCGCGTCCGCATTGCGGACTTCTCGAGAGATCCGATCCTCTCGAAGTTTGCTGCCAGCGCTGGTGCGGAGCGAGTCCGCGGTGCGGACGTTTTGTCGTGTTGTTCCGCTCCCGGCACGTCACGTGGGTCAAGTCCCGTGTAGTGGTGTAGCCGTCTAGCTTTCGGCTCGGTATGTAGTTCGGGGTTGTGGTTAGGCGGTTAGCTGGTGATGGTCACCATGGTCGTCTCCTGTGGGGTGCATGAGTTGTTTGGTGTGTTCGAGTGCGGACAGTGACATGTAGCGTTTTTGCTGGATCCAATCGTCGTGTTGCTCGGCAAGAACCGCCCCGACAAGCCGGATGATGGATTCGCGGTTCGGGAAGATGCCCACGACATCGGTGCGCCGGCGGATTTCCCGGTTTAACCGCTCGGTGGGGTTGTTCGACCACACCTTCGTCCACACTGGTTTCGGCGCTGCGGTAAACGCCAACACCTCATCGAGTGATTCCTCTAGATAGGCAGCGACCTGCGGGAATTTCGGTTCCAACAGGTCAACTACCTCACGGGCTTGTCCCCAGGTGGATGCGGCATCGGGTTGCTGGAAGATTGTCTGGAACATCGCAGAGACCATCGGCCATTGTGTTTTCGGGACTTTCTCGTAGAGGTTCTTCGCGAAATGAGTGCGGCACCGCTGCCACGACGCATCAGGCAGCACTTCGGAGATAGCGTGCTGAATACCTTCATGGGCGTCACTGGTGACTAAGAAGACGCCGCGAAGCCCGCGGGCTTTTAGATCTTGGAAGAAGCCTTTCCACGACGCGTTGGATTCCGCGGTGGCGACATGCATGCCGAGCATTTCGCGGTACCCGTCGGCGTTGACCCCGGTGGCAAGCAGTACGGAGCATTTGACCACACGCCCGCCTTCACGGACTTTGATCGTCAACGCGTCACACGAGAGGGTGTCAGGAAATTTGTGTGTGAGGCTCTGATCTAGAAGGAGTTTCACCGATAATGACTACGGTGTCACCGAAGAAAGGCCACGACCCGGCGAGGGTCAACGAGATCAGCGAGAAGCTGATGGAAAATCCTGAGCTCGCCAGCCTGATAAGCGAACTGTCTACCACTGCTGATGATGCAAGCGACCTCGTCAAAGGCCTGTTGCAGGCATCGATCAACGCCGGTCTGCAGGCGGAGATGGATGCACATTTGGGCTACGGCCATGCCGACCGTAAGGCGAAGGCCCGGGTGGAAACCGCACAGGAGAGCAATCACCGCAACGGGTCGTACACCAAGACCGTTAATTCTGGGTACGGCGCGTTGGAAGTGACCATGCCGAGGGATCGTGCCGGCACGTTCACCCCGCAGATGGTGCCGAAGGGGTCGCGCCGTTTGACCGAGCTCGACGACATGATCATCTCGCTGTACGCCGGTGGGATGACCGTGCGCGATATTCAGCACCACCTTGCGACCACGCTTGGGGTGGATGTGAGCCCGGATACGATCAGCACGATTACCGATGCGGTGTTAGACGAGGTCATGATCTGGCAAAACCGCCAGCTCGACGAGTTTTACCCGGTGATCTTCCTCGACGCGCTACGCGTGAAAATCCGTGACGGTCACCGCGTCGTCAACAAAGCCTGCTACATGGCTGTTGGCATCGACATCGACGGCATCAAGCACATCTTGGGATTGTGGATCGCTGAAAATGAAGGCGCCGCATTCTGGGCATCGGTGTGCGCGGATCTGGCCAACCGCGGTGTCCAAGACGTGTTCATCGTCTGTTGCGACGGGCTGAAAGGCCTGCCGGAAGCCGTGGAGGCAACCTGGCCAAATTCCATGGTGCAGACCTGCATCGTGCACCTGATTCGGGCTGCGAACCGGTGGGTGTCCTACCAGGACCGCAAATCTGTCTCCCGGGCGCTGCGTGAGGTCTACACGGCCGCAAACGAGGACACCGCCCGTGCCAGCCTTGATGCCTTCGAGGCCTCAGAGTTGGGCCAGAAATACCCGCAGTCGGTCAAAGTCTGGCGCGACGCCTGGGAGCGGTTCATACCGTTTCTGCAGTTCCCGCCTGCGGCACGGCGGGTGCTCTACACCACCAACTCGATCGAATCACTCAACGCTGAGCTGCGTAAAGCTACTCGTAACCGGGGCCAATTCCCGAACGATACTGCGGCGCTGAAGACGCTGTGGCTGATGATCTGCAATATCGAGGACAAGCGCGCTGCCCAGCGAGCGAAGAAAGCGAAACGTGACATCGAATGCAACGGCTATATTGAAGGAGCGAAAGCCACCGGGTGGAAACAAGCCATCAACCAACTAGCCGTGGCATACCCCGACCGATTCGCGGACTACTTGTAAACCAAGCCCCCCGCACACAAACAATCGGACACCCTCCAGTATTCTCTTTTTTTGTTGATTGTGAAGTTGTTGGGTCGGCGGTAACCTACTCTCCCACCCCCTCCCGGGGGCAGTACCATCGGCGCGGGCGGGCTTAGCTTCCGGGTTCGGAATGGGACCGGGCGTTTCCCCGCCGCCATCAACCACCGACACACCCAATGGGGCGTGCCGACCCACACACAAACCCGCGCACACACCGGCCTGGCCGGTCGGTGCGCACCTGTTTGATGTGGTGATGCGACAACACATATCCAATTAACCCAACCCCCGCAATCATGATCACAACAATCATGCTGCGTGTTCGGTTGGTGCGGCCTGCACCGGGTACACGCTCGTACCGTGGGGTGTGGTGTGTCAGACACTGCATAGTGGACGCGGCACACACAATAAAGTCGTGTGCTCAACATTGATCGTTTGTTTGGTTGCCCGTGTTTTTAGTCGGTGTATTAGTACCAGTCACCTCCGATGGTTACCCACCTTCCAGATCCGGCCTATCAACCCCATCGTCTCTAGGGAACCTCAACAGAAACCTCATCTTAAAACAGGCTTCCCGCTTAGATGCTTTCAGCGGTTATCCCTCCCGTACGTAGCCAACCAGCCATGCTCCTGGCGGAACAACTGGCACACCAGAGGTACGTCCGTCCCGGTCCTCTCGTACTAGGGACAGCCTTCTTCAAGTTTCAACGCGCGCGGCGGATAGAGACCGAACTGTCTCACGACGTTCTGAACCCAGCTCGCGTGCCGCTTTAATGGGCGAACAGCCCAACCCTTGGGACCTACTCCAGCCCCAGGATGCGACGAGCCGACATCGAGGTGCCAAACCATCCCGTCGATATGGACTCTTGGGGAAGATCAGCCTGTTATCCCCGGGGTACCTTTTATCCGTTGAGCGACACCACTTCCACACGTTGGTGCCGGATCACTAGTCCCGACTTTCGTCCCTGCTCGACACGTACGTCTCACAGTCAAGCCCCCTTGTGCACTTACACTCTTACACCTGATTGCCAACCAGGCTGAGGGAACCTTTGGGCGCCTCCGTTACTCTTTGGGAGGCAACCGCCCCAGTTAAACTACCCACCAGGCACTGTCCCCAACCCAGATCATGGGCCAAGGTTAAGGTATCCACTACGGTCAGAGTGGTATTTCAACAACGACTCCACCACCACTAGCGTGACAGCTTCACAGTCTCCCACCTATCCTACACAAACCGCACCGAACACCAATACCAAGCTATAGTGAAGGTCCCGGGGTCTTTTCGTCCTGCCGCGCGAAACGAGCATCTTTACTCGTACTGCAATTTCACCGGGCCTGTGGTTGAGACAGCAGGGGAGTCGTTACGCCATTCGTGCAGGTCGGAACTTACCCGACAAGGAATTTCGCTACCTTAGGATGGTTATAGTTACCACCGCCGTTTACTGGGGCTTAAATTCTCCGCTTCGGACACCAAAATGCCCTAACAGGTCCTCTTAACCTTCCAGCACCGGGCAGGCGTCAGTCCGTATACATCAACATCACGTTTTCGCACGGACCTGTGTTTTTGATAAACAGTCGCTCCCCTCTATTCTCTGCGACCACAACCAGCTCACAACCGTAAAAAGTTGATCACCAACCATGGTCCCCCTTCTCCCGAAGTTACGGGGGTAATTTGCCGAGTTCCTTAACCACAGTTCACCCGACCGCCTTAGTATTCTCTACCTGACCACCTGTGTCGGTTTCGGGTACGGGCCGTACACACACTCGCTAGAGGCTTTTCTCGGCAGCACAGGATCACCCACATCACCCACAAGGGCTACGCATCACGCCTCACACACAATAAGCCCCGCATTTAACAAGGACTCGTGCCACACGCTTACACCACAATCCAATAAGTGGCTGGGCTACCTCACTGCGTCACCCCATCACTGGGCTACCACGACTCAGGCCCCACCGATTACCACCACACCACCCGCACAAGGCGGAACAGTGCGGCAACGCACAGCAGTTAGTATCACCGCTTCACCCTTTGACGCATGCACACGGGTACGGGAATATCAACCCGTTAACCATCGACTACGCCTGTCGGCCTCGCCTTAGGACCCGACTCACCCTGGGAAGACGAACTTGACCCAGGAACCCTTAGTCATCCGGCGGATAAGATTCTCACTTACCACTCGTTACTCATGCCTGCATTCTCACTCGTGCACAGTCCACAACCCCTCACGGTACTGCTTCACCCCATACACGACGCTCCCCTACCCACACACAAAAGCATGTGCCGCGGCTTCGGCGGTGTACTTGAGCCCCACTACATTGTCGGCGCGGAACCACTCGACCAGTGAGCTATTACGCACTCTTTCAAGGATGGCTGCTTCTAAGCCAACCTCCTGGCTGTCTTCGCGATCCCACATCCTTTTCCACTTAGTACACCCTTAGGGGCCTTAACCGGCGATCTGGGCTGTTTCCCTCTCGACTATGAAGCTTATCCCCCACAGTCTCACTGCCATGCACCACTTCAACCGGCATTCGGAGTTTGGCTGACATTGCTAAGATGATAGTCCCGCTCAACCAACCAGTAGCTCTACCTCCGGCAAGCACACATAACGCTGCACCTAAATGCATTTCGGGGAGAACCAGCTATCACGGAGTTTGATTGGCCTTTCACCCCTACCCACAACTCATCCCCTCAGTTTTCAACCTAAGTGGGTTCGCGCCTCCACAACCTCTTACAGCTGCTTCACACTGGCCATGGGTAGATCACCCCGCTTCGGGTCCAGGACATGCCACTTACAACACCCTGTTCGGATTCGCTTTCGCTACGGCTACCCCACCAGGGTTAACCTCGCGACATGCCGCTGACTCGCAGGCTCATTCTTCAAAAGGCACGCCATCACACACACGAGGTGCTCTGACGGATTGTAAGCGCACGGTTTCAGGAACTATTTCACTCCCCTCCCGGGGTACTTTTCACCATTCCCTCACGGTACTATCCACTATCGGTCACACTGAGTATTTAGGCTTACCGGGTGGTCCCGGCAGATTCACAGCAGATTCCACGAGCCCGCTGCTACTCGGGACACAATCCACCACACCACAATCATGCTTTCACGTACAGGGGCTCTCACCCACTCCGGCGCACCATCCCAAGTGACTTCCGCTAACACAACCATAAGCGCAGGCAAAGGTGGCAGCCCTTGCAACAAATCGCATCCCACAACCCCACACACGCAACCCCTGCCAGGTATCACACGCACATGGTTTAGCCTCATCCACGTTCGCTCGCCGCTACTAGCAGAATCATTATTATTTTCTTCTCCTACGGGTACTGAGATGTTTCACTTCCCCGCGTCACCCCCACACAAGCTATGAATTCACCTGCAGGTAACACCACACAACTGGTGCCAGGTTTCCCCATTCGGACATCCTCGGATCAACGCTTAGTTGGCAACTCCCCGAGGCATAACGCAGCCTCACACGTCCTTCATCGGCTCAGCATGCCAAGGCATCCACCGTACGCCCTACACAAAAAACACACACAAAAAACAAACACACACAAAAAATAAAGATGCTCGCGTCCACTATACAGTTCTCACACACCACACCCACCCCGCACAACCACAACCCCCCGAAAACACCCGGAAAGTCACAGCCACACACGGCAAGGCCACAAGGAAACAACACACGTGCTGCCCCAGAGACCCAACAGCATGCCAACACACCCACACTCGTTTCCTGCCTGCAGCCCACACGGACACACATCACGATGCGACACTCGCATAAGGCACTCACAACAGCCCATGCCGGTGCGCGTCCACCCGGACAATTTTTTAAAACATCAACAGTGGCAGCCACACACACGGCGACTCAACCACCACACCCACACCCCACACACAACCATGCGCACGGAGCAGGCACAAAACAATAAAGCTCCTTAGAAAGGAGGTGATCCAGCCGCACCTTCCGGTACGGCTACCTTGTTACGACTTCGTCCCAATCGCCGATCCCACCTTCGACAGCTCCCCCACAAGGATAGGCCACTGGCTTCGGGTGTTACCAACTTTCATGACGTGACGGGCGGTGTGTACAAGGCCCGGGAACGTATTCACCGCAGCATTGCTGATCTGCGATTACTAGCGACTCCGACTTCATGGGGTCGAGTTGCAGACCCCAATCCGAACTACGACCGGCTTTCAGCGATTAGCCCCACCTCACAGTGTCGCACACGCGTTGTACCGACCATTGTAGCATGTGTGAAGCCCTGGACATAAGGGGCATGATGATTTGACGTCATCCCCACCTTCCTCCGAGTTAACCCCGGCAGTCTCTCATGAGTCCCCACCACAACGTGCTGGCAACATAAGACAAGGGTTGCGCTCGTTGCGGGACTTAACCCAACATCTCACGACACGAGCTGACGACAACCATGCACCACCTGTACACCAGCCACAAAGGGAAACCGTATCTCTACAGCGATCTAGTGTATGTCAAGCCCAGGTAAGGTTCTTCGCGTTGCATCGAATTAATCCACATGCTCCGCCGCTTGTGCGGGCCCCCGTCAATTCCTTTGAGTTTTAGCCTTGCGGCCGTACTCCCCAGGCGGGGCGCTTAATGCGTTAGCTACGGCACGAACCCCGTGGAAGGGACTCACACCTAGCGCCCACCGTTTACGGCATGGACTACCAGGGTATCTAATCCTGTTCGCTACCCATGCTTTCGCTCCTCAGCGTCAGTTACTGCCCAGAGACCTGCCTTCGCCATCGGTGTTCCTCCTGATATCTGCGCATTTCACCGCTACACCAGGAATTCCAGTCTCCCCTACAGCACTCAAGTTATGCCCGTATCGCCTGCAGTCCCACAGTTAAGCCGTGGACTTACACAAACGACGCGACAAACCACCTACGAGCTCTTTACGCCCAGTAATTCCGGACAACGCTCGCACCCTACGTATTACCGCGGCTGCTGGCACGTAGTTAGCCGGTGCTTCTTATCCAGGTACCGTCACTTGCGCTTCGTCCCTGGCGAAAGGAGTTTACAACCCGAAGGCCGTCATCCCCCACGCGGCGTCGCTGCATCAGGCTTGCGCCCATTGTGCAATATTCCCCACTGCTGCCTCCCGTAGGAGTCTGGGCCGTATCTCAGTCCCAATGTGGCCGCACACCCTCTCAGGCCGGCTACCCGTCGACGCCTTGGTAGGCCATTACCCCACCAACAAGCTGATAGGCCGCGAGCTCATCCCATACCGCAAAAGCTTTCCAACCACACACCAACATGCAGCTCCTATCCGGTATTAGACCCAGTTTCCCAAGCTTATCCCGAAGTACAGGGCAGATCACCCACGTGTTACTCACCCGTTCGCCACTCGAGTACCAAAGCAAGCTTCGGCCTTTCCGTTCGACTTGCATGTGTTAAGCACGCCGCCAGCGTTCATCCTGAGCCAGGATCAAACTCTCCACAAAAACATTTCAGCAGAAACATCCAGGCGTGAAAAGCCCAAACCCAACCACAAACAAACCAACCACCACCCCCACACACAGCAAGGGCAATGAACTGGCCAATCCTAAAATTACCTACAAACACTGACCCCACAATCCGACGAGGAAAAACCAGGGCCAGCAAAAAAAATGCGATCTGAAACAATCACACATCACGGTGAAACCACCAGCAATGCCGCCATCAAAGGTTCACGACACCACAACCGGCACACACCCACCCACACCCCACACAACGCAGAACATGAGCAGACACACCACAATGCACAACCACACAAACCACAAACAAAAAACAAAAGTACATTGGCACACTATCGAGTTCTCACACAACACACCCCACGCACAAACCCCGCGGGAAAACTGAATCTACACAACCACCCAACACAAAGTCAAACAGTCATCCAACCCAGCACCACCAGAAGTTCACCTCACAGCAACCCAACCGGCAGCGAGAAAGAACATTAACCCCACCCACCACACAACACAAATCACCAGGCCACAGGGGCTTTTTATACGCGCTTGACTCCCGCGAAGTTCTTCTTGCCGCGGCGCAGCACCAGCCATGCCCCGTGGATGAAGTCGGCGTCGGAGGGTGTCCACTCTTCCGAGTCGACGCGCTCGTTGTTCACGTACACTCCCCCCTCTTTCAGCGAGCGGCGCGCCGCGCCCTTCGACTCGGCCAGCCCCGTTCCGACGAGGAGGTCGACGATGGTGTCCGGCGCCCCAGCAGCAAGTTCGTGAATTCCGGTCTCGGAGACGGCTGCGGCCAGCGTGGCCTCGTCGAGGTCGCGCAGGTCCGCGCGCCCGAAGAGCGCCTGCGACGCGAGCTCGGCGGCCACAGTCGCGTCGTGGCCGTGCACCAGGTCCGTCATCTCCTGGGCCAGGCGTATCTGCGCCTCGCGCTTGAACGGGCGGTTCTCCACCTCGTCCTTGAGGCGGGCGAGCTCCTCCTGGTCCAGGAACGTGAACCACCGCAGGTAGCGGATCACGTCGGCGTCGGCGGTGTTCACGAAGTACTGGTACCACGTGTACGGCGAGGTCATCTCCGGGTCGAGCCACAGGGACCCGCCGCCCGTTGATTTGCCGAACTTCTTGCCCTCCGAGTCTGTGACCAGCGGGACGGTGAGCGCGTGCACCTGTGTGCCGTCCATGCGGCGGTTGAGATCCACACCGGCAACGAGGTTGCCCCACTGATCTCCACCGCCGACCTGCAAGACACAGTTGTGGGTGCGGTGCAGCTGGACGTAGTCGTTGGCCTGCAGCAGCATGTAGGAGAACTCGGTGTAGGAGATCCCGTCGTTTTCCAGGCGCCGCTTGACGGTGTCGCGGCTGAGCATCGTGGACAGGGAGAAGTGCTTGCCCACGTCGCGCAAGAACGAGATGACGCTCATGTCCGCGGTCCAGTCGTTGTTGTTGACCAGGAGGGCGCCGTTGTCGCCGTCAAAATCGACGAAGCGCGACAGCTGGCCCGAAATGCGCTGCGCCCAGTCCGCGACGGTGTCGTCCGAGTTCATCGAGCGCTCCCCCACGTCGCGCGGGTCGCCGATCTTTCCAGTGGCCCCGCCGGCCAGCACGATCGGGCGGTGCCCAGCCAGCTGGAAGCGGCGCAGCATGAGCAGCGGCACCAAGTGGCCCGCGTGCAGCGACGGCCCGGTGGGGTCGAAGCCGCAGTACAGGGTGATCGGCTCCCGGGTCTCGTCGCGGAGCTTGTCCAGGTCGGTCGACTGATTGATCAGCCCGCGCCACTCGAGCTCGGAGATGATGTCGGTGTTGGTCACCATGAAACCTTTCTGCGCGGTGAGCGCGGGATCGCTAATCGACGCCCGGTGCGTACGGCTGGGCTTCGTCGATAAGCAGGACTGGGATACCGTCGTCGATGCGATAGGCGACGCCGAGCCGCTCGTTGACAAGCAATTGCTCGGACTCTTTGTAGACCAGCGGGCCCTTGTCCTGGGGGCAGGCCAGGACCTCGAGAAGCTTCGGATCGAGACTCATGGAAGACATGCTACTTACGCCCCGCCGCGGACCGGGGTTTCGGCCCACCGCCGGTGATCGGCGGTTGCGGCGTTGACGCGCTCGCGCTGTTCGAGAACGCGCGGTGCGGCGGTGCCCCCGCGGGTGTTGCGCGCGGCGACGGAGCCTTCCACGGTGAGAACCTCCCGCACCTCGGCAGTGAGTCGGGCGTCGACGCTGCGTAACGCCTCGTCGGAAAGCTCGTGCAGGCCGATCCCCTCGGCTTCGGCGAGGCGCACGCACGCGCCGGAGGCCTCGTGTGCCTCGCGGAACGGCACGCCCTGGCGCACCATCCATTCGGCGAGGTCGGTGGCGAGCGTGTAGCCGGCGGGGGCGAGCTCACGCATCCGGTCTTCGTGGAACACCAGCGTGGACACGAGGCCGGTCATGGCCGGCAGGAGCAGCCGGAGCTGCGTCACGGAGTCGATCACTGGCTCCTTGTCCTCCTGCAGGTCCCGGTTGTACGCCAGCGGCATCGCCTTCAAGGTGGACATGAGGCCGGCGAGGTTGCCGATGAGCCGACCCGTCTTGCCGCGCGCGAGCTCGGGCACGTCGGGGTTCTTCTTCTGCGGCATGATGGATGAGCCTGTGGACCAGGCGTCGTCAAGCGTGACGTAGCCGAACTCCGGGGTCGACCAGGCGATGATCTCCTCGGACATCCGAGAGAGGTCGACGGCGATCTGGGCGAGGACGAACGCGGTCTCCGCGGCGAAGTCGCGTGACGACGTCCCGTCGAGCGAGTTGTCGCAGGAGTCCGAGAAGCCGAGTTCCGCCGCGATGGCCTCCGGGTCGAGCCGCAGGGAGGACCCAGCAAGCGCGCCCGAACCGTACGGCGATATGGCAAGGCGTTTGTCCAGGTCGCGGATGCGCTCGAGATCGCGCAACAGCGGCTGCGCGTGGGCGAGCAGCGAATGAGCGAGGAGGATCGGCTGCGCGGCCTGGAAGTGCGTCTTTCCCGGCATGATCGCATCCGGGTGCGCGGCGGCCTGCGCCGAGAGGGCGCCGATGAGGTCCGTCACGTCGAGGGCGATGCCGCGCAGCGCGTCGCGGCACCACATGCGGAACATCGTCGCCACCTGGTCGTTGCGGGAGCGGCCCGCGCGCAGCCGGCCCCCCACCTCGGGGCCGACGCGGTCGATGAGGCCGCGCTCCATCGCGCCGTGGACATCCTCATCCGTCGGCAGCGGCCCGAACGAGCCGTCGGCGACGTCTCGCCCGAGGGCATCCAGTCCCGCCAGCATGGTGTCCAGGTCGGCATCCGAGAGGAGTCCCGCCCGGTTGAGTACCTTCGCGTGCGCCTTCGAGGCGAGGACGTCGTAGGGTGCGAGCACCCAGTCGAAGTGGGTGGACACGGACAAAGCGAACATCGCCTCGGACGGGCCGCCGGAGAAACGGCCGCCCCACAGCGCGCCCTCATTCGTCTTGTGCTGCTCCATGAAGCGTGCGCCTACTTTCCAGCTTCGCGGTCGCGCTTGTTGGCGATCTGCGAGGACAGTCCGTGGAGGCGGACGAAGCCCTTGGCCAGGGTCTGGTCGAAGGTGTCGCCGGTGTCGTAGGTGGCCAGGTTGAAGTCGTAGAGCGAGTGGTTGGAGCGGCGCCCGTTGACGGTGGCGGTGCCGGCGTGGAGCACCATGCGGATGTCGCCGGTGACGTGCTCCTGGGTCGACTCGATGAACGCGTCGAGGGAGCGCTTGAGCGGACCGAACCACAGACCGTCGTAGACCTCCTCGGACCAGCGGGCGTCGATAAGCCGCTTGTAGCGGGCGAGCTCGCGCTCCACCGTGACATCCTCCAGCGCCTTGTGCGCGGTGATCAGCGTCAACGCACCCGGCGCCTCGTAAACCTCGCGGGACTTGATGCCCACGAGGCGGTCCTCCACCATGTCCAGGCGGCCGATGCCCTGGGCGCCCGCGCGGCGGTTGAGCTCCTCGATGGCTTCCAGGACAGTGACCTGGCGGCCGTCGATGGCAACGGGCTTGCCGGACTCGAAGGAGATGATGACCTCGTCGGGGGCGTTGCCGATGGCCGGGTCCTCGGTGTAGGAGTACAGGTCCTTGGTCGGCGGGTTCCACAGGTCCTCGAGGAAGCCGGTCTCCACCGCGCGGCCCCACACGTTCTGGTCGATGGAGAACGGGGAGGCGGCAGACTGCTCGATGGGCAGGTCCTTGCCCTCGGCGTACTCGATGGCCTTGTCGCGGGTCCAGGCGTAGTCGCGCGCGGGGGCGACGATCTCCAGGTCCGGGTCCTGGTTGAGGAAGCCGACCTCGAAGCGCACCTGGTCGTTGCCCTTGCCGGTGCAGCCGTGGGCGACGTGCGTGCCGCCGTGCTGCTGCGCCGCCTCGACGAGGTGCTTGACAATCAGCGGCCGCGAGATGGCGGAGACGAGCGGGTAGGAGTTCATGTACAGACCGTTCGCCTTGATGGTGGGCAGGCAGTACTCCTCGGCGAACTCGTCCTTCGCGTCGATCACGATCGACTCTACCGCGCCGCAGTCGAGGGCGCGCTGGCGGACGGACTCCATGTCCTCACCGCCCTGGCCGAGGTCGAGTGAGACGGCGACGACCTCGCCGCCGATCATTTCGCCGAGGTACGGGATGGCGACGGAGGTGTCCAGTCCGCCCGAGTACGCGAGCACAACGCGGTTCGTCATGAGAGAAGTCTCCTTGAAAAAGTGGGGGTTCAGTTACGTAGGGTACAGTCCGGCCCGACGCTAGATCGCGCCGCCGGGGATGAACAGCTTCCGCGCGAGGTCCCTGCCCGTGTGAGGATCGCGGGCGAGGACGAAAATGGTGTCGTCGCCGGCGATGCAGCCGACGACCTGCTCCAGGCCAACCCGGTCGATGTAGCTGGCCAGGTACTGGGCAGCGCCCGGCGGCGTGCGCAGCACCGCCATGGGGCCGGAGTGGTCGACGGAGACCACCAGCTCCTCGATCATGCGCCGCAGCTTCTCGCGCGGGCCGGTCACGGAGTGCTCGAACGCGTCGCCGTCCGCGCTCACGGTGTAGAAGGACCGACCCCCGTCCGAGGGCCTGATCTTCTTCGCCCCGAGCTCGTCCAGGTCGCGTGACAAGGTGGCCTGGGTGATGTCGATGCCCTCGTCGAGAAGCAGCTCGGAGAGCTGGGCCTGAGAGAACACGCGGGTGGAGCCGAGGATTTCCAGGATCCGCGCCTGACGTGCCGTGCGAGAGACCGGGATTGCCATTACTGGTGCTCCAGCAGCCACGCCAGAAGCGCCTTCTGGGCGTGAAGGCGGTTCTCGGCCTCGTCAAATACGCGGGAGGCGGGCCCGTCGATGACCTCGGCGGCGACCTCGTTGCCGCGGTAGGCCGGCAGGCAGTGCAGGAAGATCGCCCCCTCGCCGGCGGTATCCATCACCTCCTGGGTGACCTGGTAGGGCAAAAACGGGGTGCGGCGGTCCTTGCCGTCGTTCTCCATGCCCATGGACACCCACGTGTCGGTGATGACGACGTCTGCGCCGGCCACCTCCGCCCTATCCGACGTCACGGTCACCGTCGCGCCGGTCTCCACCGCCCGCGCGACGGCGCGGTCGATGAACTCCTGGCGCGGCAAGAAGCCTTCGGGCCCGACGATGGAGATATCCATGCCCGCGGTGGCGAAGCCGATCATGTACGAGTTGGCCATGTTGTTGTCGCCGTCGCCTAAGTAGACAGCCTTCTTCCCGCGCAGGCCGGCCGGCCCCTCGTTCGGGCAGAGGTTTTCCACGCACGTCTGCAGATCGGCGAGGATCTGGCACGGGTGCAGGTCGTCGGACAGGGCGTTTATCACCGGGACGGTCGCGGTCTGTGTCATGTCGACGAGGTTCTGGTGCGCGTAGGTCCGCCACACAATCGCCTCGACGTAGCGCGACAGCACGGCGCCCGTGTCTTGGTAGGTCTCCCCCTTGCCCATCTGGGAGCTGCCGGTCTCCGTGATAATCGCGTGCCCTCCCAGCTGCGCGATGCCCGCGTCGAATGAGAACCGCGTGCGTGTCGACGTCTTGTCGAACAACACCGCAACCGACGCCGGCCCCTCGAGCGGGCGGCGCGACAGCGGCGCCTTCTTCAGCTCCGCGGCGAGCGCGAGCACCTCGGCCTGCTCCGCCGGGGTCAGGTCATCGTCGGCGAGGAAATGGCGGGTCATGGTTACACTCCTTGTTTGGTTGTGTCAATGGCGGCGGCGATGCGGCCCGCGGCCTCGTGGATCTCCTCGTCCGTGATCACCAGCGGCGGGGTCAGCCGCAGGACGCGTGACGACGGCGCGTTGAGGATCACCCCGTGGTCCAGCCCGGCCGCGACGACGTCCTTGGCATCGGCAGCATCGGCAGCGTCGGCAGCGTCGGGGCCGCGGCCGAGCACGACGCCGAGCATGAGCCCGAGGCCGCGGACGGATTCCACGCCGTCGAGGTTTTCCAGCAGCCCCCGCAGGAGCTCGCCCTTGCGTGCGACCTCGGCGATGAACGCGTCGTCGACGACGTCGAGGACGGCAGACGCCACCGCGCAGACCACGGGGTTGCCGCCGAAGGTGGTGCCGTGGGACCCCGGCGTGAACAGTTCCGCCGCCCGGCCGCGGGCGATGGTCGCGCCGATGGGCAGGCCGCCCCCGAGGCCCTTGGCCATGGTGACAACGTCGGGCACCACGCCCGCGTGCTCGAACGCGAAGAACCTCCCGGTGCGCCCGACCCCGGTCTGCACCTCGTCGACGACCATGAGGATGCCGTGGGCGTCGCACAGCTCGCGCACCGATTCTAAGAAGCCCTCGGGCGCCGGGATCACCCCCGTTTCCCCCTGCACGGGCTCGAGGAAGATCGCCGCGACGCTCTCCGGGTCGAGGCCCACCAGTGTGCGCAGGTAGTCGATGTCGCCGTAGGGGTAGAACTCGACGCCTGCGGGCAGCGGCTCGAAGGGGGCGCGCTTCGCCGGCTGGCCGGTCAGCGCGAGCGACCCCATTGTGCGGCCGTGAAACCCGTTGTGGGCGGCGAGGATCCTGCGCCGGCCGGTCAGGCGCGCCAGCTTGAAGGCTGCCTCGTTCGCCTCGGCGCCGGAGTTGGAGAAGAAGACGCGCGCGGTGGCGTCGTCAAGCTTGGCGGTGAGCCTCTCCCCCAGCGCGACGACGGGCGCGGAGGCGAACAGGTTGGAGACGTGCCCGAGAACGGACAGCTGCCTGGTTGCGGCCTCGATGACGGCCGGGTGCGCGTGCCCCAGCGCGTTGACGGCGATGCCGGCGAGCATGTCGATGTGGCTGCGGCCCTGGGAGTCGGTGACCCACGCCCCGCGCCCCGAGACCAGCTCGATAGGCGGGGTGCCGTAGGTGTTCATCAGCACCTGGTTCCATGCGCTCATCGTTCGTCCTTCCTGAACACTGTCCCCGCGGGATAGGTTGCGGCGTCGTAGTCGTCGGGCAGCACCATCGTGCCGATCCCGCCCATGGTCAGCAGCTCGAGCAGGACGGAATGGGCGATGCGCCCGTCGATGACGTGCGCCGCCTTGACCCCGCCGCGCACGGCCGCCACGCAGGCCGCCATCTTCGGGATCATCCCGGAGTCCAGCTCGGGCATGATGGCCTCCAAGTCGCTGAGCTCGAGCTTGGACACCAGCGAGTCCCGGTTCGGCCAGTCGGTGTAGAGCCCCTCCACGTTCGTGAGCACGACGAGGCGTTCCGCGCCGATCGCCGCGGCGAGCGCGCCCGCCGCCTCGTCGGCGTTGATGTTGTACACGTTGCCGTCCGTGCCGGGCGCGATACCCGAGACGACGGGGATGCGGCCGGCGTCGATAAGGTCCATGACCGCGGTGGGGTCGACGTCCACGATGCGGCCCACCAGCCCGATGTCAAGCTTTTCCCCGTCGACCTCGGCGTAGCGGCGCTCGGCGGTGAACAGCCCCGCGTCCTCGCCCGAGGTTCCCACCGCGTACGGGCCGTGGGAGTTGATCTTGCCCAGCAGTTCGCGCCCGACCTGCCCGAAGAGCACCATGCGGACGACGTCGAGAATCTCCGGCGTGGTCACGCGGAAGCCGCCGACGAACTCGCCGTCGTCCAGCCCAAGACGGGCCAGCATGGCGGAGATCTGGGGGCCTCCCCCGTGCACGACGACGGGCTTGGCCCCGA
This sequence comes from Corynebacterium mycetoides, assembly GCF_900103625.1. Taxonomy (NCBI): domain Bacteria; kingdom Bacillati; phylum Actinomycetota; class Actinomycetes; order Mycobacteriales; family Corynebacteriaceae; genus Corynebacterium; species Corynebacterium mycetoides. Next base: position 479,020 of record NZ_LT629700.1, on the reverse strand, counting down.
CGGTGCGCAGGAACACCATGTCGGAGGCGAACGCCGCCTTGAGGGACTCGTCGATCATGGCGTTGCCGCCGTATTTCACCACCACGATCTTGTCGCGGAAGTGCTGGAGCCACGGCAGGGCCTCGGCGAGCACGTGCGCGCGGTCCTCACTGCTGAGGCTGCGTGTGTGAGCGAGCATGTCAGGCCTTTCTAGGTGCTGTACGCCGAGTTGATCTCGACGTAGGCGTGGGACAGGTCGGTGGTGCGCACCGTGGCGCGGCCCGGCCCGCCCGTGCCCAGGTCCACGCGCACGTCGATGTCCGGCCCGCTCAGGTCCACCTCGCGCGCTCCCGGAGCCCCCGTCGAATCGACGCACACGGCGTGCGCGTTGAAGTAGACGGAGATTTTTTCCGGGTCCATGTCCGCGTCCGCCATGCCGACGGCGGCCAGCGTTCGCCCCCAGTTCGGGTCGGAGCCGAACATGGCGCACTTGAACAGGTTGTCGCGGCCGAGGGTGCGCGCGGCGTTGAGCGCCTGCTCGTCCGTCGACGTGCCCTCCACCGTGATGGTCACCCGCTTGGTCACGCCCTCCGCGTCGGACTGCATCTGCTGCGCGAGGCTCTCGCACACCTGCGCCACAGCGTCATCAAGCTCGGCCTGGCTGGGCGTAATTCCGCTGGCCCCGGAGGCCATGAGGATCACCGTGTCGTTGGTGCTGGTGGATCCGTCGATGTCGAGGGAGTCGAAGGTCACTTTCGAGGCCTTGCGCAGCGCCTCATCCAGGGCCTGCGCGCTTGCCGACGCGTCCGTGGTCACGCACACCAGCATCGTGGCCAGCGAGGGGGCCATCATGCCCACTCCCTTGCCCATCGCGCCGACGCTCCACCCGTCGCGCTGCGCCCACGCCTGCTTCGACACCGTGTCCGTGGTCATGATCGCCTCCGCGGCGGCGGATCCGGCATCTGGGTCGAGGGCGCGGGCGAGCTCGGTGATGCCCGCGCGGACTTTGTCCATCGGCAGCAGGTCGCCGATCAGCCCGGTGGAGCACACCGCGACGTCGCCGTCTGCTAGGCCGAGCTCGGCCGCCACCAGCGCCGCCTGCTCGCGCGCGTCCTTGTCGCCCTGCGCGCCGTTGCACGCGTTGGCGTTGCCGGAGTTGAACACGACGGCTTTGACGGAGCCGTCGGCAAGCGCGGCCCGGGAGACCTTGACGGGCGAGGCGACGACGCGGTTGCGGGTGAACACGGCGGCGGCGGTGTACTCCGGGCCCTCGTTGACAACGAGCGCCATGTCGGGCTTTCCGGACGCCTTGATGCCGGCCGTGGTCGCCGCCGCGGCAAAGCCCCGCGGCGCGGTAACTCCTGTGTGAGTCATGCGTCCTCCCCTTACGGCGCGACGGCGGCGGTTGGCAGGCCAGCGGCCTCGTCCCAGCCGAGCGCGATGTTCATGCACTGCACGGCTGCGCCGGCGGTGCCCTTGGTCAGGTTGTCTATGGCCGAGGTGATCAGCAGCTTGCCGGCCGCCTCATCCACCTCCACCTGGATGTGGCACATGTTGCTGCCCACCACGTGCTGCGTCTGGGGCTGGCTGCCCGCGGGCAGCACCCAGACGAACTGCTCGTTAGCGTAGAACTCGGTGTAGCGCTCGTGGGCGGACTCCGTGGTCACACCCTCGCGCACGGGGGCGGTGACGGTTGTGAGGATTCCCCGCGGCAGAGGAGCCAGGACCGGGGTGAAGCTCACGCGCACATCTTCGCCGGTGACCTCGCGGATGTTCTGCGCGATCTCGGGGGTGTGCCGGTGCCTGCCTGCGGTGTTGTACGCCTTGAGCGAGCCCATCGTCTCCGAGCCGAGGAGCGCGACGGCCGCCTTCTTGCCCGCGCCGGAGACGCCGGTGACGGACACAATGCTTAAGTCCGGTTCGATCAGCCCGAGGGCGACGGCGGGCAGGGCCGCCAGCGTCGCCCCGGTGGGGAAACACCCGGGCACGGCGACGCGGCGGGACGCGGCGATGAGCTCGCGCCGACCCGGCATCTCGGGGATGCCGTAGGGCCAGCTCCCGGCGTGGTCGTTGCCGTAGTACTTGACCCAGTCCTCCGCGTTGGTGAGCCGGAAATCCGCGGCGCAGTCGAGGATGAGCGTGTCCTCTGCCAGCTGGTTCGCGATCTCGGCGGAGTAGCCGTGCGGCAGTCCGAGGAACACCACGTCGTGGCCGGCGAGGATCTCCGGGGTTGTCTTGAGAATCGTACGGTCTGCCAATGCTGGCAGGTTGGGCATGAGCGTGGAGACCTTCTGCCCGGAGTTGCTGTTGGCGGTCAAAGCGCCGATCTGAAGCTCCCCGGAGTGGTACGCAGGGTGGTTAAGGAGTAGCCGGAGGATTTCTCCCCCGGCGTATCCGGTGGCGCCAGCCACTGCAACGTGGAGTGTCATACCGTCATCCTAGCCTAGTATGCACTCAAACGCAATTTATGCACGCATCTGGGCGCCGAACCTCTCCTCCGCCAGCCTCGCGGCGTTCAGCCTCGCGGCAGAGGCCTCGTCCTCCGTCAGCGTGCGATCGCCCGCGCGGAACACCAACCCGAACGCCAGCGACTTCTTGCCTTCGCCGAGGTGCTCGGAGCGGTAGACGTCGAACAGCCGGACCGTCTCCACCAGCTCACCCGCGCCTTCCTCGACCGCCCGGCGCACGGACTCTGCCGCGACATCCTCGTCCACCACGAGGGCGATGTCCTGATTCAGCGCGGGGAAAGACGACAACACCGGCGCCGGGAGGTGCGCGTCGAACGGCAGCGCCGACAGATCCAGCTCCATCGCGCAGGTGCGCACCGGCAGCTCCAGCGCCTCGAGGATCTCGGGGTGCAGCTCACCGGCGTAGCCCACGACAACACCGCCGACCCCGCCAACGGTGAGCGCGGCGCAGCGGCCCGGGTGCCACGGACGCACGGACGCGGCCTGAACACCCAGCTCCACGCCGGCGGCCTGCGCCACCACGCGCGCCGATTCCACCGCGTCCGCCCACGTGTACGCACGGCCTGCGCCCCACGGGCCGGCGATCTCCCAGTTCCCGGACGCGACGGTCGCCGCGTGCAGGGGTTGCTCGGGCAGCGACTCGACCAGCTCGCGCACGGTGTCGTCGCTGGGCCGCTTGTCGACGCTCGGCAGCGGCGATTCCTCCGCCCGCGCGAACGCGACCTGGGCCACGGAGTACAGCGCGACGTCGTGCCGCCCGCGGGCGACGTTGCGGCCCAGCGCGTCGAGCATCGACGGCAGAACCGTCGTGCCGAGGATCCCGTAGTCCTTGTCCAGCGGGTTTTGCACCGTGACGGTGCGGCGGCGTGCGTCCTCGGGGTCCAGGCCCCACACGTCGAAGGTGTCGTTGGCGATGAACGGGGTCGGGATGACTTCCACGTATCCCGAGTACGCCAGCGCGTGGGTCGCGGCACGGCGGCGGCGCTGCGCCGGGGAGAGCCCGCGGCCGCCGCGGGGTGCGGGAAGCTCCAGCGGGATGTCGTCGAGGCCCTCGAGGCGCACGATCTCCTCCACGAGCTCCACGGGCACGGTGATGTCCGTTCGCCAGCTGGGCGGAAGCACCATCACGGTGTCGCCGTTACCCTCGACGCGGCAGCCGACTTCCTCCAGGCGGCGCACCACTGTCTCGCGGGGGTACTCCACGCCGATGAGCTCACTCGGGCGGGACACCGCCATCTCGATGGCGGCGCGCTCGGGCACCGCGCCCACGAGCGTGCGCTTGTCGGAGATGGTGCCGCCGGCGATGTCGGCGAGCAGGGCGCACGCGATATCGAGGGCGACTTCGACCAGCGCGGGGTCGACGCCGCGCTCGAAGCGTCGAGAAGCTTCCGAGCTCAACTTGTGGTGGCGGGCGGAGCGGGCGACGGTGAGCGCGTCCCAGGTCGCCGCCTCGAAGTAAACGTTGACGGTGGATTCCGAGATCTCGGAGGTCGTGCCCCCCATGATCGCCGCGAGGGACTGGATGCCGTTGTCGTCGGAGATCACCACGTCGTTCGAGGTCAGGGTGCGCTTCTGGTGGTCGATGGTCTCGAACGTCTCGCCGCCGGCCGCGTTGTGCACGCGCAGGTCGCCGGCAATCTTGTCGGCGTCGAACGCGTGCATCGGCTGGCCGAGCAAGAGCATGACAAAGTTGGTCACGTCCGTCGCGGCGTTGACCGAGCGGACGCCGGAGAGCATGAGGATGCGTTTCATCCAGAACGGCGCCTGGGCGGCGGGATCAATATTTTCCACCTTGCGCAGGCCGAAGCGCTGAGCCTTCGTCGACTCCTCCACGGTGATGCCCAGGAGCTCGCCGGTGGGGGCCGGCACCGCCGACGTGTCGATGCCGGCAACGGCCGGGTCGGCCGCCACGTCGCGGTAGCGCAGCCCGAACGCGGACGCCACCTCCCGGGTCAGGCCGCGCGCCGACAGCGCGTAGCCGCGGTCAGGAGTGACATTGACGTCGAAGACGACGTCGGACCCGCCGAGCACCTCGCGCGCGTCCATCCCCGGCCGCGCCGAGTCCGTGTCGAGGATGATGATGCCCTCGCTCTTGGAGGTGAACCCGAGCTCCGCCTCGGAGGCCATCATGCCGTCGGAGATCTTCCCGTAGGTCTCGCGCGCGGCGATCTCGAAGCCGCCGGGCAGCACCGCACCGGGAAGCGACACGACGACGAGGTCACCGACCGCGAAGTTGCGCGCTCCGCAGATGATGCCCTGGGGCTCGCCCGTGCCGTTGGCGTCGCCCACGTCCACCTGGCAGTAGCGGATCGGCTTCTTAAATCCCTCGAGCTCCTCGATCTCGAGCACGCGGCCGACGACGAGCGGGCCCGTCGTTTCCGGAAGCGGCTCGAACCCCTCGGTCTCGAACCCGACCCGCACGAACCCGGCGTCAAGCTCCTCGGCGGTGACTGACCAGCCGTCGTTGCCCGCGTTGCGCAGCAGGGAGGTAATCCAGTTCTGGGAAATCAGCATCGTGTTGCTCCTCGTTACTCTTCCGGTTACCTGTTAGGCCTGCACGCCGAATGGCTGGGTGAAACGCACGTCGCCCTCGACCATGTCGCGCATGTCGGACAACCCGTTGCGGAACTGCAGCGTGCGCTCCAGGCCCATCCCGAACGCGAAGCCGGAGTACTCCTCCGGGTCCACGCCCACCGCCCGCAGGACGTTGGGGTTGACCATCCCGCAGCCGCCCCACTCGATCCAGCCCGCGCCGCCCTTTTTGTTGGGGAACCAGACGTCGACCTCCGCCGACGGCTCGGTGAACGGGAAGTAGTTCGTGCGCATGCGCGTCTTGGTTTCGGGGCCGAAGAGTACCTTCGCCAGGTGATCCAGCGTGCCCCGGAGGTGAGCCATGGTCAGGCCCTTGTCCACCGCGAGGCCCTCCACCTGGTGGAACACCGGGGTGTGGGTGGCGTCGAGCTCGTCCGTGCGGAACACCCTGCCCGGGCAGGCGATGTAGACGGGCACGTCCCGCTCGAGCATGGTGCGCACCTGCACGGGAGACGTGTGCGTGCGCAGCACCTGGCGCGAACCCTCCTTGCCCACGTAGAAGGTGTCCTGCAGTGTGCGGGCGGGGTGATCGGGGATGAAGTTCAGCGCGTCGAAGTTGAAGTACTCGGCCTCCACCTCCGGACCCTCGGCGATCTCCCACCCCATGCCGAGGAAGATGTCGGCGATGTGCTCGCTCAGGGCGGTGATCGGGTGCATGGCGCCCGTCTGGTGGCGTGTCGACGGGACGGTGACGTCCACCGTCTCTTCCTTCAGGCGCCGGGCGCGGTGCTCCGCCTCGCGGACCTCGCGGATCGCGGTGTACTCCTTCTCCACGCGCCCCCGCGCCATGTTGACCAATCGGCCGGCATCCTTGCGCTGGTCCTTGGGCAGGTTGCCCAGCGCGCGGCGGGCCTGCGGCAGGAACGCCTGCTCGCCGAGGTGCTCCCGGTGCGCCTCCTCGAGGGCGGGCAGGTCGGCCGCGGCGGCAAACGCAGCGATGGCCGCCTCGGCGGCCTCGTTGAGTGACTGCTCAGTTAGTTGGATGTCGGGGGTCTCGGACACGTGCCTGTACGCCTTCTTCTCACGCGGAAAGTTTCGTGGGCCATCTTAGCGGTGTGCACCGGGCCAGCCGGCAACCGGTCTCGCCCAGCCAATCAGGCGCGGGTAACCGGGTCCTGAAGGGACTTCGCGGACTCGTACAGGCAAATGGCCGCCGCGGTGGCCAGGTTGAGCGACTCTGCGCGTCCCAGAATCGGGATGCGCACACGCACATCCGCTTCGTCCAGCAGCTCTCCCAACCCGTGCGCCTCGTTGCCGAAGAGCCACGCAGTGGGCTGCGAGAGGTCGGCGTCGGCCAGATCGACTTCCCCATCGGCCGCGGTGGCGAGGATCTGCATGCCGGACTTGCGCAGCTGACCGAGGACGTCCGTGATGTTCCTTTCCCGAGCCACGGGCACGTGGAACAGCGAGCCCGCCGAGGCGCGCGCCACCTTGCTGCCGAGGGGGTCGACGGTCTCCCCGGCGAAAATGACACCGTCGGCCCCTAAGGCGTCGGAGGTACGGATGAGCGTGCCTGCGTTCCCCGGGTCCGATGTCAGCACCGGCACAGAAACCAGGCGCGGCGCGCCGGCAAGGATCTTGCCCGGGGTCCACAGCACCGGGTTGCACAGCGCGAACAGCCCAGTCGTCGTCGCTGTGTCGGAGAGGTATTTCGCCGCGCCGTCGGTAATGGGGTGGACGTAGATGCCCATGTAGCCTGCGGCGGTGAGGATATAGTCGAAGCGCTGGGCGCCGGCCTCCGTCACAAAGACATCGGTCGCCGCCCCGGTCGACACCGCCGCGTCGACGGCGTTCTCGCCCTCGACGATGAATTTCCCGGCCTTCTGGCGCTCCTTCGCCCGGTGCAACTTGGCGGCGTTGACGATGCGGGGCGTGCGCTCGGTGAACGGTTCGGAGAAGTCAATGGCCATGGCTCGTAAGCGTACCGTTAGCGCCCCTGAACACGCGAAAACCCGCCGGGCCCCACTGTCGGGGGCGCGGCGGGCGCAGTCACGCGAATGCTTAGGCTGCGGTAGCCGGGGCGTTGACGTCCTCGGGCAGCGCGTTCTTGGCCACCTCGCAGATGGCGGAGAACGCCGCGAAGTCGCTCACGGCGAGCTCCGCGAGGATCTTGCGGTCAACCTCGACCTCGGCCAGCTTCAGGCCGTGGATGAGGCGGTTGTAGGTGATGTCGTTCATGCGGGCGGCAGCGTTGATTCGCTGGATCCACAGCTTGCGGAACTCGCTCTTGCGCTTGCGGCGGTCGCGGTACGCGTAGGTCTGGGAGTGCAGCCACTGCTCTTTGGCCTTGCGGTACAGGCGGGAGCGCTGGCCGCGGTAGCCCTTGGCGGACTTGAGGATAGCGCGGCGCTTCTTCTTGGCGTTGACTGAACGCTTGACACGTGCCATGAGTCAATACTTCCTTGTCTTATCTCAAAAAAATCGGTTGTGCTGGCGGGGCAGGTGTCTTATGCCTTGCCGAGGAGGCGCTTGACGCGCTTGACGTCGGCCCGGGCGACGTCCGTGGTGCCGGAGAGCTTGCGGCGGCGCTTGGAGGACAGGCCCTCATTCAGGTGGCGCTTGCCGGCCTGCTCGCGGCGCAGCTTGCCGGAGCCGGAAACCTTGATGCGCTTGGCGGTGCCCTTGTGGGTCTTCTGCTTCATTGTGAAAGCCCTTCGAGTCGAAAACGAAAAATTTACTTCTTGCCCTTGCGGGAAGGACCCAGGACCATGGTCATGTTGCGGCCGTCCTGCTTCGGACGGGACTCCACCACTCCGAGCTCCCCGATATCCTCGGCGAGGCGCTCGAGGAGGCGGTAGCCGAGCTCCGGACGCGACTGCTCGCGACCGCGGAACATGATGGTGACCTTGACCTTGTTGCCCTTCTCCAGGAAGCGCTCAACGTTGCCCTTCTTGGTCAGGTAGTCGTGCTCATCGATCTTGGGGCGGAACTTCTGCTCCTTGACCACCGTCTGCTGCTGGTTCTTGCGGGCCTCGCGGGCCTTTTGATCCTGCTCGTACTTGAACTTGCCGTAGTCCATGATCTTGCACACCGGCGGCTTCGCGTTGGGAGCCACTTCGACAAGATCGAGGTCTGCTTCGTAAGCCAGCTTGCGGGCGTCGTCCGTGCGGACGATGCCAACCTGTTCGCCGGACGGACCGACGAGACGAACTTCGGGAACGCGGATGCGTTCGTTGATACGAGTATCAGCGCTGATGAGAACTCCTAAAACTTTCTAAAGAAACACGTTTGATCGCTACCGAACCACCTGTCGGAGTTCTCCCACGCGAAAAACCCGCGCCGTCATCGACGGTCGCGGGAGTTCTTCCGGCATAGCGCAGGCGCTTGTCGACGCCCGCCTACACGTTGACCCTTTACCTACCTGCGATGCAGGCGGCCTGGGGTGGGAGTAACTCCACTTGCGGCCCGGGACCTTTTTTAGGGGACCCGAGCGGTAGTGCGCATAACACTACAGCGCGCGGGCCCGACTCGCAAATCCCCCGCGGCGGCGATACTCTAGCGCCCGTGAACCTTCAGTCAGCCACCGGTGTTGGTGGGCGCGCCGGCGGCGCCATCAACTGGAAGGTCGCGGCTCTTGGGGCGGGCGCCATTGCCCTGTCCGCCGCGCTGTTCCCGATCGGGATCGTAGCGTTGCTGGTCAACCTCCTCGCCGTCGGGGTGCTCTCCGTGGCCCACCGGTGTAGGCGCGCTGGACGGCGCCGACGGACTCGAGCCAACCTGCCGGGAAGCGACCTCCGTCGCCGCGGTAGTTCAGTTCGCTGTTGAACTGCGCGCCGACGATGTGATCCACATTCGGGGTGAACGTCTGCTCGCCGTCGGACCAGTTGAGGAAGTCCTGGGAGTAGCCGGGCTTGCGGAACGTCGGGGCGATGGCGGCAATCTCGTGCGGGTACCACTGCGGGTAGGCCGCGTCGCAGCGGGACCCGAACTCCGGCCAGCTGGGGTCGCGCTGCGGTGTAGTCACCGGGGCGACCACGCGGTCGCGCTGCGGGTCGGCGATCTGCTCCAGGCTGGGCCCGGTCACGGAGTTGTACGGGGCGTCGATAGGCTTGCTGTTCGCGCCTTGGGCGCGCGGGGGAATCTGCAGCGCCTGCTGGTCCACCGTGCCGTCGGCGCGGATGATGTGCGCGAACGCGTAGCGCTCGGCCGGGCCGGTGCCGCGCACGACGTCAGCGCCCGCCATGTTCTGGTAAAACCCGCCCTCGCAAGTGACCATCATGGAGATGAAGTCCTTTTCCAGCACGCCGAACTCGACGCGGAAGGTCTCGCCGGGGGCGAGCGTGATCGGGCCGAAGGTCTCGCCCTGCACCCATCCGTTATCGGTGGTCAGGCCTATGTCCGAGCGGGCGGTCGTGCTCCATCCCGACGGCAGCTCCGCGCGGGAGTTTGCGGAGATGACGTGGTTGGTGCCGCTTTCCACCTTCGCTGTGTAGTTCACGGGCTGGCTGGTCGTGTTCTTAAACTGCACCACGCCGTCGCTGAGGTAGCGCCGCGCCGTCTCCCCGTAGCGCCAGCGCGGGTAGCCGCTCGCGTGCGCCTCCCCCTGCGTGCAGGGGTGGTAAAGGTCCGCGATGGGGTACCCCTGCGGCATCGGGGGAACCTCGGACGCGGCGGCCCGCGCGCCGGTTCCGGCCGCACCCCCCCCGCAACCCCCGCGGTGGCCATGGTGGCCGCGGTCAGGCCCGCGATCAGGGCTCGTCTCACCTTCATTGTGTCCCCTTGCTCCGCACGAATCTTGTCGTGGACAGGGTACGTTCACGGGGGCTGTGCGAGACAGCGTGGCGACGAAGGTGGAAACGGTGACGCACCCGCCGGCGCCCGCGATCAGCTGGCGTTTCCGCGGTGCACGGTTCGGGGCTGTCCACTTTCGTCTCCACCCTTCGGGGTGTGGGGTTAAGCCCCGGTGTTAGAGCATGCGGGCGAGGAACTCGCCCGTGTACGAGCCCTTTACTGCCGCGACGTCTTCCGGGGTGCCTTCTGCCACCACCGTGCCGCCGCCCGAGCCACCCTCAGGCCCCATATCAATGATCCAGTCCGCAGACTTGATCACATCCAGGTTATGCTCGATGACGAGCACCGTGTTGCCCTTGTCCACGAGCCCGTTGAGCACGAGCATGAGCTTGCGGATGTCCTCGAAGTGCAGGCCCGTCGTTGGCTCGTCGAGGATGTAGATCGTGCGCCCGTTGGAGCGCTTCTGCAGCTCCGCGGCGAGCTTGACGCGCTGGGCCTCGCCGCCGGAGAGGGTCGTCGCGGCCTGGCCGAGCCGGACGTAGCCCAGGCCGACGTCGACAAGCGTGCTCAGGTAGCGGTGGATCGACGTAATCGGTTCGAAGAACTCCGCCCCCTCGGAGATGGGCATGTCGAGGACCTCCGCGATGTTCTTGCCCTTGTAGCGCACCTCGAGCGTCTCGCGGTTGTAGCGCGCTCCCCCGCAGACCTCGCACGGCACATAGACATCGGGCAGGAAGTTCATCTCGATCTTGATCGTGCCGTCACCGTGGCAGGCCTCGCAGCGCCCGCCCTTGACGTTGAAGGAGAAACGCCCCGCCTTGTAGCCGCGGACCTTCGCCTCCTGGGTCTCGGCGAAGAGGTTGCGGATTTTGTCGAACACGCCGGTGTAGGTGGCGGGGTTGGAGCGCGGGGTGCGCCCGATCGGGCTCTGATCCACCTGGACGAGTTTATCCAGATGCTCCAGCCCCCCGACCTTCTTCACCCGGCCGGGGACCTGGCGGGCCCCGTTGAGCTCGTTCTGCAGCGTCTTGGCCAGGATGTGGTTCACCAGCGTGGACTTGCCGGAACCCGAGACCCCCGTCACCGCGACGAGGACGCCCAGCGGGATGTCCACGCTGACGTTGTCGAGGTTGTTCTCGCGCGCGCCGACCACGGAGAGCATGCGGTCAGGGTCCACCTCGCGGCGGCGCTCCGGCACGGGGATGGACTTGCGCCCGGAGAGGTAATCGCCCGTCAGAGAGTTCTCGGTGTTGAGAATGCCCTTAGGCTCGCCCTGGTAGACCACCTCGCCGCCGTATTCCCCCGCGAGCGGGCCGACGTCGACCAGCCAGTCCGCCTCCCTAATGGTGTCCTCGTCGTGCTCCACCACGATGAGGGTGTTGCCTAGGTCGCGCAGCTTCTTCAGCGTCGTGATCAGGCGCAGGTTATCGCGCTGGTGCAGGCCAATCGACGGCTCGTCGAGCACGTAGAGCACGCCCGCCAGGCCGGAGCCGATCTGGGTGGCAAGGCGGATGCGCTGCGCCTCCCCGCCGGAGAGCGTGCCGGCGGACCGCGACAGGGTGAGGTAGCTCAGGCCGACGTCGACCAGGAATCGCAGCCGCACCTGGATCTCGCGCAGGACGGCGCCCGCGATCATTTCCTCGCGGTAGCCCAGGACGAGGTTGTCCAGGTAGTCCGAGGCGTCCTCAACGGAGAGGTCGGCAAGACCGGCGATGGAGAGCTCACCGTGGCTGGCGGAGGCCAGGCGGACGGCGAGGATCTCCGGCTTCAGGCGCGCCCCGCCGCACGTGGGGCACGGGATCTCGCGCGTGTACGCGAGCAACCGCTCCTTCTGGTTGTCCGTCTCCGCCTGCTCGAGCTTGCGCTCGAGGTAGCCGATCACGCCCTCGTAGGCGGCGGTGAACCCCCGCTGGCGGCCGTAGCGGTTCTTGTACTTCACGCTCACCTGGGTGGTCGAGCCGTGGATGAGGTGCTTCTGCTCCGTCTTGGTCAGCGACGAAAACGGGGCGTGCGCGTCGAAGCCCTCCTCGGCGCCGAGGGCCTCGATGAGCTTGACAAAGTAGCTCTTGTTGGGCGAGGAGTTCCACGGCTGGAACGCGTCCACCGCCGGCGCGTCCGGGTCAGGCACGATGAGATCGATGTCGATCTCCTTGCGCGTACCCAGGCCGTCGCAGGTCGGGCATGCGCCGAACGGGGAGTTGAAGGAAAACGCGCGCGGCTCGTACTCCTCCACGTTGAGGGTGTGGCCGTTGGGGCAGGCCATCTTCTCCGAGAAGATCCGGTAGCGTTCCGGGTCCGACTCGTCGACGTCGACGAAATCGAAGGCGACGAGGCCGTCCGCCAGCGCGAGCGCGGTCTCCACCGAGTCCGTCAGCCGCTGCTTCTGGCTGGCCTTGACCTGCAAGCGGTCGACCACGACGTCGATGTTGTGCTTGACCTGCTTTTGCAGCGTCGGCGGGTCGGACAGCTGGTACGTCGCGCCGTCGACGGTGACGCGGGAGTAGCCCTGGGAGGCGAGATCCGCGAACAGGTCCACGAACTCCCCTTTGCGCTTGCGCACGATGGGCGCGAGGACCTGGAACTTGCCCCCCTCATCGCGCGCGAGGACCTGGTCCACGATCTGCTGCGGGGTCTGGCGGCTGATCTCCGCGTCGCACACCGGGCAGTGCGGCGTGCCCGCGCGGGCGTAGAGGAGGCGCAGGTAGTCGTAGATTTCCGTGATGGTGCCCACGGTGGAGCGGGGGTTGCGGTTGGTGGACTTCTGGTCAATCGACACCGCCGGCGACAGGCCGTCGATGGCGTCGACGTCGGGCTTGTCCATCTGGCCCAGGAACATGCGCGCGTAGGAGGACAGCGACTCCACGTAGCGCCGCTGCCCTTCCGCGAAGATGGTGTCGAAGGCCAGGGACGACTTGCCCGAGCCCGACAGGCCAGTGAACACGATCATCGTGTCGCGCGGGAGGTCGAGATCGACTCCCTTCAGGTTGTGCACGCGCGCCCCGCGCACGGTCAAGCGGTCAGCCACCTGTAGTGTTCCTTCGCTGTAGATGAAAAAGCAACAACCCCCGAACATACCAGCGAGAGCCACGCGACCGTAGCCGGCAGTAGCCGGCAGGAGCCGGCAGTGGCTAGCATGGCCAGCATGACTGATCCCGCCGCCCCGTTCGCGCTCCACCACATCTCGGTCTCCGAGATGGACAACAACGTCTATCTCATCTCCTCCGGGGGACAGGGCCTGCTTGTCGACGCCGCCGCCGACGCCCCCGCGATCCTCGACATGGCCGCGCAGGCGGGCGTGGAGATCACCGACGTACTCACGACCCACCGCCACGCGGACCACACGCGCGCGCTCGGCGAGGTGCTGCAGCGCACCGGTGCGATCCACTGGGCGTCGTTTTTGGACTCCCCGGCGTTGCCGGCGGGCGTCGACAAGCAGCTCGGCGAGGGCGACGCGGTCGAGTTCGCGGGCCGCCGCCTCGACACCATGATTCTGCGCGGCCACACGCCCGGCGGGGTCGCCATCGTCGTCGACATTGACGGCACGCCCAACGCGTTCGTCGGCGACTCGCTGTTCCCCGGCGGCCTGGGCAAGACCGTGGGCGAGGGCGAGTTCGTCCGGCTGTTCAACGAGGTGACCACCAAGCTTTTCGACGTCTACCCCGACGCCACCATCGTCCGGCCCGGCCACGGCTTGCCCACGACACTCGGTGAGGAGCGCGGCCACCTCGACGAGTGGTGGCGGCGACGCTGGTAGCCGTTTTTGTTTAGACTCGGTTTCACAGGTACGACAACGTTGAAGTTGAAGTCGAAGTTGAAAAGGATGTTTTGATGATTCGCAAGCTCGCCCGCCCAATGCTCGCCTCGGTCTACGTGATCGACGGTGTCGAGACCGTGGTTAACCCGTCGTCGCGCCGCGAAAGCGCCGAGTCCGTGCTGAAGAAGGTGCGCTCGGTCGTTCCGGCGCCCTACCGCTCCTACCTGCCGTCTTCCCCGGAGACTGCCGCGCAGGTCGCCGGCGGCGTCAAGGCCGGCGCCGGCTCCCTCTTCGCTCTGGGGAGGGCGCCGCGCACCGCAGCCACCCTGCTCGCTCTGACCGCCGTGCCTTCCCTGATCGGCCGCCACGCTTTCTGGGAGGCGACGAGCGACGAGGAGAAGGCCCGCCGCCGCAACGGCGCTGTAACGGACGCCGCGCTCCTCGGCGGCATCCTGCTGGCCACCGTCGACACCGACGGAAACCCGGGCCTGCAGTGGCGCGCCAAGAAGGCCGCCAGCACGGCCAAGAAGAATGTCCAGCAGGCGCTGCCGACGCAGTCCGAGTCCGAGAAGGCCCTGAACAAGGCCGGCAACTGGATTTCCGACACCACCGACCAGGTCACCTCGTACGTCGAGAGCAACAAGGATGACTGGGCCAAGACCGCGGCGTCCCTGGCAGATGACGCCAAGAAGCAGACCTCGAGCTTCCTGTCCACCGCAGGCGAGTGGATCGATGACGCCACCACCCAGGCGCAGGACGCCTACGAGGACGCGAAGCCGAACAAGCTGCAGCAGTTCGCGGCGAAGCGCAAGGCGAAGTCCACGGCCAACGACATCGCCAGCACCCTCCAGTCGACCCTGGACGACCTCTCCCCGTCCACCCTGGACAAGGTGAAGGCCAAGCGCAAGGCCAACAAGATCCAGAACCGCGCGCAGGACGCCGTATCCAACCTGCAGAGCGCGTTCGAGGACCTCGACCTCGCACCGTCCGGGCGCGAGAAGCGCAAGGCGAAGAAGAATGCCAAGAAGCTGCAGAAGCGCGCCGAGAAGGCCGTCAAGCAGGCGCAGAAGAAGCTCGGCTAGTCCCGCTTTTCACTGCACCACCGCTCCACCGCAACCCCGTCACCGCCCTCCGGCGCGGTGGCGGGGTTTCGCAACAACCCCCACATGATTTTTTAAGGAGGCCATCGGGTGAGTTCACCGGAGATTGACCGGGAGCAATCCTATGCCGACATGCTCTTCTCCCGCCTCGACGCCGAGGTTGCCGCCGCCCGCGAGCAGCTCGACGCCGTCCAGGCGGATGTGGATCCCGACAACCCGGACCCGGACGCGCTCGTGCGGCGCGAGACGCAGTACCACGCCGTCAACGCCAAGCTGGACACGCTCAACGTCGCGGAGGTGGGCCTCGTCTTCGGCCGGCTCGACATCGCGGACAACGACGCCGACAACCCCGTCGACGGCAGGCCCGACGTGGACCGCCGCTACATCGGGCGCATGGGGATGGAGGACCGCGCGGACAACTACCGCACGCTCCTGCTGGACTGGCGCACCCCCATGGCCCGCCCGTACTACCTGGCCACCACCGCCCACCCGGAGGGCGTGGAGACGCGGCGCACGATCCGGATGCGCGGGCGCACCGTCACGGCCGTGGACGACGAGATCCTCTCCGGGGGCGACGCCGCAGCCGACCTGGGCCGACTGTCCGACGTCGGCTCCGAGGCAGCACTGCGACGCGCCATGAACGCCGCGCGCACCGGCCGGATGCGCTCCATCGTGGAGACGATCCAGCGCGAGCAGGACGAGATCATCCGCGACCCGACGCGCGGGGTGCTGGTCGTGCAGGGCGGGCCGGGCACCGGCAAAACCGCCGTGGCGCTGCACCGCGTCGCCTACCTGCTCTACACCTGGCGCGAGCAGCTCTCGCGCACGGGCGTGCTGATCCTCGGGCCGAACACCACATTCCTGGAGTACATCTCACGGGTCCTGCCCGAGCTCGGCGAGACCGGCGTGGTGCTGGGGACCGTCGACACGCTCGTCCCCGGCTTCGTCCCCGCCACGCGGCGCGAGCCCGCCGCGGCGCGGGAGGTCAAGGGCTCGGCCGAGATGGTGACGGTGCTCCAACGGGCCGTTCGCGCGCTGCAGACGGTCCCTGATTCCCCGGTGCCCCTGCGCATCGACTCGGTGACCATCGACGCCACCCCCGAGATGGTCAAGGCGGCGCGGACGCGGGCGCGGCGCTCGCGCAAGCCGCACAATGAGGCGCGGCCCCTCTTCGCCGAGCACCTGACGCAGTCGCTCGCCGAGGCCCTGGCCCGCCGCATCGGCGAGGACCCGCTCGGCGGCGAGAACCTGCTCAGCGCGGCCGACATCGACCAGCTCCACGACGACTTGGCGGACGAGCCGCAGGTGCGCGAGCTTGTCGACGCCCACTTCCCCGCGCTCACCCCCACAGGCGTGCTCGAGGGGCTGCTCACCAGCCGCGAGATGATCGCCGAGGTCGCCTCGGACTACGACGACTACACCCGCGAGGCGCTCTACCGCGAGCCGGGCGCCGGCACCACGCCCTCGGACGCGGCCCTGCTCGACGAACTCGCCGAGCTCATCGGCGTCGCCGACCCCGAGGCCACGCGCGAGGAGGAGCAGCGGCAGTGGCGCGAGCTGGTGGCCGACGCCGAGAAGGCGCTCGAGATCCTGTCGTCGTCGGCGTCGACGGACAACGACGACGACCAATTCGAGGCGGAGATCCTCTCCGCCCACGACGTCATCGACGCCGAGACGCTCGCCAGCCGGCAGCGCGTGACCGACCTGCGCTCCACCGCCGAGCGCGCCCGCGAGGATCAGACGTGGGCGTACGGGCACGTGATCGTCGACGAGGCTCAGGAGCTCTCCCCGATGGAGTGGCGCATGGTGTTCCGCCGCTCGCCGTCGCGTTGGATGACGCTGGTGGGTGACACCGCCCAGACCTCCGCGCCCTCGGGTGCCGACGACTGGGCGTCCGCGCTGGAGCCGTTCGTCGGCTCGCGGTACTCGGTGCACGAGTTGACGGTGAACTACCGCACCCCCGCGGAGATCATGGATCTGGCCAACCGCATCCTCGCCGAGATCGACCCGGAGGCGAGCCCCGCCACGCCGATCCGGTCCACCGGCGAGGAGGTGACGTACCTCCCAGCGGGGACCGACCCCGCCTCACTCCCCGAGCACGGCGGCGAGGGCACGACGACGGTGATCACTGCCGACAACGTGGCCGACATCAAGGGTCTGGAGTTCGACCACGTCACGGTCGTCGATCCCGCGGGGATCGTCTCGGCCTCCGGGCAGGGCTGGCAGGACCTCTACGTGGCCGTCACCCGCGCCACGCAAACCCTGACCGTGATCGGCGACGTGCCGTGGTAGCGGCTACTTGACGGTGTGGACGATCATGACGTCGCAGTCGGACTGGCGGGCCACGTCCGCCGGGACGGATCCCAGCAGCCTCCCGGTGAGCGTGTTGATCCCCCGGTTGCCCACCACGAGCAGGTCCGCGCCGTACTCGTTGACCACCGCCATGAGCGCCTCCACGGGCGTGCCCGCACGGGCGGCCACGCGCACGTTGCCCGCCCCGACTTCGCGCGCGTACGACGCCGCGCCCTCGAGGTTCTTCTCCGCCTGCTCGTTGCCGAGGATGATCACGGAGTCCTGACGCGGCGCGGCCGACACGTCGGCCTCGGAATCGTAATAGGCGGTGGCGATCACCAGTTCCGCCCCGAACGCGGCCGCGAGCCGGGCCGCCCGCTCGACGGCCAACATCGAGGACTTCGATCCGTCGCTGCCGACGACAATCACCTCGTAGTCGTCGGGCATGATCAGTGGTGCCCTTCTGCGCGGGTGTCCACCAGCACGACGTCAACGGGCGACTTCTTGGCCACGCTGCCGGGGATGTTGCCGAAGATCCGGCCCGCCAGCGACCGCATGCCCTTGTTCCCCACGACGAGCAGGTCGGCTCCGTGTTCCTGGACGGATTCCACCAGGACGTTCGCCGGCATGCCGGGCTTGGTCACGAGGGTGATGCGCGGCGCCTGCTCCTCGCGGGCGATGGCCTCGGCGCTTGCAAGGATGCGCTCGGCGTCGTCGTCGGTGACGATGTCCACCTTGGACAGCTCGGCGTTGCTGGAGTTGAGCAGGGAGGTGTTCGCGCTGTAGTGGGCGCAAATCACGGTCAGATCCGCGTCGTACACCCGGGCCATACTGGCGGCCGCGCGCACCGCCATGAGCGACGTGGGGGAACCGTCCGTGCCTACGGCGATCGACGTGTACATATGCATAGTTATCCCTATCCCTTCCTAGACTCCAACCTCTTTCATACCACGCAGCTCCTTGCGCAGATCCGCGATCTCGTCGCGGAGCCTGCCGGCGAGCTCGAATTTCAGCTCGCGGGCGGCGGCCCCCATCTGCGCGGTGAGGTCGTCGATAAGCTTTTGCACGTCCGCGGAGGTCATTGCCGCCACATCGGGCTTTTCGACGACCGCGGCCTCCCCGCCGACGCCGCCGACGCCGTCATCCGCGGTCTCGTAGACCTGGTCGAGAATGTCGGCGATCTTCTTGCGCAGCGGCTGCGGGTCGATGCCGTGCTCCTTGTTGTAGGCCAGCTGCTTCTCCCGGCGCCGCTCGGTCTCGTCGATCGCGTCACGCATGGAATCGGTGACCTTGTCCGCGTACATGATCACCGCCCCCGACACGTTGCGGGCGGCGCGCCCGATGGTCTGGATCAGCGACTTCGTGGAGCGCAGGAAGCCTTCCTTGTCGGCGTCCAGGATGGCCACGAGCGAGACCTCCGGCAGGTCCAGGCCCTCGCGCAGGAGGTTGATGCCGACCAGCACGTCGTACTCCCCCAGGCGCAGCTGGCGCAGCAGCTCGACGCGCTGGAGCGTATCGATGTCGGAGTGCAGGTAGCGCACTTTGATGCCGTTGTCCAGAAGGTAGTCCGTCAGGTCTTCGGCCATGCGCTTGGTCAGCGTGGTCACGAGCACGCGCTCGTCCTTGCTCACGCGCTGGCGGATCTCCTCGATGAGGTCGTCGATCTGCCCCTTCGTCGGGCGGACCTCCACCTGCGGGTCCACCAGGCCCGTCGGGCGGATCACCTGCTCGACGTACTCGCCGCCGGTGGCCTCGAGCTCGTAATCGCCCGGGGTGGCCGACATGTAGACGACCTGGCCCATCCTCGACTCGAACTCGTCGAACGTCAGCGGGCGGTTGTCCACCGCGCTGGGCAGGCGGAACCCGAACTCCACCAGGTTGCGCTTGCGCGACATGTCGCCCTCGAACATGCCGCCGATCTGGGGGACGGTGACGTGGGACTCGTCGATGATGGTGAGGAAATCCTCCGGGAAGTAGTCGATCAGCGTCGCCGGGGCAGAGCCCGCGGGGCGGCCGTCGATGTGCCGCGAGTAGTTCTCGATGCCGGAGCAGAACCCGACCTGCTGGATCATCTCCAGGTCGTACTCGGTGCGCATGCGCAGGCGCTGGGCTTCGAGCAGCTTGCCCTTGTTCTCCAGTTCCTCGAGCCGGTCGGCGAGCTCCAGCTTGATCGCCTCGACGGCCTTTTCCATCCGCTCCTCCGTGGCCACGTAGTGGGTGGCCGGGAAGATGCGCACCTCCTCCTCCCGGCTGATCACGTCGCCGGTCAGCGGGTGGATGTAGTAGAGCTCGTCGACCTCGTCGCCGAAGAACTCCACGCGCACCGCCACCTCCTCGTAGGCGGGGATAATGTCGACGGTGTCCCCCTTGACGCGGAACGTCCCGCGCTTGAAATCGATGTCGTTGCGTTCGTATTGGACGTCGACAAGCAGGCGCAGGAACCGGTCGCGCTCTACCTCCTCCCCCTTGCGCAGCACGATGGAGCGGTCGAGGTAGGACTGCGGGGTGCCCAGGCCGTAGATGCAGGACACGGAGGAGACCACGACGACGTCGCGGCGAGAGAGCAGCGCGGAGGTGGCGGAGTGGCGCAGGCGCTCGACGTCGTCGTTGATCGACGAGTCCTTCTCAATGTAGGTGTCCGTCTGCGCGATGTACGCCTCCGGCTGGTAGTAGTCGTAGTAGGAGACGAAGTACTCCACCGCATTGTTGGGCAGCAGTTGGCGCAGCTCGTTGGCCAGCTGGGCGGCGAGCGTCTTGTTCGGCGCCATGACCAGGGTGGGGCGCTGCTGCTTCTCGATGAGCCACGCAGCCGTCGCCGACTTGCCCGTGCCCGTGGCGCCCAGCAGCACGACGTCCTTCTCGCCGCGGGTCAGGCGCTCGTCGAGCTCCTTGATGGCGGCGGGCTGATCGCCGGACGGCGAGTACTCCGACACGACCTCGAACGGCTTCTCACGGCGCTCGATCTCACCGACCGGGCGGAATTCGGAGTGAGCGAGGACGGGATGTTCAGCAGCGAAAGCCATGGACACAGTCTAACGACCGTGTCAATGTGTCACTGCGCGACTTTGCTCGTCGCCTCCCGCGTCGCCGCGAGCCACTGCTGGAGCTCGCCGGCGTCCTCCCACATGTCGTACAGCTCGGAACCGTCGACCACGACCGCTTCTCTCACCTTGGCCTCGATCCAACGGCGGTCCCTGAAGCTGAAGTCGAACGCCCGGGCGCGCTCCAGCGATTCGCACGGGAGGTGGCCGTTGATCACGGCGGCGAGGGCAACGATGACCTGCCCCTGCTCGCTGTCCACGGAGGCGTTGTCGCACTCGAAACGGAACTGGTCCATGCGGAACGTGCCGTCGGCAAGCTGGCCGACGGCGTCCTTGGCGGCGTCGTTGTCAAACGGCCCCCAGTTCCACGTTCCCATGCGCGGAAACGATAGCCGAGGCAACTTAATGGGAACTGTCCAATAGTTTAACGGCTCATAACATCTTGCGGATCGTGTCAACGACTTCGTTCACCTGGGGTTCAAGGGCCTCCAGCGGGCCGTTGTTGTCGATGACGATGTCGGCCTTCGCCCGGCGCTCGGAGTCGCCGATCTGCCGCTCGATGCGGTTGCGCGCGTCGGCCTCGTCCAGCCCCCGCTTGTCGACGAGCCTGCGCACCCGCTCCTCGGCGTCCACGTCCACCACCACGGTTAGGTCCATCTGCTGATCCAGCCCGAGCTCGATGAGCAACGGCATGTCGTAGACCGCGGCTTGCGCACCCTGCCGCTCCAGCTCGGCGAACCGGCGGTCCGACTCGCGCCGGATCGCCGGGTGGGTGATCGCGTTGAGGCGCTGGGTCTGCTCCTCGCTGACAAACGCCCGGCGTGCCAGCTCCGCGCGGTCGAGCGCGCCGTCCGGGCCGATGATGTCGCCGCCGAACGCGTCCGCCACCTGCGCGAGCACCAGCGAGCCGGGCGCCATGTTGTCGCGCGCCACCTGGTCGGCGTCCACCACCGGGAAGCCGGCCGCCTCCAGCATTCTGGCCACTGTGGACTTTCCGCTGCCAATCCCGCCGGTCAATCCGATTCTCAACATGGGGTGCAGTCTAGCGTTTCCCGGGTCCCCCGCGCGTCGGGCGCAGACGAAAAGCCCACCAGCTTAGTCCGTGACGGATCTAGCTGGCGGGCCTTGAGCGGCTGGCTCGTAGCTTAGTTGCCGGCGAGCTTGTCGCGCAACGCGGCGAGCTGCTCATCGGATGCGAGGGAGCCGATGGACTCCTCTGCCTCGGACGCTGCCGGAGCTGCAGCATCCGCGGACTCGGAGGAGTAGTTGGTCTGGCCCTCGCCCTTCTCGGCCGCCTCGGCGGCAGCGGCGCGGTGGCGCTCGATCTGGGCCGTGTGGGCCTGGAAGCGGCGCTCTGCCTCGGCGTAGCGTGCCTCCCACTCCTGGCGAGCCTCGTCGAAGCCCTCCATCCACTCGTTGGTCTCCGGATCGAAGCCCTCGGGGAAGATGTAGTTGCCCTGCTCGTCGTAGGAGTCGGCCATGCCGTAGCGGGACGGATCGAACTCTTCGGTGTAGTCCTCGTCCGCCTGCTTCAGCGACAGGGAGATGCGGCGGCGGTCCAGGTCGATGTCAATAACCTTGACCATGACCTCCTGGCCCACGCTGACGACCTGATCCGGCACCTCGACGTGGCGCTGAGCCAGCTCGGAGATGTGGACGAGGCCCTCGATGCCCTCCTGGACGCGCACGAAGGCGCCGAACGGGACGAGCTTGGTGACCTTGCCCGGCACGATCTGGCCCACGGCGTGGGTGCGGGCGAACACGCGCCACGGATCTTCCTGGGTCGCCTTGAGCGACAGGGAGACGCGTTCGCGGTCGAGATCGACGTCGAGAACCTCGACGGTGACCTCGTCGCCCACGGTGACAACCTCGGACGGGTGGTCGATGTGCTTCCAGGACAGCTCGGAGACGTGCACGAGGCCGTCGACACCGCCGAGATCGACGAAGGCGCCGAAATTGACGATGGAGGACACGACACCCTTGCGCACCTGGCCCTTCTGCAGCTGGTGCAGGAAGTCGGAGCGGACCGCGGACTGGGTCTCCTCCAGGTAGGCGCGGCGGGACAGGACCACGTTGTTGCGGTGCTTGTCCAGCTCGATGATCTTCGCCTCGAGCTCCTGGCCGATGTAGGGATCCAGGTCGCGGACGCGGCGCATCTCCACGAGGGAGGCCGGGAGGAAGCCGCGCAGGCCGATGTCGAGGATGAGGCCGCCCTTGACAACCTCGATGACCGTGCCGGTGACCGGCTGGTCGTTGTTCTGCAGCTCCTCGATGGTGCCCCAGGCACGCTCGTACTGGGCGCGCTTCTTGGACAGGATCAGGCGGCCTTCCTTGTCCTCCTTGGTCAGGACAAGTGCGTCGACCTCGTCGCCGACCTCGACAACCTCATCCGGGTCGATGTCGTGCTTGATGGAGAGCTCGCGGGTCGGGATGACGCCTTCGGTCTTGTACCCGATGTCGAGGAGAACCTCGTCGTGGTCGACCTTGACGACGGTGCCGGTGACGATGTCGCCATCATTGAAGTACTTGATGGTCGCGTCTACTGCGGCAAGAAAATCCTCAGCGCTGCCGATGTCGTTGATGGCAACCTGGGGTGCGTTGGAAGTGGGCATATTTGTAAAGTGCTCCGAAAAGATAGGAGATCGAAAGTGGACATGGGCGCATCTCTCACGAATGTGATCTCATCTCAGGCACAGCTCAGCCCTCCTATTCAGCCGAAACTGCACCTTGACGCAGATACGCCCTTGATAGAGTAGTCACTTTGTCCAGCTAGAGCAAATATTGGGAGGTTGTTCGCGGTGCCGAACGCAGCCGATTCGCCCTCGCACGCAAATAGGGCTTTTTGGGACGCCGATGCCGCGCGCTACCACGCTGACCACCGCGCTTACCTCGACGGGTTTTACTGGTGCCCGGAGATGCTTTCTGAGGGGGACGCGCGCTTGCTTGGCGACGTCTCCGCCAACGCCGTCCTCGAGATCGGCTGCGGCTCTGCCCCGTGCTCGTCGTGGCTCGCCGCCCACGCCGTCGATTCTGGTGCGGGCTTCGTGGCCGCGTTCGACATCTCCGCCGGGATGCTGTCGCGGGCGCGGCGCAACGTCGCCCTCGTTCAGGCCGACGTGTTGGCCCTTCCCTACCGCGACGGTGCGTTCGACGTGGCGTTCTCCGCGTTTGGCGCGCTCCCCTTCGTCCGCGACATCGACGCCGCCTTGAGCGAGATCCACCGCGTGCTCGTCACGGGCGGGCGCTTCGTCTTCTCGGCCACGCACCCCATGAGGTGGATCTTCCCGGATGACCCAGAGTCACTCACCGCCGAGATCAGCTACTTCACCCGCGAGTACGAGGAGCGCGACGAGCACGGCAACCTCGTCTACGCCGAATACCACCGCACGTTCGGCGACTGGGTCCGCGCCCTGCGGGAGAGCAGCTTTTCGCTTCTCGACGTCCTCGAGCCCACCTGGCCCGACGACCTCGACACCACCTGGGGTCAGTGGTCCGCCGAGCGCGGACGCATCTTCCCCGGCACAGCAATATTTATCTGCGAAAAACTCTGAGTACGCGGCGCGCGAAGACCCGCGAAGACCCGCGAAGACCTCAGCGCATAAACCGTGCGAAGAATGCTCCGAAAACACGCTGACGTCTTCCGGGAAGCGGCAATCCCTACAACTGCGGGTACTGCGCGAACTTCCGCCTGATCCCGGGCATTGCGTACTTCGGAATGCCGCCGACGTCTTCCACCTCGAGCACACCGCCGGCGCCCTTCCAGGTTCCGCGAACAACACCGTCGACCACGATGGACTTGCGAAACACACCCATGTTGCGCGGGGTCAGGTGGGCGTGGACGTCCTCGCTCATGGCGAACAGGCGGTCCTTGTATCCGAGGATGTATTCGTCGAAGGCGGGCAGCAGGTGCGGGGCGCGGAAGGTGGAGGCGGACGCGTTGGAGAGGGCGTTGGAAAGCGATGCGTGGTAAAAGTCGCCATCCTCTTCGACGAAGTCGTCTCCGAGGCTGGCCAGCGCGGTTCGGATCTCGCGCACCGGCAGCTTCGACCACCACGCGACGTCGTCGGCGGTGACCGGCCCGCGGGTGGAAACGTAGCGGCGCACGAGATCGTTGACGGCCTCCTGGCGCTCCCCGTTGAAGCGCTCTGCGATGCCTGGTGCCGCTGGTGCGGGACCGAGTGCTTGGTCGGTGCCGAGGTAGGCGCAGGTGCCGTCGACAAGCAAGAGGTAGCGGGGGCGATAAACCATCGCGGGTTCGGGAACCGCAACGCCGACGGCGCGTGCCACGATCGCCTTGAGCTGGGTGTTGTCGACCGGGCCATCGAGAAGAACGGCCTCGCGGATCGCGTCCACCTGGGCGGCAGTGACACCGGCCGCCTCGCAGTTACGCAGGGCACGTTCCGCGGCGGGTTTTGCGAGCAACTGCGTCATCCACCGCATGTCCTCCGCGAGGCCGGCGAAGACTGTGCCGCGCATCGGGTAGCCGCGCACGATCGTGTGGGCGTCAAGCGCCTCAGCGACGGACGCGATCCCGCCCGAGGTGCGCAGGGCGATGGAGGAAAACACGGTCGTCTCTTGTCCCTGCATCAGCCCGAACGCGCGCACCGCGTCGACAGCGCTGTCCCAGCTCTCGCCGACGAGGCGCTGCGAGAGCAGCCTGGCGCGGGCCCTAGTGCGCTGCTTCATCCCAGTTCGCTCCCGTTCCGGCAGACACCTCTAGCGGCACAAGCAGCGTGATTGCGGAGTCCATCTCGCGTTCGACGATCTCGCGGACCTGCTCGAGTTCCCCGGGCGCGACCTCCACGACAAGTTCGTCGTGGACCTGCAGCAGCACCCGCGACTGGAAGGGCTCCAACGCGTGATCCACGCGGATCATCGCCACCTTGATGATGTCCGCGGCAGAACCCTGGATCGGCGCGTTGAGCGCGGCGCGCTCGGCGTTCTCGCGCGCGACGCGGTTGTCGCTCGTCAGCTCGGGCAGGTAGCGGCGGCGCCCGAAGACGGTCGAGGTGTAGCCGTCGTGGCGCGCCTTCTCCACGACCTCGTCGAGGTAGCGCTTCACCCCGCCGAAGCGTTCGAAGTAGTTTTCCATGATGTTCTTCGCTTCCCCGGCGGAGATCGAGAGCTGGTTGGACAGGCCGTAGGCCGATAGCCCGTACACCAGGCCGTACGACATGGCCTTGACACGGCGGCGCAGTTCCGGGGTGACCTGGTCGATCGGCACGTCGAAAACGCGGGAGCCAACGAAGTTGTGCAGGTCCTCGCCCTCGCGGTAGGCCTCGATGAGCCCCTCGTCGGAGGACAGGTGCGCCATCACGCGCATCTCAATCTGCGAGTAATCGGCAGTGAGCAGGCACTCGTAGCTGTCGCCCACGGTGAACGCGGAGCGGATACGGCGGCCGGCCTCGGTGCGCACCGGAATGTTCTGCAGGTTCGGATCCACCGACGACAGGCGGCCGGTCGAAGCGACGGTTTGCTTGAAGGTGGTGTGGATGCGCCCGTCGTCCTGCACGGACTTGATCAGCCCCTCGATGGTGGACTTCATCTTCTGGTACTCGCGGTGCGCTAGGAGCTTGTCCAGGAACGGGTGCGGATTCTTCTCCGCCAGCGCCTCGATCTCGCCCGCCGCCGTGGAATAGCCCGTCTTGGTCTTCTTCGTCTTCGGCAGGTTGAGCTTGTCAAAGAGGACCACCGAGAGCTGCTTGGGGCTCGACAGGTTCAGCCCCGGTTCGTCGACAAGCTGGCGAGCTTCCTCCTCGACCTCGACGACCTTCGCGGCGAAGTCTTTGAGCTGGTCGCCCAGCACATCGGTGTCGACGGCGATGCCCGCGTGCTCCATCTCCGCGAGGATCGCCACGAGCGGCAGCTCGAGGTCGGCGTAGAGCTCGTAGGAGTCGATGCCGCTGAGCTGGCGCGCGAGTTCCTCGGCGAGCTCGAGCACGGCCGCCGCCGAATCCACCAGCGACGTGTCGCCGAGCAGGCTGAGCTGGTCGCCCCCGGTATCGAGGTGGCGCTGCAGGTGGCGCTGGTAGACGTCTGCGAGCTCGTACGTGCGCTGGCCCGGCCGCAGCAGGTACGCCGCGATCGCGGTGTCGTGCGCGATGCCGCGCAGCGTGATCCCACGGCCCTTGAACATGTGGAACGCGGCCTTCGCGTCGTGTAGGAACTTCGGGTCCTCCGACTCCGCCCAGCGCTTCAGCGCGGCGTCCTCGGCCGGGGACAGCTCCGCGGCCTCTTTGTGGATGCCGCGTCGTTGCTTATCGACGAGCGCCAGCGCCACCACGTCACCTCTGCCCGGGGCGCCATTGCCGGTGACGAAGGCGGCCACACCCTCGCCCTCGCGGGCGGCGAGCCACGTATCCAATGACGTGTCCTCCACCTCGACCTCGGCGAGCTCGGTGGCTGCGGCGGGCGCCTCGCTCTCCCCCGACGTGGAAACCACAGCCAGGACGCGCTCGCGCAGGTTCACGCCGAACTCGAGGTCGTCGAACGCCTTGGCCACCGACGCCACGTCCGCGGGCTTCATCTCCAGGTCCGCCGGGACCACGGGCAGATCCACGTCCGTGATCATCTGCGTGAGCTCGCGGTTGAGCCGAACTTGGTCGATGCGCTCGCGGAAGTTGCCGCCGGCAACGCCCTTGATGCCGTCGGCGTGGGCGATCAGCCCCTCCAGGTCGCCGTACTCGGCGATCCACTTCGTGGCTGTCTTCTCCCCCACCTTGGGCACCGACGGCAGGTTGTCCGACGGGTCCCCGCGCAGCGCGGCGAAGTCCGGGTACTGGGCCGGGGTGAGGCCGTACTTTTCCTTCACGGACTCGGGAGTGAACCGCGTCATGGTGGACACCCCGCGCATCGGGTAAAGCAGCGTCGTGGAGTTATCCACGAGCTGGATGTAGTCGCGGTCGCCCGAGACGAGCACGATCTCGTAGTCCCCCTCGGCGCGGGCCTGCGTGACCAGGGTGGCCACAATGTCGTCGGCCTCGAAGTTCTCCTTCGACAGGGTGACAACGCCGAGGTCGCCCAGGATGTCCTCGATGAGCGGGACCTGGCCCTTGAACTCCGGCGGCGACGACTCGCGCTGCGCCTTGTACTCCGGGAACTTCTCCGTGCGGAAGGTTTTGCGGCCCACGTCGAACGCCACCGCGGCGTGCGTCGGCTTCTCCTCCGCGATGATGTTCGCGAACATGGAGAGGAAGCCGTACACCGCGTTCGTGTGCTGGCCGCCGGAGGTGGAGAAGTTGTCCGCCGGGAGCGCGAAGAAGGCGCGGAATGCCATGGAGTGTCCGTCGATGAGGAGGAGGCGTTGAGTCACGCTGGCCAGTCTACCGAGGGTGGCGACGCCCCCTGGGCGAGGAGCGTGTTCGACCGGAACGTCATTCTGGCGCGATTTGCGTTTGATTTTCGCCTTCCGGTCGAACACGTTCCAACGGGCCACAGCAGTAGACCGTCTAGTCTATATCTAGCGCGGGAATACAGACCGCCTTTTATGCGTAATGACTAGGTGGAAACCGCGGCCCCATAGACCGCTTAGTTTAGATGGATGGGAGTTCACAATGAAGAAGTTCGGCTTCGGAGCCCAAGTGCTCACGGGCCTCATCGTCGGGTTGATCCTCGGCTTCATCGCCCGGACCGGCGACGTCGCGTGGCTATCCGGGGCGCTGACCTGGGTGGGATCGACCTATGTCCAGCTGCTGAAGCTGCTCATCCCCCCGTTGGTGTTCACGGCGGTGGTCACCTCGGCATCAAACCTCCGCCAAGTCACTAACGCCGCACGGCTGGCGGTGCAAACCCTGGTGTGGTTCGCCATCACAGCTTTTGTCTCCGTGCTCATCGGCATCGGCGTAGCGCTCGTCCTGCGCCCCGGCGAGACCTCGAGCGTCGACCCCTCCGCCGCTGCCGACCCCTCCGCCACCGGCTCCTGGCTCGGGTTCATTGAATCGGTCGTGCCCGCCAACTTCCTCGGCTTGAGCGCGAGCGCCGCCGACGACGGCTCCGTGTCCATCGGCTTCAACGTTCTGCAGATCCTTGTAATCTCGCTTGTCGTCGGTGTGGCCGCGGTCAAGGCGGGACAGAAGGCGCAGCCATTCATCGACTTTTCCGAGTCGCTGCTCTCGATCATCCAGGTGGCTCTGTGGTGGGTCATTCGCCTGGCCCCGATTGGCACCGCGGCGCTGATCGGCAAGGCAGTCGCCACCTACGGGTGGGAGGCACTCGGCTCCCTGGGGATGTTCGTCCTGGCCATTTACGTCGGCCTCGCGCTGGTGATCTTCGTGTTCTACCCGGCGCTGCTGGCGGCAAACAGGATTCCCGTCCGTGACTTCTTCCGCCGCGTGTGGCCGGTGACCACCCTCGGGTTTGTCACCCGCTCTTCGCTCGGTGTTCTGCCGGTCACCCAGCGCACCGTTGAGAAGTCGATGGGCGTGCCCACCGAGTACGCGTCGTTCGCGATGCCGCTGGCCGCAACCACGAAGATGGACGGTTGCGCGTCGATCTACCCCGCCATCTCCGCGATCTTTGTCAGCCAGTTCTACGGCATCCCTCTCGGGTTCACCGACTACCTGCTCATCATCGCCGTCTCGGTGCTCGGATCGGCGGCCACAGCCGGCACCACGGGCGCAACCGTCATGCTGACCTTGACCCTGTCCACCCTCGGCCTGCCGCTGTCGGGTGTGGGCCTGCTGCTCGCCGTCGAACCGATCGTGGACATGGGCCGCACCGCCGTCAACGTCACCGGTCAGGCGCTCGTGGGTACCCTCGTGGCTAAGCGCGAGGGCATCCTCGACGAGGAGGCCTGGGAGCGCGAGCCGGAGACCGTACGGGGTTAATCCCCGGGACACTATCCGTGCGCGGCGGCAATGACCGGCGCCACGGGTAGCACCGCTCGTTATCGTGGCGGCGTTTGGATGCGCGGTCTTCCCGCAGTTGTGGGAAGACCCCACAGCGCCGTATGGGCTCCCGCGAGCGTATTCATTGGCTGCATACCCGTGAATGAGCTGGCTAAACTTGTTCGAGTCGTTGTACACAACGAACAAGCCTTGGCCCGGCCATGCGCACCGGCCAGCGCAGGCGATGCCCGTTTGCGCGCCTGTTCGCATGCCCAGGGCCTCCACCGCGTGATGTGGATTAGCCCAGCGTGCAACTGGTGTATCCACCTGTACAGGTGAGTAATACAGTGCCGAAAACCTAGTGTTGGCCCGAAAGACTGCTGCTACGAGGCTAGCTTCCAAAGTGTCCAAGTTGTTTGCGTTACCACATGCCGCCGCCGCCGCCGTATTGATGGCCGCGGCCTAGCCACCGACCTTCCCCGCGGCCTCGACCAAGGCTTCGGTTGCGGGGTTGTGTGGATGATGGAAACGCCCCGCCCGCAGCTCGACGCGGCCGGCATCGGGATGGCGCACGCGGTGGATCGAGGTGAGAAAGTGGTCATCGGAGACCTAAGAAATGCCGCCGCGGAAGCCCAAAAAGCCAACAAAGTGTCAAGAGTTTTGCTCGGCCCATTGGCGTAAACCTCGTTTACCGGCGACGTATGTGCCCCAGGTGAGACTCGAACTCACACTGGACGGGTTTTGAATCCGTTGCCTCTGCCAATTGGGCTACTGGGGCGCGCCGGATAAGTCTAGCGCAGCGCCCGACCCCGTTGAAAATCCGGCTACCATCGGGCCCATGACTGCACCGATACCCACCGGAGTTCTCAACCGGCAGCCCGCCGCATGCGACCTCATGCTCACCCGCGACGTCGCGCGGCAGCCCGCGAGACCTGGGACGTCCTCACAGACCCGGACAAGACCGCGCAGTGGTTCGGCAGGTGGACTGGTGCCGGGCGCGTCGGTGAGCCCATCCAGGTCGCCATGACGCACGAGGAGGGTGAAAGCGCCATGGAGATGACCGTCACGGAGTGCGAGGCCCCGCGGAAACTGCGTCTCGTTTCGCGCGAGACCGCGTCGTGGGACATCTCCGTGGAGCTCACCGAGCAACCGGACGGGACGAAGATCCTGTTTACCCACCATGACGTGCCACTCGATCAGCTGCACGAGATCGGCCCGGGGTGGGAGTTTTACCTGGATCGCTTCGCGGGGAGCGTCGATAAGCGGCCGGCGCGCGAATGGGAGGCGTACTTTCCCGCCCAGCAGGAGTACTACCGGGCGCTGACCGCCGGCAATTAAGCCCCATGAAAACCTACGTGCGCGTAGCCTGGGCCGAGTGAGCACCATCGAACGCACGTACATCATGGCCGACCGCGGCCCCCGGCCCGCGACCCGCGGCTGGGCGCACCTCGTCTCCGCCTTCGCCGCCGCCATCGCCTCCGCCGTCCTGATCACCTACGCGGCCATGACGCTGCGTCCCGTCGAGGTGCTCAGCGTCAGCATCTACTGCGCGGGGCTGATCCTCCTGTTCGCGGTTTCGGGCCTCTACCACCGCTGGCCGTGGCGCTCGGCGGAAACCGTCCGGTGGTGGCGCCGCGCCGACCACGCCACCATCGCGGTGTTCATCGCCGCCACCTACACGCCCATGTGCGTCATCCTGTTTGAGCCGCCACACTCGAACTGGATGCTCTCCATCGCGTGGACGGGCGCGATCGCCGGGGTGATTCTCAACATGGTGTGGATCAACCACCCGCGGTGGCTCGACGTGGTTGTCTACCTCGCGCTCGGCTGGTTCGTCATCCCGCTCATCCCCGCGCTGCGAGACCAGACCGGCCCCGCGGTCGTGTGGCTGCTCTTCCTCGGCGGGGTCGCCTACACCGTGGGCGCGGTCGTCTACGGCTTACCGTGGGCGCGGTCGTCTACGGCTTCAAATGGCCGGGCCGCAACGCTCGCATTTACGGCTACCACGAGCACTTCCATACGCTGACCGTCGTCGCGGCGGTGCTGCATCTCATCGCTGTGTGGATCATCGTCGTCCAGGCCGGTTAAAGGATTGGGCAAAGGTTCACCCCGGTAGTTATTATGCAGCCATGCGTAAAAACCTGATCGCCGCCGCCACGGCGGCCGCCCTCGTCGCATCCGTGGTACCTGCGGCTTCCGCGGCGCCTGAAAATCCTACGGCGGGGCAATCCAGCGGAGCTAGCGACGCGCTCGCGGGCTTCGGCACGCCGGCGTACGACAACCTGTCGTCGGAAAGCGAAGGGACTAAGAACGTGCGCGAGACCCTGCAGTCGAGCAACTGGATGTCGCAGCTCGGCCAGTCCTCGAACGCCGACACCCCCGTTCTCGATGCGTGGGTCAGTGGTTCCACCCTGCCGAACTCGCTAAACCCCGTGGATCTGGCGAACCGTGAAATCGTCGCGTTGTCGCAGATGTCCTCGGGTGATGTCGCGCTCAGCGCCCAGGGCTCCAGCCAGCTCATCGGTTCGTGGGTGGTGTGGGCGCTCATCGTCACCGCGATCGGCCAGGTCATTGAGCTGGTCATGCGCGGTCTCCGGTTGGCGCAGTGAGTCGACTTCGCGCGCTTGCCCGCCGTGGCGCGGCCGCGGGCTTGGTCGCGGCGAGTACCGTGCTCGCCGGCTGCGTCACCAATGTCGAGGGCGGAAACCCGGACGGGTGGCAGCCAATCGTCCCGGACGAGGTGCCCGAGATCGCCGCGGTGGTGCCCGACAGCGTTGCGGCGGACGGCATGCTCTCCGTGGGCACGAACCCGCCGTTCGCGCCGTTCGAGTTCAAGGACTCCCAGGGCAACCTAGTCGGCGTCGAGCTCGACCTGGGGCGCGCCGTCGCCTCGGTGATGGGCCTGGAATTCGACCCGCAGGACATGGACTTCGCCATGATCCTGCCCGCGGTTCAAGCCGGAAGCCTTGACGCGGGCATGTCGGGGTTCACCGACACCGAGGAGCGCCGCCAGAGCTACGACTTTGTTAACTTCCTCTACGCCGGCATCCAGTGGGCGCAGCAGCCCGGCAACGACGTCGACCCCGCCGAACCGTGCGGGCTCACCGTGGCCGTGCAGCGCACGACCGTCTCCGAGACGGACGATGTGCGCCCCAAGGCCGCCGCCTGCGAGGAGCAGGGCAAAAAGCCGATGACGGTGCTGTCGTTCGACACCTCCGACAACGCGGCCCTGGCCGCGCTGACCGGCCGCGCCGACGCCTTTAGCGCCGACTCCCCCGTCACCGCGTGGGCTGTCGAGCGTTCCGACGGCGAACTGGAGATGGTCGGCGAGATGTTCGACGCCGCGCCCTACGGATTCGCGGTGAACAAGGACTCCGAGCTCGGCCCGGCGATGGCGGCCGCGCTACAGCACCTCATCGACACCGGTGACTACGCGCGCATCCTCGCGCAATGGAACATCGACAACGGCCTGCTCGACCACGCACTGATCAACGAACAGCCGCTGGAAGGACTCTCATGACCTCAGCCGTATCCTCCCCCTCCTCCCGCCCGGAGCGGATCAAGGCTGTGCCCCAGCGCCACCCCGGCCGGTGGATCGGCTCCGCCATCCTGCTCGCGCTCGCCGCCTGGTTCGTCATCGGCGCCGCGCGTAATGACGCCTACGGCTGGGACACGTACATCCGCTACCTCTTCGACACCCGGATTGCCGTCGCCGCCGGCCACACCCTGGCCATTACTGTCTTAGCCATGCTCATCGGCGTCATCGGCGGCGTCCTGCTCGCCGTGATGCGGATGTCACCCAACCCGGTGTTCACGGCGATTGCGTGGGTCTACCTCTGGGTCTTCCGCGGCACTCCGATCTACGTGCAGCTGATCTTCTGGGGCCTGCTCGGCTCCATCTACGACACCATCAACTTCGGCGTTGCGGAGATCCCGCTGGAGCCGTTCACCTCCTCGGCGTTCGCCCTGGCCGTCGTAGGCCTGGCGCTCAACGAGGCCGCCTACATGGCAGAGATCGTGCGCTCCGGCGTCTCCTCGGTCCCCGAGGGCCAGATCGAGGCGTCCAAGGCGCTGGGTATGAGCTGGTCGCAGACCTTGCGCCGCACCGTTTTGCCGCAGGCCATGCGCATCATCATCCCGCCGACGGGCAACGAGTTCATCTCGCTGCTCAAGACGTCCTCGCTGGTCGTGGCCGTCCCCTACTCGCTGGAGCTTTACGGCCGCTCGATGGACATCGCCGCGGCCCTGTTCGAGCCCGTCCCCATGCTGCTCGTCGCCGCGACCTGGTACCTGGCGATCACCTCGGTGCTCATGGTGGGCCAGCACTACCTGGAGAAGTACTTCGACCGCGGCGCGACGCGCCAGCTCACCGGCCGGCAGCTCGCCAGCCTCGCCGACGCCGAGGGCACCATCCCGCGCAACGTCGAAATTATTGACGCACCCGGCAAGAAGGGACGCTAAACCATGACCACCCCCATGATCCAGGCCGTCGACGTGTGGAAGTCCTTCGGTGACCTCGACGTGCTCAAGGGCATCGACCTCGAGGTCGCGCCCGGCTCCGTCACCTGCCTCATCGGCCCCTCCGGCTCCGGCAAGTCCACCTTCCTGCGCTGCGTGAACCACCTGGAGAAGGTCACCGCCGGGCGTCTCTACGTCGACGGTGAGCTCATCGGCTACCGCGAGCGCGGCGGCCGCCTCCACGAGATGCCCGAGGCCGACGCCGCCCGGCAGCGCCGCGACATCGGCATGGTGTTCCAGCAGTTCAACCTGTTCGGCCACCGCACGGTACTGGAAAACATCATCGAGGCCCCCATCCACGTCAAGGGCATACCGGCGGCCGAGGCCAAGCAGCGCGCGATGGAGCTGCTCGCCATGGTCGGGCTCGAGGCAAAAGCGTCGGCCTACCCGATCCAGCTCTCGGGCGGCCAGCAGCAGCGCGTGGCCATCGCGCGGGCGGTCGCCATGGAGCCCAAGCTCATGCTTTTCGACGAGCCCACCTCCGCGCTCGACCCCGAGCTGGTGGGCGAAGTCCTGCAGGTGATGAAGCGGCTCGCGGACGACGGAATGACCATGCTCGTGGTCACCCACGAGATGAATTTCGCCCGCGAGGTCGCCGACCGGGTTGCGTTCATGGCCGACGGGCGCATCGTGGAGTACGGCACCCCCGCCGAGGTGCTGGACAACCCGCGGGAGCAGCGCACGCAGGCGTTTTTGTCCACCCTGTTCTAGGCGCTGTTCTAGGCGCTGTTCTAGGCGCTGTTCTAGGAGCAGGGCTCAGCTCAGCCCGATGACGCCGCGCACGAGCGCGGTCACCCCGCCAAGGGTGGCCAGCCCCAGCGCGATGGTGCGCGCCGTCGCACTGGGCACCCGCGGGGCGATCCTCGTCCCGAGGAACAGCCCGCCCGCCATCGCGACGCCGCCCGCGACCCACAGCGCGGGATCGACGGTGGCGAGATTGGCCGCCCCCGTGAACTCCTTGACGGCGAACGACACAGCCCCGCTAACCATGAAGACCGGCTGGAGCGTGGCAGAGTAGGTGCGCTGCTCCCAGCGGGCGGCCTGAGCGTATACGGTGATCGCGGGACCGGCCACCCCCGCCAGGGTGTTCATGAAGCCGCCCACGGCTCCGGAGATCGCCGCGGGCAGGCGCCCGCGGATGACGGGCACGTAGCGCTTGCCCACCGTGACCACGCTTAGTGCGATGAGCAGCAGCACGCCGACGATGACCAGGAGGACGTCGGTGGATACTGCGCGGATGACCAGGGCGCCCGGCACCGCGCCCACGACGAGGTACGGCGCGATGGCGGCGAACTTTTTCCAGTCCACGTTCTCGCGGACGGTAAACGTGGTTAAAAAGGCGTTCACCGTGGCCAGGACGTTAACCACCAGCACCCCTTCGACCGGCCCGATGAGCAGCGACAGGATCGGCGCGGCGATGAGCCCCACGCCCATGCCGGAGATGCGCTGCAGGCAGGAACCGACGAGGACTGCCGCGAATAACCCAAGCGCGGCCACCGTCACCGGTACTTTTCCTTCATCGCCTCGAGCACGAGGTCGGGCACCAGCCCGGTGACGTCGCCGCCGTACTTGACCACTTCCTTGCACAGTGACGAGGACGTGTAGCCGAACTTCTCGTCCGTGAGCAGGAAGTACGTGTCCACCCCCGTGAGGCGGCGGTTCATCTGCGCCATCGGCAGCTCGTACTCGTAATCCAGGGAGGAGCGCAGGCCCTTGACCAGGGCTGTGATGTTGTGCGCGCTGGTGTAGTCCACCAGCAGCCCGCCCCAGAAGTCCACGCGGATATTCGGCGCGCCGGCAAGCGCGCGCTCGATAAGTTCGACGCGCTCGTCGACGGTGAACAACCCGGAGGTCTTGGTGGGGTTGCCCGTGACCAGCACGACGACCTCATCGAAGTGCCTGGCCGCGCGCTGGAATATGTCAAGGTGGCCGTTGGTCACCGGGTCGAAGGAGCCGGGGCACACTGCAATCGTCATGGGTTAGGTCCTTTCGGGGTCGCTGAAGACGGCCATGTCCATGCGGGCGATGCCGTACAGGCGCTTCTTCAGCTTCTGGGCGGTCGGGGTGAACGATTCGGGCCAGAGGGTCTCCGGGCTTTCGCGGTGGCGCTCGACAACGACCACGGCGCCGTCGACAAGCGCGGGCTCGAGGGCGCGCAGCATGTCGGCGACCGACTCGTCGGCGAGCTCGTAGGGCGGGTCCGCCAGCACCATGGAGAAGTGCTTCTTCGGCGCCCGGGAGAGGTAGGTGGATACCTTCACGGGCTCGACGCGGACGCGGGGGTGGCCGACGACGCCGGCGTTAAATTCGATCACCTGGACGGCGCGGGCGTCATTTTCCACGAGCACGACCTCCTCCGCACCGCGCGACGCCGCCTCCAGGCCGAGCGCGCCCGACCCTGCGAACAGGTCGAGCACGACCTGGTCCACAAACCCGAAACGGACCTGCAGCGAGGAGAACAACCCCTCCCGCGCCCGGTCTGACGTCGGCCGCGTGCCCTCGGGCGGCACCTTGATCTTGCGGCCGCGCGCTTCGCCGGAAATGATGCGGTTCATAGGAGACACTCTAACTCTTGTCCAGGTACTCCCACTCCTCCGGCACCGCGGTCATGAGCGAGGAGGCGGCGCGCCGCGCCAGCTCGGGATGGTCAAGGACGTACGCCTCGGCATCGTCGTAGGCGCGGCGCACAATGTCGTAGTCCTCCACGAGGTTGATCAACCGTAGGGTGCGGCGGCTGCCGGACTGGTTCGCGCCGAGGATGTCGCCCTCCTGCCGGTTGCGCAGGTCCAGCTCCGCCAGCGCGAAACCGTCAGAGGTCGCGGCCACCTGGCTTATCCGGTCAAACGCCGGGGTGCCCTCCTCCGCCGCGGTGTGGAACAGGCACAGCGAGGAGTTGCCGCCGCGGCCGACGCGCCCGCGCAGCTGGTGGAGCTGGCTCACCCCGAAGTGCTCCGCCTCCAGCACCAACATCACGGTGGCGTTGGGCACGTCGACGCCGACCTCGATCACCGTGGTGGACACGAGCACGTCGATGGCCCCGGCGGCGAAATCCCCCATGACGGCGTCTTTTTCCTCCCCCTTCATCCGGCCGTGGAGCACGCCGACCTCCAGCCCGGCGAACTCGGTTGCGGCGAGGCGCTCGGCTGTCTCGATCACGCCGCCGCGGTCGTCGATACGCGGGCAGACAATGTAGGCCTGGTGGCCGGCGGCGACCTCCTCGCGGATCTTCTCCCAGGCGCGCGCGACCCACGCCGGTTTGAAATCGGGCACCACCGCGGACTGGATCGGCTTGCGCCCGCCCGGCAGCTCCCGCAGCGTGGAGATCTCCAGGTCGCCGAACACGGTGATCGCCATCGTCCGCGGGATTGGGGTCGCCGTCATCACCAAAAGGTGCGGCGGGTTCTCCCCCGCCTTGGCGCGCAGGGCGTCGCGCTGCTCCACCCCGAACCGGTGCTGCTCATCCACCACGACGAGGCCGAGCCGGAAAAACTCCACGGACTCCTGGATGAGCGCGTGGGTGCCCACCACAATGTCCGCCTCCCCCGAGACGATTTTGAGCAGGGCGTCCTGCTTGCGCGCCGCGCTCATGGACCCGGACAGAGCGACCACACGCACCGGCAGTCCCGCGCGCATCACGGTCTCCTGCAGTGAGCGGGCGTGCTGCATCGCGAGCACCTCCGTCGGCGCGAGCAGCGCGCACTGGGCGCCGTTGTCGATGGCCTGCAGCATGGCCAGCAGGGAGACGACGGTCTTGCCCGAGCCCACCTCGCCCTGCAGCAGCCTGCTCATCGGGCGGGGGCGGCCCATGTCGGAGGTGATCTCACCGAGGACGAACGTCTGGCCGTCGGTCAGCCCGTACGGGAGGCGGGTGAGGAGCTCATCCATGTACCCGCCCGTGACGTGGGGCAGCGCCGCGGTGTCCTGCGCGAGCCGGTCCGCGCGGCGCACCGCCATGACGAGGGCGACGGCGAAGGCCTCGTCGTACTTGAGCCTGGCGCGGGCGGCTTCCGGCCCGGCGGGGCCCGGCTCGTGGATCTCGCGGATCGCCCGGTTCAGCGAGGCGAAGCCGATCGGGGTGAACCCCAGCGGCTCTTTAACCTCCGGCAGCGTCGCCAGCACGGCGTGCACCGCGCCCATGATGGTCCAGGTGCTCACCCTCGACGTCGCGCGGTACATCGGCAGCCACTCGCGGCCCGCCAGGATGTCCTCCAGGTTGCCGAAGTGGGCGAGCTGCTTTAAGGCCCCCGTGGCCTCGGTGGGGCCGTCGAGAAGCACGAAGTCGGGGTGCTGCAGCTGGGGTGTCCCGCGGTAATACGAGAGTTTCCCGGTGAACATGGCGCGCTTGCCCACGGTGAGCACCCGCATCGCGTACTGGGAGCCGAAGAAGGTGACGCCGAATTCGTAGCGGCCGTCGTCGACGGAGATCTTGTATATCGGCCTCTTGCCGCGCGGCATTGTGGAAGCCGCCGTGATGTCGCCGACAATGCTGATGGTGTCCCCGTCGCGCGTGCCCGAAAGGTCGCTGCCGGAGCCGTAGTGCAGGTACTTGCGCGGGTAGTGCCGCAGCAGGTCCCCGCAGGTCTCTATGCCTAGGTGCTTGTGCAACGCGCGCGCCTGCTTGGTGGGAATGACCAGGTTGAGCGGCCGGGAGTCCCCGAACGCGCTGCCGTCCACGTTGCCGAGCACGGTTTACTCCACCCCGATCTCCGCCACAGCGCCGAGCCCGTCCGCCGGGTACACCCTGACCTCCGCGCCCAGCTGCGCGGTGAGCTCCGCCGCATCCGGCTCGTGCAGCTGCAGCGGATCAAAGAGGACGGAGACGAGCTCGCCTCCGTGCTGCAGCAGCCGCGCGCAGGCCGCGGTGACGGCGTCGCCCGCGGTGCCGTCGAACCGTGCCGATTCCCCGTAGGCGGTGACAACCACCCCGTCCCGCGGGCCCGGGCGGTGGATGACGGCCGTGCGCATCTCCCCGGCCGCCTCCGACATGGTGAAGGCGACCGTGGCCAGTGGCTGGGTCTCGTCGTACACGGCGAGCGCGGCGATGCCGGAGACGAGGCGGACCGTTGGCAGGACAGTGAGCACCTGTTCGAAGGTGCGGGCCGCCTTTTCGACGGCCACCAGCGCCGCGTTTCCCATCAGCCCGTTGGGCAGAAGAATGACCTCCCTGGCTGCGGAGGTGCGGATGGCGGCGAGCACGTCGGAGACGGCATCGTCCCCCGGGGCGACGGTCACCGCGCCGGCGGCGGTGTACAAGTCCCCCAGGGATCCGGGCGGGGTCACCGCGACGATGACCCGCTCCGGCAGGTCCGTCACCGGCACCGGGGGCAGGACTTCCAGCCGCAGGTCGGTGACCCGGCCCATGCTAAACGCCTTCTCAATGAGCGCCCCGGCGTCGGTGGAATGCACGTGGACCTTCCCCGCGGTGCCCTCCCCGCGCGCCACGACCAGGCTCGTGCCCCCCATCTCGGTCAGCGCCGCCTCCAGGTCTTCCAGGGGGCCGTCGAAGAGGAACATCACCTCGAGGTGCGCGGTGTGCGAGACATGGTCGCCGGGGTGCGCCGGGTGCTCGGCGAGCGCGCCGGGCTCCGCATCGTTGCCCGTCACCTCGTTGACGAGCTGGTCGAGCAGGATCACCAGGCCCGTGCCGCCGGCGTCGACCACGCCCGCGTCGCGCAGCGCCGGGAGCTGGGAAGGGGTGCGGGCCAGCGCCTCGCGCGCGGCGTCCCTGGCGGCGGTGGCAACGGAGCTGAGGTCTCCTCCGGCTTCGGCCTCACGCGCCGCGGCCGCCGCCGCGCGCAGCACCGTGATCACCGTTCCCTCGACGGGGTCCGCGATGGCGCGGTCGACGAACTCCACCCCGGCCGCGAGCGCCTGAGCCACGACGGCGCCGGTGAGCCGCTCGTCGCTGACGGATTGCGCCACGCCCCGCATCACCTGGGACAGCACGACCCCGGAGTTGCCGCGCGCGCCGCGCATGCTGCCCACGGCCAGCGCCGAGGCCACGTCGCGTGCCGACGCCCCCGGGCTCAGCGCGTCCGCCTCCGCCACGGCCGCTGCCATGGTGTGCGACATGTTGGACCCGGTGTCGGCGTCCGGGACCGGGAAGACGTTGAGGTTGTTGATCTCCACCCGCCGGCGCTCGAGTTCGGTGGCGCAGCGCCGCGCCCAGGACAGCAGCCGGCTGCCGTCGAACAGGGGTGGGTTTGTCATGGGTACGCAGTCTACAGCGTCCAGTCCACGGGCCGGGCGCCCTGCTCCACCAACGCCTGGTTCGCCCGGGAGAACGGGCGGGACCCGAAAAACCCCCGGCTGGCCGACAGCGGCGAGGGGTGCGCCGACTCGATGCGCGGGGTGTCACCCAGAAAACGCGCGGCCGACTGGGCGTCGCGCCCCCACAGGATGGCCACCAGGGGCGCGTCGCGCGCGGCGAGTGCGCGGATCGCCGCCTCCGTCACGGCCTCCCACCCCTTGCCGCGGTGCGACGCGGGTTTTCCGGGGCGCACGGTGAGCACCCTGTTGAGCAGGAGGATGCCCTGGCCCGCCCAGCTGCTCAGATCGCCGTCGCCGCGCGGGGGCACGCCGAGGTCGTCGTTCAGCTCGCGGTAGATGTTGACCAGGGAGCGCGGCGGCGCGACGCCGGGCTGGGTGGAAAAGCTCAGACCCATCGGGTGCCCGGGGGTGGGGTACGGGTCCTGGCCCAGGATGAGGACCTTGACGTCGTCGAAGGGGTCGGCGAAGGCGCGCAGGATGTCGTTGCCGCGCGGCAAGTAGTCGCGCTCGGCGCGGAGGAAGTCGCCCATCGCGTGGATCTGCCCTTCGACCGGGGCGAGCGGGGCTTGCCAGGACTCGTGCACGGGCAGGCTCATGAGAAGCTCTCCCACCCGTCGGTGTACGGCGGCGCGGAGCCGTCGATAAGCACGCCCGCGCCCTTGCGCACCGTGCCGATCGTCCGGAACCCCACCGGGGCCGCCCCCTCGATGGTGCCCAGCAGCGTGTGGTCCTCGCCGCCGGCGAGCACCCAGGACCAGGGGTCGACGCCGAGGAGCTCGCCCGCCCGCGTGAGCAGCTCGTCGGGGGCGATCGCGGCCCCGTCCAGATCCACCATGACACCCGAGCGTCCGGCGATGGTGCCCACGTCGTGCACGAGCCCGTCGGAGTTGTCCGTCATCGCGGTCGCCCCGGCGGCCCGCGCGATCATGCCGCGGCCCGGGGTGAGCGCGGGCGTCTGGTAGGCGTCGACAAGCTCGGCGAGCTCGGCGGGAACTTCCTTTCCCGAGGTGAGCAGGGCGAGGCCGGCGGCGGAGTAGCCGATGCGGCCGTGCGCGACCACCTTCTGCCCGGCGCGGGCGCGGCCAAGCTCCAGGGCCGGCAGGCTCCCGCCGAGGGAGCCGACTGCGGACAGTGAGATCACAAGGCGCCCGCCGCTGGTCACGTCCCCTCCGACGAGCTCCGAGGAGTACTCCTGCACCATGGAGTGGATTCCGGCGGCTAGCTCGCTGACCACCGCCAGCGGCAAGCTGGGCGCGGCGGAGAACGCGAGGACGGCTGCGATCGGGCGCGCCCCCATCGCCTCGATGTCCGCGAAGTTCTGCACCACGGCCTTGCGGCCTACCGCGAACGGGGTGGTCAGCTCTGGTGTGAAGTGTCGGCCTTCCACCAGCATGTCGGTTGTGACCACGACGCGGGAGTTGGGCACCGCGGGCGTGAGCACGGCGGCGTCGTCGCCGTTGAAGGTCGACGGCGCGGCGTTTAAGATCGCGCGGATCACCTCGAGCTCGCCCACCTCGCCCAGCGTGGGACCTTCCATGGGGAAGCCAGTGCGTATCACAGCTGACGTGGGCCTTTCGATAGACTGTCTCAGTATGAAGATGGACCCGCACTCTCGAACGTTCGTGGCCATAAGCCTCGTCCTCGCGGCCGTGCTCGTGGTGGGAGTCCTCGCTGGTGCCAAAGTCTACTTCAACCGTGTCGCGCTCCAGCCCGTGTCCATGCCCGAGCTTCCCTCGCCCGAGGCGGATTCCCCCGAGTGCTCCTCGCTTGTCGACGCCCTCCCCGACGTCGTCGGTGGCCACCGGCGCGCCGAGCTGGCCGAGCCCGCCCCGGCCGGGGCCGCGGCGTGGCAGTCGTCGTCGACGCAGCGCGTCACCCTGCGCTGCGGTGTCGACATGCCCCTGCAGTACACGGAGTACACCCCCACAACTGAGGCGGGCGGGGCACGGTGGATGCGCATCGACGACCCGGTGCCCGGGTCGACGTTGACCACCTGGTATACGGTGGACCGCTCGCCTGCCGTCGCCGTCACCGCGGACGGGTCGGCCGCGCCCCCGATCTCCGTCGTGGGCGCCGGCGCGCTGCCCCGCGTGGACATCCCCCCGGCGCCCGCTCCCTTGTCGCAGCTGCCGGACGGCCCGGCGGCCGACTCCGCTTCGTGCCCTGACCTGTTATCGGCCTTGCCCGACAACATCGCGGACGGGTACGAGCGTATCGACGTCCCGGAGCCCCTGACCGCCGCCTGGCGGGCCGACGGGAAGGAGCCGATTGTCGTGCGCTGCAACGTGGCGCACCCGGACAACTACGAGCCCGGCCTGCAGCTGTACCAGATCAACGGCGTCACGTGGTTCGAGGACACCGCCCACAGCGGCGGGGCCGGGAACTCCACCTGGTTCGCCCTGGGGCGCGACGCGATCGTCGCGGCGTACCTGCCCCAGGCGGGCGGCAACGAGGCCGTGACCGCGCTGTCGGAGGTTATCGAGGAGACTATCGAGGAGACCGTGCCAGCGCGCTCGTGATCAGCGTGTGCACGAGCTGCGGGAATTCCACCCCAGACGCTTTGAACATCTGCGGGTACATCGAGATTGAGGTGAACCCGGGAATGGTGTTGACCTCGTTGAGCACGGGGCCGCGGTCGGTGAGAAAGAAATCCACCCGGGATAGCCCGCGGCAGCCCAGCGCGTTGAAGGCCGTCACGGCCAGGCGGCGGATCGTCTCCGTGGTCTCCGCGTCGTAGGGCGCGGGGATGGTCGCGGTCACCCCCTCGTCGAGGTACTTGGCGTCGAAGCCGTAGAAGCCCTCGTCGGCGTCCTCGGTGCCGTTGAGGGTGGCGGGCACGGAGGCCTCGACGCGCCCGTCGGGGTATTCGATGACACCGACCTCGACCTCGTCGCCGATGAGTTCCGCCTCGACGATGACCTTGCTGTCCGACTCGAGGGCGAGATCGACAGCGGCGTCGAGCTCGGACCAGTCGCTGACCTTGGACACGCCGATGGAGGACCCCCCGTTGGCGGGCTTGACGAATACGGGCAGGCCGAGCCTCTGCTTGTCGCGCTCCGTGATGCGCTCGCCCGCGCGCAGGATGACATCTTCGGTGACGGGGATCCCGGCGGCGACGACGAGCTTTTTCGTGTACTCCTTGTCCATCCCGCAGGCGGAGCTCAAGACCCCCGGGCCCACGTACGGCAGGCCGGAGAGCTCGAAGAGGCCCTGGATCGTGCCGTCCTCGCCGAACTTTCCGTGCAGGACGGGGAACGCGACGTCCACCTGGGCCACCGTCTCTCCCGTGGCTGCGTCCGCGAACACCCCGCGGCGTGCCGGGTTGAGCGACAGCGTGATCTCTCGCCCGCCCGCGACCTCCGGCAGCGTCGCCCCGGCGACCGGGTCGAGGTAGCCCTCAACCCACGCCCCGTCGCGCGTGATGCCCACGGGGAAAATCTCGTAGGTGTCCCTCGGCAGCTGGTCCATGATGGCGCCGGCGGAGATGCAGGAAATGGAGTGTTCGGTGGATCGCCCACCGTAGATAACTGCTACGCGAATCACACCCAGAGCCTACCGGGCGCTACTCCGATTTCTTCGAGCGACCCATGAGCGCCACGATGACGTCTTTGACCCCCGCACCCTCGTGGCACACGGCGTGCACCGCCGCCGTGATCGGCATGTCCACGCCGGCTTCCTCGGCGAGCTGGTGGATCGACTGTGACGAGTTGACACCCTCAGCCACCTGCCCCCTGGTGGACTCCTTCGCTTCGGCCACGCTCGCCCCCGAGCTGAGCGCGGCGCCGAACGTGCGGTTGCGCGACAGCGGCGAGGTGCACGTCGCCACGAGGTCGCCCATCCCGGCCAGCCCCGCGAACGTGCGCGGATCCGCCCCCAGCTCGATGCCCAGGCGGGTGATCTCGGCCAGCCCGCGGGTGATCAGGGTGGCCTGGGTGTTGCTGCCCAGCTCCAGTCCCGCCGCCATGCCGCACGCCAGGGCGATGACGTTCTTGCAGGCGCCTCCGAACTCGGCGCCGATGACGTCGGTGTTGGTGTACGGGCGCATGTACCCGGTGGCAATGGCGGCCTGCACCAGCTTCGCCCGGTTCAGGTTCGTGCAGGCAATCACTGTGGCGGCGGGCTGCTCGGCGGCGACCTCCTTGGCCAGGTTCGGGCCCGTGAGCACCGCGATACGCTCCTCGTTGGCCCCGGTGATCTCGGCGATGATCTGGGTCATGCGCAGGTGCGTGCCCGACTCGATCCCCTTGGAGATGGACACCAGCGTGGCGTCGGCAGGCAAAAACGGCTGCCAGGCCGTGAGGTTTTCGCGCATCGTCTGGCTGGGGACGGCGAAGACCACGATCGCGGCGGTAGCCAGCGCGGACTCCGGATCCGCGGTGCACACGATGGCCTCGGGCAGGGTGACGCCGGGGAGGTAGTCGGCGTTTTCGTGCGTGGCGTTGATGGCGTCGGCAAGCTCCGCGCGCCGCGCCCACAGCGACACGGCGTTGCCGGCGTCCGCGAACACCTTCGCCAGCGTGGTGCCCCAGGAACCCGCGCCCATCACGGCGACGTTGACCATCGCGTCCTCCCATCCGGTACGAAACGTGCACTTGCGTGGCAACCCTAGACCGTCCGCGGCCGGGCGACTGCACCAAGGGTACCCACCGCCGTTGCGCGCCGGGTTGAGTTCGCGCTCGAGTGGGGAGTGCGCAACAAT
This sequence comes from Corynebacterium mycetoides, assembly GCF_900103625.1. Classification (NCBI taxonomy): domain Bacteria; kingdom Bacillati; phylum Actinomycetota; class Actinomycetes; order Mycobacteriales; family Corynebacteriaceae; genus Corynebacterium; species Corynebacterium mycetoides. Next base: position 434,751 of record NZ_LT629700.1, on the reverse strand, counting down.
GGCACCATGGCTAAAAACCCGGCGCGCAACGACAAGCACACTACGGCGGATAAGGCAGCCCGCGAGTTGCACGAGACCGACAAGGACGACCGCGCTGAACTCTTCCTCACCGGCAGGCACCAGGAGATTCCCCTGCACCCGGGGCGCGAGTTTGCCAAAACCACGCTCGCGGCCGGGGCGGTGCTGTGGCGCGGGACGCTGAGCAGGGAGGCGAACGGGGAAGCGAACGCCGACGCGGTCGAGGTCGCCTGCATCCACCGCCCGCACTACGACGACTGGTCGCTGGCCAAGGGCAAAGCCGACCCGGGCGAGTCCCTTGTCGCCACCGCTGTGCGCGAGATCAAGGAGGAGACCGGCTACGACATCCGCCTGGGCAAGCTGCTGGGCAAGACGATCTACCCGGTCAAGGACACCACCAAGGTGGTCTACTACTTCACGGGCGAGGTCACCGGCGGCGAGTTCGCCGCGAACAGCGAAGTCGACGAGATCCGCTGGCTGCCCATCGAGGAGGCGAAGGAGCTGCTCACCTACGACCTCGACCGCCAGGTGCTGGAGAAGGCGCAGAAGCGCTTCCGGCTGCCGGCGACCTCACGGATCCTGTACGTCCGCCACGGCCGGGCGCACGACCGCGAGAAGTGGAGCGGCGACGACAACCTGCGCCCCCTGGACAAGAAGGGCCGCCGCCAGTCCGAGATGCTGGTGCCCCTTCTCGCGCCCTTTCACCCCGAGCGCATCTATTCCGCGGTGCCGGATCGCTGCCAGACGACGGTCGCGCCGCTTGCCGACGAGCTGGGCCTCGACGTCACCGTCGACCCGCTCTACGGCGACGACGCGTGGGTGGATAACCAGGTGGCCTGCAAGGAGGCGTTCATGAGCGTGGTCAAGCAAGACGGCGTCAGCGTGATCTGCTCGCAGGGCCACATCATGCCCGACATGATTGCGTGGCTCTCGGACACGGGCCGGCTACCCATTGAGGGCGACATCGCCGTGAAAAAGGGCGGGGTGTGGGTGCTCTCCTTTAACGGCGAGGACTTGACCGGCGCCGACTACATCCCCTCCGCCCTCCCCGTGCGTTAGGAGCTTGTGCCGTGCCCACCCCCGTTACCCAGGAGCGCATCGAGGCGCTGCTCGACTCCCTTGATCTCACGCACTTCCGCGGCGAATCTGACGGACTGACCCGCACGGGTTTTCCGGGCCTCGTCTGCTTCTTCCAGGTCGAGGAGGCCGGGTTCAAGATCACCACCCGCTGGCTGCCCGTCGCTTCCGCCGAGGATGAGACCGCCGAGCTGCGCGGCGTGGTCAACGACCTCAACCGCTCGCTTCCGCTGGTGCGCGTCCACCCCGTCCGCCGCGAGGACGGCACCACGGTCGTGCTCATCGAGGCACCGTTTTTCACCTCGGGCTCGCTTGACGACGCCCAGCTCACGCGCATGGTGGAGTTCTACTTCTCCGCCATCCACCACGTCAAGGGGCAGCTGGAGAAGCGCGTTCCCCAGCTGGCCGCGAAGGGAGACGCGCAGTGACTACCACCCCCACCCGCAAAAACGACCTCGACCGGGTCCGCGAGTTCTTCCGCGACAGCCACTACCAGTTCAACGAGACAGACAGCGAGTACGCACTCGCCACCGCGTTTTCGGGCATTGCCTTCGACATCCGCTACACCGAGCCGAACATCGCGCTGGTGACCACCGTCGCCGTGGACGTCGTCGGCGCCGACCGCTTCGACGATGTTCTCACCTGGGTGGAGGACTACAACAACGCCCACGCCTTTCCCACCGCGGTGGCGCTCAAAGACGACGCCCGCGACGTCACCGCGTTCGGCGCGACGTTTGTCCTGCCGGGGGCATGGGAGTACACCGACGCCCAGTTCGCGGACTGGATGAACTCCGGCATTCAGGGCGTGGTCGACGCCGCGCAGAAGTTCCTCGCCGCGTTTGCCCCCGAGGCGCTGGAGCAGCTGCGGCGCGGCCCCTCAGCCTGAAGCGCCGCTACACGCTCGGCTTGAACGCGGGCCGCGCGGCCTCGAAGGCGTCGATTGCGGACTCGTCGCGCAGGGTCAGCCCGATGTCGTCGAGCCCCTCCATGAGGCGCCAGCGGGTGTAATCGTCAACATCGAAAGTGTAGACGTTCTGCCCGACACGTACCGTGCGGTCCTCCAGGCTGACCGTGACCTCGAGCCCGGGCTGCTGCTCCAGCTGCTTCCAGATGAGTTCAATGTCGGACTCGGACATGACGCCGGCCAACAGCCCCGCCTTGCCGGAGTTGCCGCGGAAAATGTCGGCGAAGCGCGGGGAGAACACGGCGCGGAAGCCGTAGTCGTTCAGCGCCCACACCGCGTGCTCGCGCGAGGAGCCGGTGCCGAAGTCGGGTCCGGCGAAGAGCACGGAGCCGTTCTTGTAGGCCTCCTGGTTCAGCACGAAGTCGGGCTCGTTCTCGCGCCAGTTGGAAAACAGGCCGTCCTCGAACCCGGTGCGGGAGACGCGCTTGAGGTAGCGCGCGGGGATGATCTGGTCGGTGTCGACGTTGGAGCGGGTCAGCGGCACGCCGACGCCGGTGTGAGTGACAAACTTGTCCATGGCTTGAAAAGCTCCTTGCGTTTCGGGGTGCTACAGGTCGGCGGGGCTGGCGAGGCGGCCGGTGATGGCCGTTGCCGCGGCGACGAGCGGCGAGACCAGGTGAGTCCGCCCGCCCGGGCCCTGGCGGCCCTCGAAATTGCGGTTGGACGTGGAGGCGGAGCGCTCGCCCGGCTTGAGCTGGTCCGGGTTCATGCCCAGGCACATGGAGCAGCCGGCGGTGCGCCACTCTGCGCCGAACTCGGTGAACACCTTGTCCAGCCCTTCCTCCTCGGCCTGCTTCTTCACCATGGCGGACGAGGGCACGACCATCATGCGGGTGCCGTCGGCGATGCGGCGGCCCTTGAGAATCTCGGCGGCGGCGCGCAGGTCCTCGATGCGCGCGTTGGTGCAGGACCCGAGGAACACTGTGTCGATCTTGATGTCGCGCAGCGGCGTGCCCGGGGTCAGATCCATGTACTTCAGAGCCTTCTCCGCCGCACGCTTGGTGTTGTCATCGCCGAAGGACTCCGGGTCGGGCACCGCCTCGGACAGCGGCAGGCCCTGGCCCGGGTTGGTCCCCCAGGTGACAAACGGGGTCAGCGCGGACCCGTCGATCTCCACGACGGTGTCGAACTCGGCGCCCTCGTCCGTGGGCAGGGTCTTCCAATACTCCACGGCGGCATCCCAGTCGGAGCCCGCGGGGGCGTACTCGCGGCCCTTGACGTACTCGAACGTCTTCTCGTCGGGGGCGACCATGCCGGCGCGCGCGCCGGCCTCGATGGACATGTTGCAGATGGTCATGCGGGCTTCCATGGACAGCTTGCGCACGGCCTCGCCGCGGTACTCGATGATGTGGCCCTGGCCGCCGTTGGTGCCGATCTTGGCGATGATGGCCAGGATCAAGTCCTTGGCGGTGACACCGGGGGCTAGCTCGCCGGAGACCTCGATCGCCATCGTTTTGAACGGCTTGAGCGACAGCGTCTGGGTGGCCATGACGTGCTCCACCTCGGAGGTGCCGATGCCCATGGCGATAGACCCGAACGCGCCGTGGGTGGAGGTGTGCGAGTCGCCGCACACGATGGTCATGCCGGGCTGGGTGATGCCCAGCTGAGGGCCGACGGTGTGGACGATGCCCTGCTTGACGTCGCCCATCGGGTGCAGGCGCACACCGAACTCCGCGCAGTTTGTGCGCAGCGTCTCCACCTGGATGCGCGAGGTCGGCTCCTGGATCTCGAGCAGGTTGCCCGTCCGAATCCCGAGGGTGGGAACGTTGTGGTCCTCGGTGGCGAGGTGCTGCTCCGGGCGGCGGATGGTGCGCCCGGACATGCGCAGGCCGTCGAACGCCTGCGGGCTGGTCACCTCGTGGAGGAGTTGAAAGTCGATGTAGATGAGGTCCGGGTCACCGTTTTCACCCTTTGTCACCACATGGTCGCGCCACACCTTCTCGGCGAGGGTCATTGGCTTGTCTGCCATCATTTCCTCCTCACAGTCCCCGCACTTTCCTAACATGCGGGATGATACTATCCATCGTGTGAGACAGTATAGCGAAGACTCCGGGATTAAAGTGCTCGACCGTTCCATTGCGATTGTGAAGTCCGTCGCCGGGGGTGACAAGAGCCTCGCATCGCTGAGCGAGGATACCGGCCTGCCGCGCGCCACCACGCACCGCATCGCCTCGGCGCTGGAAATCCACCGGGTGCTCACGCGCACCCCCTCCGGCGAATGGACCATCGGCCCCGCACTCGCCGGTTTTTCGGCCAAGGCGTCACCGCGCCTGCTCTCTGCGGCCGAGCCGATCATGCGCGAGCTGGTCACCACGACCGGAGAATCCGTACAGCTCTACGTACTCACCGGCAACACGCGCACCTGCATCGCCGCCGAGGAGCCGCCCAGCGGACTGACCTACACCGTGCCGGTGGGCTCGCAGCTTCCACTGACCGCGGGCTCCGCGGCGCGCGTGTTCGCCGCCTTCGACCTGATTGCGGACCACCCGTTCCCCGAGCCCGAGCTCGACCGGGTGCGCAACGATTACCTGGCCGAATCCGTCGCCGAGCGCGAGATCGGCCTAGCCAGCGTGTCCGCCCCGATCACGGACTCCGCGGGCCACGTGCTGGCGGTGCTCTCAGTATCCGGGCCCGTTGAACGCCTCGGCCCGCGACCCTGCGACACCTGGGGAAAGGTAGTCAGCGCCGCGGCCACCAGGCTCAGCAGCGCACTGTAGGACATCCCGCCAGTGCGATACTGCCCGGAAGCGTGAGGAACTTCTGCGCCCGCGCATCCGACTACCAATTAAGCCTTCTTTGTCAGTTCCGGCTTTGCGCGTACCCCGACCAACTTGTCCGCCTCTGATAGTTAAACCAGCTAGGAGCCAGCACCATGGAGCTTGATCTCGTTGATCTCTCCCGGTGGCAGTTCGGCATCACCACCGTCTACCACTACATTTTCGTTCCGCTCACCATCGGGCTCGCCCCGGTGGTTGCCATCATGCAGACACTCTGGCAGGTAACGGGCAAAGAACCCTGGTACCGCGCCACGCGATTCTTCGGAAACCTGTTTCTGATCAACTTCGCCATGGGTGTGGTCACCGGGTTGGTCCAAGAGTTCCAATTCGGTATGAACTGGTCCGAATACGCCAGCTTCGTCGGCGACGTCTTCGGCGCTCCCCTCGCCTTCGAGGGCCTCGCGGCGTTCTTCTTCGAGTCCGTCTTCCTCGGCGTGTGGATCTTCGGCTGGGGACGCGTCCCCCGCTGGGCGCACCTGGTCTCAATCTGGATCGTCGCCGTGGCCGTGAACGTCTCGGCCTACTTCATCATCGTGGCCAACTCGTTTATGCAGCACCCCGTCGGCGCGCGCTACAACCCCGAGACCGACCGCGCCGAGCTCATCGACTTCGCGGCGCTGCTGACCAACCCCACGGCAGTTCAAGCCGTGCCCCACGCCATTTTCGCCGCCTGGATGCTCGCCGGCACCTTCGTCTGCGGCATCGCCGGCTGGTGGATGGTGCGTGAGGCGCGCCAGGGCGACCCCGACAGCACCGCGGCGACGATCTGGCGCACCTGCACGCGCTTCGGGGCGTGGATCATCCTCGTCTCCTCAATCGGAGTTGCCTTGACCGGGGACGCACTGGCCAAGCTCATGTTTGTCCAGCAGCCGATGAAGATGGCCTCGGCGGAAGCGCTGTGCCACACCGAGACCGATCCGTACTTCTCGATTCTGTCGGTGTCGACCATGAACAACTGCGAAACGGCGATTCACTTAATCGGCGTCCCGTTCGTGCTGCCGTTCCTCGCGGAGGGTCGCTTTAGCGGCGTGACCCTGCAGGGCGCGATGGACCTCAACACGCAGTACCAGGAGCTTTACGGGCCGGGTAACTACATCCCGAACCTCTTTGTCACCTACTGGTCCTTCCGCCTGATGATCGGTTTCATGGCCGTGCCCGCCATCATGGCGGTCGTCGCCCTGTGGAAGACCCGTAAGAAGCGCGTCCCCTCCGAGAACTGGATCCAGATCGCCTGCCTGGCCGCGCTGCCCGCGCCGTGGATTTCCAACTTCTCCGGCTGGATCTTCACCGAGATGGGCCGCCAGCCGTGGGTGGTCCACCCCAACCCATCGTTCCAGGGAGTCGACGGACCCAACGGGGAACAGAACATCCATATGATCGTCGACTTCGGCGTCTCCGACCACCAACCATGGCAGGTGTTGTTAAGCCTCGGGGTGTTCACCGCCCTCTACGGCATCCTCGCCGTGATCTGGTTCGCGCTGATGCGCCGCTACACCCTCTACGGCCTCGACCAGCCGGGCATGTCCGCCGGCGACGCGGCCAACCCCGCGGCGGCTTCTTACGGCCCGGCCGACGACGCGGAGCTCGAGCCGCTGAGCTTTGGCGTGACGACGTCACCGGGGCGCGGCGATGGGGCATCGACAAGCATTCGCGGAGATAAAGGAGAGTAGCTGATGGATCTCAATACGATCTGGTTTCTGGGGATTGCCGTGCTCTTCGCTGGCTTCTTTGTGCTCGAGGGTTTCGACTTCGGCGTGGGCATGCTGCTGCCGTTCGTCGGAGGTGACACGCCCGAGGACAACGACCGCCGGCGCACCGCGCAGGTGAGCACCATCGGGCCGCTGTGGGACGGCAACGAGGTGTGGCTCGTGACCGCCGCCGCGGCCATCTTCGCGGCCTTCCCCGAGTGGTACGCAACCCTGCTTTCGGGGTTCTTCTTCCTCTTCGTGCTCATCCTCGTCGGCCTGATTGTGCGCGGCGTCTCCCTCGAGTGGCGTGTAAAAGGCAAGACTGCCCAGTGGCGCCGCCGCTGCGACATCGGCACCACCTTCGGCTCCTACCTCCCGGCTTTTTTGTGGGGCCTGATCTTCACCAACCTCGTCGCCGGCGTGCCGCTCAACGACAAGGGCCGAATCAGCTCCTTCACCGACGGCTTTGTCGGCCTGTTCAACCCACTGGGGCTTGCCGGTGGCCTCGCTTTCGTGCTGCTCTTCGCGCTGCACGGCGCGATCTTCGTCGCGTTGAAGGCTCACGAGCCGCTGCGCGGCCGCGCCCGCACCCTGGCACTGCGCTGGCTCGCCGCGCCGACCGCGATCGTCTCCCTGCTGTACGTCGTGTGGCTGCAGAACGTAGCCGGGGCGCAGTGGACTTGGATTGCCGTGGCGGTGGCGGCGCTTGGCATCGCCGCGGCGATCGGCGCAACCTTTGCCAATCGCGATGGGTTCGCCTTCGCCGCCACGACCATAGCCATCGCCGCAGTCTGCGTGGTGCTGTTCGGCTCCCTGTTCCCGGACGTCATCCCCTCGACCAGCGCCCACCCGGGGTGGGACATCTACTCCGCGGCATCGAACCCGTACACCCTGCGGATTATGAGCTGGGCCGGGATCATCATCCTGCCCGCCGTGATCGTCGCGCAGGCGTGGTCCTTCTGGTCCTTCAGGCAGAGGGTGAAGGTGTAAGAAGCACCGTGGCCTCCCCTGTCGACCCCCGCCTCGTGCGGTTTGCGCCCCCGGTGCGCCGGTTCATCCTGCGCACGGGAATCGCTCAGGGGGTCACCACCGCTCTCGTCGTCGCGCGAGGTGCGCTCCTTGGTGTGATCGCGGCCTCCGCAGTTGAGGGGCGCGACGTGAACTACGTATTGCTGTTCGCAGCGCTCGCCGCTGTGATCCTCGCCCACAGCGCGGCGGCAGCGGCGGCGCAGCGCGCTTCGCTCCACGCCGCTGGCGCCACCATCGACGTGCTGCGCAGCAAGGCGCTGACCGCGCTGGCGCGACAGGATCCCCGCGCCGTCGAGCGCGACGCCGCCCTGTGGCGCCACGTGCTCACCCGCGGCATGGACGACTTCAGGCCCTACCTCACCGATTTCCTGCCCTCGCTGGTCGCAGGGGTGATCGCAACGCCGATCGCGCTGGTCGCGGTGTTCTCCTTTGACGTCGTCGCCGGTGTCTTCGCGCTGGTCACCCTGCCGCTCATCCCGGCGTTTATGGTGCTCATCGGCACGCTCACCGCCGCGCGCACGGAGCATCGCCTGCGTGTTTCCACCGCGCTCGGCCACCAGATTGCGGACTTGCTGCGTGGAGCGCCGACGCTGCGCGCGATGCAGGCGTCGACACGCCCGGGCGAGCACATCCGCGACGCCGGTGCGCGGCACGCGGCCTCCACGATGGGCGTTTTGCGCCTGGCGTTCCTGTCGTCGTTCGCGCTCGAGTTCCTGGCCACGCTCTCCGTCGCGCTGGTCGCGGTGAGTATCGGCCTGCGCCTGGTCTACGGCGACATCAGCCTGCTCGCCGGCCTAGTCGTGCTCATCGTGGTGCCCGAGGTGTTCAACCCCGTGCGCAAGGTCGGCGCGAACTACCACGCCGCCGCCGACGGGCTCGAGGCGGTGGATAAGGTGCTATCGCTTATCGACGCCCCCACCGCCACCGCTGGCTCCTACCTCACGCCTGCTCGGTCCGGCGTGGAGGTGGACAGCCTGAGCGTTACCGGGCGCGACGGCACGCTGCCCCACAACCTGTCGTTCCGTGCCCACCCCGGCGAGGTCACCGTGCTGCGCGGGCCGAACGGGACGGGCAAGTCCACGACCTTCCTCGCCATACTTGGCGCGCTGCCCGATACCGACGTCAGCGGGCGCATCGCCGTGGGCGGCGAGGTGGCCTTCCTCGCGGCGCGGCCCGCGACGGTGCCCGGCACCGTGCGCGAGAACCTCGAGCTCTTCGGCGCGCCCGTCACTCCCACCCCGCTGGCCCCGACGGTCGAACCCGAGCGCTTCATCGACCCTGCCTCGCGCGGCGTCTCCGCGGGCGAGCTGCAACTGATCGGCTTGACCCGCACCCTCGCCTCGCCCGCGCCGATTGTGCTTCTCGACGAACCCACCGCGCATCTGTCCCCCGAGCGCGTCGCCGAGGTGCTCGACGCGATCCGCGACGCGGCCGAGCGCGGGCGCACGGTACTGGTCGCCAGCCACGACATGCGCGTCGCCGAGGCCTCCGACAAGGTGGTGGACCTGTGAGAAACGCCATATCCTTGCTGCGGGTCGCGGGGGTCAAACCCGGGGCCGTTGCGCTGGCGGTCGCCGCCGCAGCGGTGACGCTGCTGTCCGCGCTGAGCCTGACGGTGCTGTCCGGTTGGCTGATCACCCGGGCGTGGCAGATGCCCCCAGTGCTGCACCTGTCCGTGGCGATCACCGCGGTGCGGGGTTTGGGCATCTCTCGCGCAATGTTTCGCTACATCGACCGGATCGTCGCTCACCAGCTGGCGCTCGGTGCGCTGAGCGAGCTGCGCGCGAAAGTCTACGACGCGCTGGCCTCGTCCGCTGCGACATCGCGCGGACAGGGCCACGTCTATGTGGTCGACGACACCGAGCGGGTCACGGACTTTCTGGTGCGCAGCCACATCCCCCGCCTCGTTGCGGTGGTGGTCTCCCTCGCCGCGCTGGGGCTTGCGGCGTGGCTGAGCCCGCCGGCCGCGTTGGTGATGGCGGCAGCTCTCGCCGTGACCGGTTTCGTGGTGCCGCGCATCGCCGCACGCTCGAATCGCCGCGCCCGCGAGGTGGAGGAGTCCACCGAGTTCGCCGTCGGCCTCGATCAGGTGCTGCAGCACCGCGTGGAGTTCGCCGCGGCCGGTCGGGCCGAGGCTTTGATCGGCGAGGTCGCGGAAGCGTCGCAACGCGTCACGCGCGAGAAGCTCGCCGCGCAGCGCTCAACCGTTGCGGCCGAGGCGATCCAGACCGTGGCCACGGGCGCTGCGGCGCTCGGCGTGGCGGCGATCGCGGTGGCTACCTACAGCGGGAATCCGACCTGGTTGGGCATGTTGCTGATGCTGTCGCTGGCGGCGTTCGAGTCCCACGGTCCCCTGCCTGCCGCCGCGCGCCACGCCGACGACGCCGCGCGCGCCGCATCGCGCCTGAGCAACCTGCTGAACACGCAACGCGCCGATGTCGCTGGACCCGCGGTGTCCGACACCGTCGAGGCGCGCGACCTGCGCACCATCTACGGCGATACGGTGTGGAATCTCCGCGTGGAGCCCGGCGAGCGCCTGCTCGTGCGCGGGCCCTCGGGCTCAGGCAAGACCACGATGCTGGAAACGCTCGCGGGGTTGGTGCCCGCCGCCTCGGGCGAAGCGACCGCCCCGGCAAGCACCAGGTTCTACGCGGAGGACGCGTGGGTGTTTTCAACCTCGGTGCGCGAGAACCTGCGCGTGGGCACGCCCGAGCTTGACGACACCCTCGCCACGCGCGTCCTCTCCGCCGTCGGCTTCCCCTTCGACTTGGACTTTGTCCTCGACAACGGCGCCGACTCGCTCTCGGCCGGGCAGCGCCGCCGCCTGCTGCTCGCCCGCGCGCTGTGCAGCGACGCCGACGTGCTGCTTCTCGACGAACCCACAGCGCACCTGACCCCCGACGACTCAGCCGATCTAATGCACATGCTGCTCAACTCGCCGCTGCCCGGGCCGAAACCGCAACGCACCGTGATCGTCGTGGCCCACGAGAACTAGCCGGGCTGGTCGATCGCGTCGAGCTCGGCGCCCGGCCACACCACGTTTTTCGCCAGCGGGATCTGGTGCGAGGCGGATTCCAGGATGTGCATGAAGTACCCGGCGGTGTTGGGGATGGCGATGATGTCGCCGGCGGACACGCCCTGCGGGAACCGGATCCTGCGGCGCAGGATCACCTCGTCTTCGATGCAGTAGGCGCCGACGAGGAACGCCTCGATCTCCTCGCTGGCCGGCGTGCGCTTGACCAGGATCGGGTCGACGAGGTAGTCGTCCGAGGTGGTGCGGCACTGGGTCCGGTTCATGTGCAGGCCGACGAGCGGGAGGCCGTCGCTACGCGTCTTCACGAAGGCGACTTGGGCGAGGATCACTCCGCAGCCGTCGAGAAGCGAGCGGCCGGGCTCAAGGTGGAGCCGCAAGCCGCGCGCGGTGAGCGCTTCGGCGACCCCGCCGGAGAGCACCTCGTCCAGCCACGGCCCGCGTGTGGGCCGCTGGTAGTACGGGTAGGTGGTGGCAAGCGGGTCGGATTTCCACGTGAACGGGGCGGCGTAACCGGCCCGCTGGGCGGCGATGGCGGCCTGGTAGTCGGCCCACTGCTCGGCGTCGTCGAGGTAGCTCATGGGCACCCCGCCGCCGATATCGATGAACTCCGGGGTGTGGCCTGCGGCGGTCAGTGCATCGGCGAGCTCCATGCACTCGCGCAGCGCGGCCGAGCGGTCCGCGGCGGCGTAGCCGTGGAGGTGGGCGTGCACGCCGACGACGTGTACGGCCCGCGCCGGCTGGCCCGGGGCGGTCAGGTGCTCAACCCACGTGCGCAGCCGCTCGCCGAAGCGGGTCGGCGGCATCGTGTCGGGGTCCGGGGCGAGGCGGGGGGCGACGCGCGCGGCCCGCCCTCCCGCGAGATCGGCGAGCCGCGCGATCCGCTCGTACTCGTCGACGTTGTCGGCGGAGATCACCGCGCCGTGGTCAATGGCCAGCCGCAGCAGCTCATCGGTCTTGATGGCTGCGGAGACGATGATCCGCTCCCCCGGCACGCCGCGGTCGATGACCTGCCGCAACTCGTTGAAGCTGGCCACGTCCACACCGTGGCCGGCGTCGCGCACGGCATCCACAAAAGTCAGGCCCTTGTTCGCCTTGCGGGCGAAAAACACGCGCACGTCCACACCTCGGCTCGCGCCGGCGGCGACGAGCTCATCGATGTGGGATTCCATCGGGGCGGCGTTGAGCACGTTGACGGGGCTGGAATAGGTCTCAAGCAGCGACTGGCAGGCGTCGGCATCGGCAAGCAGGTCGTCGGCCCACGCCTCTGTGCGCGCGGTAAGCGGCGGCGCTCCGTGGACGCGCTCGGGGTGCGCCATCGCGGCGGCGCTCACGCGCGCCGCCCACGCAGGGATCACCTCGTGGGAGCCGCGCCGCAGCGTGTCGTGGCCGAGGATCCAACCCTCGCTCATCCGCCCCGCCGCGGCGATGTGCGACTGCCCGACGAGCGTGCCGTCGCGCTCGACCTTCACCGCCGCGGGGCCGCCCGTCGCGTCGGTCTGCGCCAGGCCCTTGCGCACGAGCGCACCGACTAGGGTGCCGTCGACGACGCCGGGGGGCGCGTTGACGGCGTCGACGACCACGTCCGCCCCCACCTCGCGGGCGAGGTCACTGAGACTGTCGCCGCCGCGGCCCAGCAGGTCGGTACGCACCCGGCCCTCGTCGATCGCGCGGACGAGGTCGCGGGCCGTCTCGGGCGGCGGGCCGAACGCAACCCGCTCGAGGATGCGGGTGAGCCGGTAGAACCGCTCCCCGCCCAGGCTCTCCCGCCCGCCGAAGGACGCGCGCTCGATCACCTGCGGGTAAAGGGTGCGGAACGTGTAGCCCACCGCAAGCGCCGCCGTCCACGGCCGCGACCCCTCAGCGGCCGCGAGGGAGGCGTGCAGCTCCGCGACCGCGTCCCCGGTGAAATCCGTGCCTGTGAGAACTGCGTTGACCTCCTCGAGGCCGCCGTCCCCGCCCTGGGCCTCAAGCACGCTTAACGACGCCTCGGCGACGGCCCCCACGAACTCCTCGTAGGAGCCGGAGGAAAGGATGGCGTCGGCGAAGCGTCGTAAAGCGGGCTCGAGCGCCTTCTCGTCGGGCGGGTACGCCTTGACCTCCATGAACCGCCCGGAGCGGGAGACGGGGTAGAACGCCTTCGCCGGGGCGTAGCGGGTGACGTCGATGAACGTCAGCGCCGCGCCGCGCACGAGCACGGTGTCCGCGGGCGAGATCGCATCCAGGTTGTGGTGGGGGTAGGCGGGGATCGCGCCGTCGACCGGGGCCGCGGGGGCGTGCCCGGTGCACACCAGCACCTCGTCGAACACCGTGCCGTCGACCTCGAAACCGGCCCCGTGCGCGTCTAGGTCGCGCACCTCGACTTCGCGGAATGTCACCGCGCAGCCCCGCGGTGTGTTGTTTTCCAGCGCTCGCCAGGACGCGGCCAGGAACTCACCGACCTCGCGGCGCGGCGGGAAGGAGTCGTTCGCGCCGCGCCACGCGTTGAAGGAGCCGAGGCGGGACTCGATCGCCGTGGCGGGCACGTTGAGCAGCCACTGCCCCGGCCCGGCGGGCTGGAACGCGCCCGTGGCGCTCGCGCTGCCCAGCGGCCCGTCGTTGAACACCGTCAGGTCGATGCGTGCCCCGCGCTGGCGGGCGCGCTCGAAGAGTTCCTCCGCCGCCCACAGGCCGCGCGGCCCGGCCCCGATGATTGCTACCTTCACCCGATGTTCCTTTCGACCCATTCGTCGTTGTAGACCGTGTCCAGGTACGCGCGGCCGTCGTCGTGGAAGACGGCCACGATCTCCGCACCCGGGTTCTTTGCCACCAGCTTATCGACGCCCCACGCCACCGCGCCGCCGGAGGCCCCCGGCATGAAACCGGTGGTCAGCGCCGTTGCCCGCGCGGCCGCGACCGCGTCGCGCGCGTTCACCCGGATCACCTCGTCGGGGACGACCTGGGTGGATAGCTCGGTGACCATCCCGGCGCCGTAGCCGGGCAGGACGCGGTCGCCACGCGCGCCACTGAACAGGACGGAGCCCTCGGCGTCGACCGCCACGACGCGGGTGGGCAGGTTGTGCTCCCGGATGTAGGCCAGGCACCCGCCAACGGTGCCGGTCGTGCTGACCGCCACCGCGAGGATGTCCGGCGCGTGCCCGAGCTGCTCCGCTATTTCACGCATCGTGCCCTCGCTGTGGGCGGTGAACGCCGCCCGGTTCGAGTACTGGTCCAGGTTGACGGCGCCGAGCTCGGTGACAATCTCCGCCACCCGCGCGCGGCGCGCCGTGAGCCAGTCCCCTGTTTCGGGGTCCGGCCGCTCGACCTCATGGATTGTGGCCCCGAGCGCGCGCATGTGCGCCAGGGTCGCGGCGTTCGTGCGCGTGTCGACGACACAGTGGAACCGCCACCCCCCAATGACGGCCTCGCGCGCAAGCGCCACGCCGAGGTTGCCCGAGCTCGACTCCACGACCACACTGCCGGGACCAATGACCCCGCGCTCCATCGCGTCGCGCACAAGCGCCCTTGCGGTGCGGTCCTTCGCGCTGCCGCCGGGGTTGAAGGACTCCACCTTGCCCCACACAGTTGCGCCTGCATTGGGGAGACGGATGAGGGGTGTGCTTCCGACCGCGGAGAGCAGGCCAAGATTGTCGCTCTTTTCCATGGGCAGTATCTTATGCGTTTCCTATCGCCCCCGCGATTAACGCCTACAATTCTAAGGCATGGAAAACACTTCTGACAACCGATTCGACAACGGCATGGAGGTGCGCCGCGCAGTGATGAGCGACGCGTACGTCGACAACGCCATCGCCAGCACGACCGGCACCGACAGTGAGGCGCTGCAGAACCACGTCACCGCCACCGTGTGGGGCTCGGTGTGGACGCGCGAGGGGCTCAGCCGCCGCGACCGCAGCCTGCTCAACATCGGGATGCTCGTTGCCCTGCGCGCCAACGAGGAGCTGCGCGGCCATGTGCGTGGCGCTCTCACCAACGGCCTGACCCGCGAGGAAATCACCGAGGCGATCATCCAGGCCAGCGGCTACTGCGGGGCGCCCGCCGCGCTGTCCGCCATGAAAGTGGCCCGGGAGGTGCTCGACGCCGAGCTCGGTCCCAAGAGCTAATCCACGCCCAGCACGCCGCGCACCCTGACGCGCACGGCACCGCCGACCCAGAGCGTCTCGCCGTCATCGTCAAGCTCGATCCTGACGGCGCGGCCCAGGTATCCAGAGCTTCACTCGGCCACGATTTGGACCGATCCGAGCACACGCTTTCTCCCTGCACGCTTACGCCTCCCACACATGGAGGCGACGGTGCGGTGCGTTTCCCTAATTCCCCGCTCCGGGGTACGCTCGCCCCGTGAGAAAAAGCGGGCAAATCCTTGGACGAGACCTACGTCGCCTGTTGCGCGTTCCCCGAGCCTTCATCATCATCGTCGGCGTGCTCATCACCCCCGCACTTTACGCGTGGTTCAACATCAACGCCTTCTGGGAGCCCTACGACCACACCCAGAACATCCGCATCGCGGTGGTCAACAACGACCGCGGTGCCTCAACTGATCTCGTCGGCGAGATCGACGTCGGCGAACAAATCGCCGAGCAACTCCGCGACAACGACAAAATAGGTTGGGTGTTCCTCCCCGAGGACGAGGCCCGTGACGGTCTGATGCGGGGCGACTACTACGCCATGTTCCTCATCCCGCCCGAGTTCAGTGAGGACTTGCTGAGCCTGGTCAGCGGGACCTACACCCAGCCCGTGCTGGAATATTACGTTAACGAGAAGAGCAACGGCGTCGCCCCCTCCATCACCGACGCCGGCGCCTCGGCCGTCGACGCCGCGGTGTCCTCGGCGTTCAAGCAGAAGGTCGGAGAGGCCGCGGCGACCGAGCTCCGCGAAACGGGCCTCACGCTGCGCGAAAACGCAGACGAGGTACGCGGAAGGGCCGCCGGAAGCTTCGCTGACATCGCTGCCGACCTCGACGCCGCGCAGCTACGAATCAGCACGATGAAGCAGAGCGTCTCAGGCGCTCGGCCAGTCGTTGGCGAGCTGAGCGCCCTCGTCGAATCCGTCGACGACACTCTCGGGTCGGTCGACTCGTCCCTCGGCGAGGCCGAGGGGATCATCGCCGAGCTGCAGAGCTCCGCCGCCGGGTTCACCGCGGACACCTCCACTGCGCTTGTTGAATCCACCAGGGCGCTCAGCCTCGGCGCCGCCTCCGCCAACTCCACCATCGCGGGCGCTACGGATCAGCTCGGCACCGCTCAGGGGCGCGTCCGCTCGGCCATCAGCGAGGTAGACGGGGTGGTCGAACAGGGCGAGTCCGCCACCGCTCAACTGCGCGCCCTATCAGGCAGCGCGGCCCTGTCACCCGAGATCCGCGCCCAGCTCGATTCCGCGGCCAGCGCGTTGGAAGAGCGCACTACCGCCTCCCGTACGGTCCTCGACGGCCTGAACGAGGTAGACCGCAGTACGGGTGCGGTGCTGGCGTCGATTAGCGAGCTCGGCACCTCCCTTGAGGACGCAACCTCAGAGGCCAACGCCGCTGCACGCGCTGCGAGCCAGCAGATTGGGGAGTCCGTACCCGCGCTCAACGCTTCGCTCGCCCAGGCGTCCGGCAGCGTTGCCTCCGCGCGCGGCGCGCTGAACAGCCAGCGCGCCTTGCGTGATGAGACGATATCGCTGCTTGCAGGGGTGGACAATCAGCTCGCGGCCAGCCTTGGCATCCTCGACGACGTCTCGGGCAATCTCAGCACGCTTGCCGACGGCGCGCGCTCTGCCGAGACCGACATTAACGCGCTTCTGGCCACGTCAGACGCGGAAACCCTCGACACCGTCACCAGCCTCAACTCGGCGAAGATCGGCGAGTACGTCGCCTCGCCCGTCACCGTCGACCAGCAGGCCGTCTTCCCCACCGAGAACTACGGCAGCTCCATGGCGTCCTTCTTCACGAACCTGGCCCTGTGGATCGGCGCGTTCGTGCTGACGATCATCTTCCGGGTCGAAGTTGACACCGAAGGCTTCCGCCGTCTCACCGTCGCGCAGGCCTACCTCGGCCGATTTCTGCTCTTCGCTACGCTTTCAGTGCTCCAGGCCGTCGTGGTGACGCTCGGCAACGTCGCCTTCGGGGTGCAGATGCAGTCCGTCACGGCCTTCCTTGCCACCGCGATCGCCATCGGGGTCGCCTACACGGGGATCATCTACTCCATCGTCTCCGCGCTCGGCCACATCGGCCGCGGCATCGCCGTCCTCCTCGTGGTCATCCAGATCCCGGGCGCGTCCGGCCTCTACCCCATCGAGCTGATGCCCGGCTTTTTCCGCCGAATCTACCCGTTCCTCCCCTTCCGCTACGGCATCGACGCAATGCGCGAAACCATCGCCGGATTTTACGGATACCACTACTTCCGTTTCATGGCGACGCTTCTCGCCATGTCCGCCGTGGCCTTCGCCTTGGGATGGTTGTTCCGCCACACATCCTCACACGCAAACCTCTTGTTCAACCGCCAGCTCGCGCGCACCAATTTGATTACCAACGAGAAGGTCGAGGTCATGGGCTCGCCCTACCGCGCGTCCGACATCATGGCCGCACTGTCTGACCGCGAAGAGTTCCGTGGGGGTGTCGAGAAGCGGGCGCGGATGCTCAGGGAAAACTACCGCACCCTCATCTTCGGCGGAATCGGCGCGGGCGTTCTCGGCATCGCGATCATCACCCTGCTGACAATGCTTCTTCCTACCGACAAGACCATCATGCTCGCCATCGTGGTGGGCTGGTCCCTGCTGGTCATCCTGTACCTCGGCGCGGTTGAGTACTTCACCCAGAGCCTCGTCGACGCCGAACAGGTCTCCCTTCTCGGTGAGGCCGAGCTGCGCGACGCCGTGATCCACCGCCACGACTCCGCCGGCACGAGTGTCACCATCCGGCCCACCGGCGGGGAAAGCGAGGCCACCCAATGAGAACCGTCTTCTCCATCGCCTACAACGACCTGCGCCGTCTCTACACCAACGTCATGGCGGGCATCGTCATGGTCGGCCTCATCGCCATTCCCTGTCTCTTCGCGTGGTTCAACGTGCTGGCTACGTGGGACCCCTTCCACGATACGGAGCGCCTCCAGGTGGCGGTGGCCAACACCGACGAAGGACACACGAGCGACCTCACCCCGCTGTCCGTCAACGTTGGCGACATGGTACTCTCCCAGCTTTACCGCGATAAATCGATGGACTGGGTGATCACCGACGCCGACGACGCCATTGAGGGTGCGAAGTCAGGCGAGTACTACGCCGCGATCGTCCTTCCGCCCACATTGAGCGACGACATGTTCACCTTCTACGCCGGCAACTCCGAGCCCAGCCGGATCGACCTCTACGTCAACGAGAAAAAGAACCCCATTTCCCCGCTGCTCGTCTCGAGCGGGGCGCAGGGCGTCAGCGCCCAAATTAGCGCGTCGTTTACCAGGGCGCTGAGCGAGGTGTCCTTCGGGCTAATCGAAACAGCCTCGGACTTCTTCAACGAGGCGGAGACCCAGCAGGCGCTCGACTCCATCGAGAAGCGCACCGCCAGCGCCCGCGACCAGCTCCTCTCCATCGCCGACACCGTCGATGCTCTCGCCTCCCTCACCGAGTCGAGCGTGCCGCTCGTCGACAGCGCTGAGCGGATTTCCGCGGCGCTGGGCGACTCCCTCGACCAAGTGCGCCCCGCCGACCTGGGGGCCGCCGGGGCGGGCCTCAACGGCGACGGCGCGGCGCTCGCGGCGGCGCTGGCGGCGACTTCAGAAAGCTTCAGCACCGTGAGCGACCGGGTCGACCAGCTGCTGGCGGACTCTTCCTCCTCCGCCCAGGCTACGGCGGCGAGCCTGACGGACATCGCCGCGCGCATCGACGTCCAGATAAATCAGTACACGGCCCTGCGCGACACCATTAGCGGGCAGGTTGCCCCGGCGCTACCCCCCGACGCCCAGCCGGGGGCGCGCGCGGTGATCAGTGACTTGGACGACGCCATCGCCCGTCAGACGGCCGTGCGCGACCGGCTCAACGACGCAGCCGCGCGCCTCGCCGCCGGGCAGGGTGGACGCGGCAGGGACAATGCGGAGCGCCAGGCAATCAAGGACTCCATCGCTCAGGCCCGCGAGGCGATGGACTCGGCCCGGGCGTCCTACGACACGGGGCTCCGCCCCCGCCTCGAGGCGCTGTCGGGCTCGCTGGACGACGTCCGCGCAGACGTCGACAAGGTCCGCTCGGACATGGACAACGTCTCCTCCGCCCTGGCCAACCGACCAGGTTCACTGCGCGACACCCTGGCGGCCTCAGGCGACGACCTGCGGGACACCGCCGACTCGTTGCGCTCCAACGCGGCGACGATGCAGGAGGCGCAGCAGTCAATTGCCAAGGCGCGCTCCGACGGCGACCTGACACAGTTGGCCGACCTCGTCTCCCGGCACCCAGAGCAGCTGGCCGACGCCCTTGTCGACCCTGTCAAGGTGGAGCGTAAGGGTGTTTTCCCACGCGTCAGCTTCGGCGCCGGCATGGCCCCGCTCTACACTGTGCTCGCCCTGTGGGTGGGCGCCCTGCTGACGTCGGTGGCCGTGCGCACCGACGACAGCTCCATCGAGCAGAACGTGGTCGCCCCCAGCCAACTCACAGCGGCCCAAAAGTACCTCGGCCGCTACCTCACCTTCGTCACCACCGGGCTAGCCCAGTCCACCCTTCTGATGGCGGGGCTCATCCTGTATGTCGGGATCGAGCCCGCGCACCCGTTCCTCCTCTTGGTGGCGGGATGGGTCTCGAGCCTGGTGTTCCACCTCATCTGCTATACGTTGGTGGTTTCTCTGAGCAATGCCGGCAAGGCCATCGGTGTGCTCATTCTCGTGCTTCAGGTGTCGGCGGCGGGCGGCGCCTATCCGCTGCAGCTGCTGCCGGGCTGGGTGCAGGGGATTAGCCCGTGGCTTCCCGCGACCTACTCAATCCGAGCGATGCGCGCCGCCATCTTCGGCACCTATGGCTGGGATTTCTGGAGTGCCCTCGGCATCCTCGTACTTTTCTCGCTGCCCTTCCTTGCCCTCGGCCTCTGGCTGCGCCACCGGCTGAGCCACGCGATCAGCCGCATGGACAAGGCGGTCGCGCAGACCAAGGTGATGATGACCTAGGCACCCGCGAGCTCGCCGCCCCTTCAAATCGTCGTGTGGTGGGCTGCTTTTCGGAGAGCATGCGATCGGCTGTGTTCGACCGGAACGCGACCACGGGCTCGTAAATGGCCGCCGAGCTGGCTTCGCGTCGAACACAGTCGATAAAAAGCGAGGCAGCTGGTAAAAACCAGCTGCCTCGCACAATCTGTACCCCGTACGGGATTTGAACCCGTGTTACCGCCGTGAGAGGGCGACGTCCTAGGCCGCTAGACGAACGGGGCGCGTTCGCTTTGTGTTTGCGACTTGTTAACCATAAAGCACCGCCACGAAAACCAACAAACCGGCTGGTCACAGGCGAATCCCCGCGGTGAGCGTCAACGCCGCATCCGGGGTGTTCTGGTGCGAAAGTATCGTCGGACCGGGCTGGTACATGCCCGCATCCGCGTCCGCAGTGTTGTGGAGAACAATCAGCTCCGAGGGCGTTGCGCGCTCACCGCGGGGTCGCGGTGTGCGTAGCCGGTCTTTCGGGTTTTACCCTTGCTGACCTGCTACAACTGAACATACTCCCCCACCTCGCGGGTGGGTAGAGTGCGGACAAAAACGGAACTGGTTATAACCCGCGTCGCGGACCACCCCCAGCTAAGCGGTGATGCTCGACAAGGTGGTAGGGGGTAGTGGCGCAGGTCACTCCACGCCGAGGGCGGGGCCGATCGTCTTCCACGTCTCCCGAAGCTGGCGGCGGAACAGGCCCCAGTTGTGCGTGCCCTCATCGAACTCGTAGAAGTCGATGCTCAGCCCGGCCTCCCGGGCCTCGTCGACGAAGTAGCGCGTGCAGGTGTAGTTGAACTGCTCGTCGACGACAAGGAGGGGCGCCGGCGAATCCTTGACTTCTTGATCGGTCTCGTGAGGCACCCCGCGCGACGCCGCGGCGAAGAGTTTCAGGTCGCGCATGTCTTCGAGATTGAGGATCGGGGAATGCGCCGCCCACGCAGGATCGGCGGAGCTGCCCCACATGTTGGCGGGATCCGCCCCGTAGAAGCGCACGGTGGACGAGGCGAACGCCTGGCCGAGCACCCCCGTTGTCGACGGGCAGCTTGAGTAGGAGCCCGCCACCTTGAACCGGTCATCCATGGTGGCTATGTGCATGGCGGGCCCGCCCGACATCGACATCCCGGCGATGGCGTCGTTGCCGGTGCCGTGGAAGGTGGCGTCGATAAGGGGCGGGAGCTCCTTTGTCAGGTACGTGGTCCACTTGTACAGGCCCAGTTTCGGATCCTCCTGCGCCCAGTCGGCCTGCTGGGATCCGATTGCGCCGCGCGGGGTGACCACGTTGATGAGCTTGTCGCGGAAGAAATCGGGCGCGCCACCCTCCCCCGTCCAGCCACCGCCGCCGGCGCCGCCGAGGAGGTAGAAGGTCGGACGCGGCGTGGTGTTGTCGGTGCCGCCGGCGGGCAGGACGAGGTCGTTGGTGATGTTGCGTTGCATCGACGGCGAATAGACGGTCAGCGTGTACAGGTTGTCGCGCACGTGCTCCAGACTCACGAACTCCGCCGGCGGGGCGTCCGGGTCGGGGAAGGTGCTGTCCAGGTCGACGGTGCTGGACCCCAGCCGGGAGCTGCCCTGGAACGCGAAGCGCTCGAAGGACAGGTAACCCAAAAGGCCCCCCATGAGCGCTGAGATCACCAGCGCGGGAAGCGCAACTGGGTGGATGTCCGAGCGGAGGCTGGAGAACGCGGCGGCGACGGAGGAGGCGTCGATGACGCTCGAGTTCGCATCCGCCGGCTGGCCGGTGAGGAGGGACGACTGGGACGACCGGGCGGACGCTGAGGGCGCGGTCACGGTGGAGGCTGTCAGCGCAGCCGCCACGCACAGCGCCACACCGCGGCGGGAATGAAATTTCACGGGCAAAACTTTATCAGTTCACCCCCAGTGCCGGGCCAATGGTTCCCCAGCTCTCCCGCATCAGTTTCTCAAAAAGCCCCCACGTGTGCGTTCCCTCCACCGTTTCGTACCACGTGACGTCTAGCCCCTCCGCCCGAGCCTGCTGGGCGAAGTACAGCGAACAGGCGTAGGAGGCGCCCTCGATCAGCATCGGGTTGCCAACGCGTTGCGACGAGTTGTCGATCCCGTCAATCGGCCCCGGCACACCCTGCGCCGCGGAGACGAACAGGGTGGTGTTGTGCAGGTTGTCCAGGTGCAGGACGGGAGAGTGCGCCACCCAGGCCTCGTTGCCCGGCAGCCCCCACATCAGGACGGGATTCCCGCCGTTCATGGCCACCGCCGAGGACGCGTACACCCCGCCGAGCAGCCCCGTCGTCGACGGGCACCCCGAGTACGACGCCGCGGCGACGAAGCGCTGCGGATCGTAGGACGCAATGGAGATCGCCGGGCCGCCCGACATGGAGATCCCGGCGATCGCGTCGCGACCGGCGCCGTTGAAGGTCGCGTCGATAAGCGGCGGAAGCTCCCTCGTCATGTACGTCAACCACTTGTTCGTGCCGGTGACGGGGTCGGGTCGGTACCAGTCCGCCTGCATGGACGAGACAGAGCCGAGCGGGGTGACCACGTTGACGTTCTTGCCGGCGAAGAACTCCTCATAGTTGGACATGGTGCGCCAGCTGAGCCCGCCGGCGGCGCCGTCCGCGCCCATCATGAGGTAGAACGTCGGCCGCGGGGCCGTGTTGTCCGGACCGCCCGGGAGGATGATCTCGTTGGACACTTCGCGCTGCATCGCGCCGGACCAGACCACGAGCTCGTAGACGTCGCCTTCGATGTGCCGCAGGCTGCGCAGTTGCGCCGGGGCGGCGTCGGCGGCGGGGAAGGTTGGCGCGGCGTCAGTAAGCGCGGAGCTCAGCGCCGAGCCCGTGGATCCGATTCCCTCGTAGAGGGCCGAGCCGAGCACTCCCCCGCCCAGGGTTGCCACGATCAGGGTGGGCACCGCCAAGGGCGAAATGTCGGACGACAGGCTCGAACCCGCCCACGGCAGGCTCGACGCGTCCAGCACGCTCGAGCCCGTGGAGCTGGGTTGACCGGAGAGCGCCACCGCGCTCTGGGTGGCTGTCGCTAGTGCGAGGGCGGCGGCCGCGGCTGCGGTGATGAGGCGTCGATTCATGCGCCTCACCTTACAGAAGCGCCCACCCCACGAGCGCCGCGCCGATCACCACCGCCCACGCCGGCAGCTTCCACGCCAGCAGCGCGGTGAACGCGGCGCCCGCGACCGCCATCGTCGCCACGCCCGTGACACCCGCGGTGAACACGGGGGTGTAGAGCGCCGCGGCGAGAATGCCCACCACGGCGGCGTTCGCGCCGGCGATCGCGCGCGCCGCCTGTGGCTGGCGGCGCAGCACGTCCCAAAACGGAAGGGTCCCCAGCACGAGCAGCGCCGCGGGCAGGAAGATCGCTATCGTGGCCACCGCAGCACCCAGTGCCCAGTGCACCCCCTGGGACGAGGCGCCGAGGAAGGACGCGAACGTGAACAGCGGCCCGGGCACCGCCTGCGCGGCGCCGTATCCGGCGAGGAACGTGTCGTGGTCGACAAGCCCGGTGGGCACCGTCGCGGACTCCAAGAGCGGCAGCACGACGTGCCCGCCGCCGAAGACGAGCGCGCCGGCGCGGTAGAAGGTGTCCATGATGGTCAGCGCCACGTTGTCGCGGGCGCTCGCGATCAGCGGCAGCGCGGCGAGCAGGATGGCGAAGAGCGCCAGGCAGACGACGGCGACCTGCCGGGACACGCGCGGCGCGAAGCTTGTCTCGGCGTTATCAACTTCGGGGCTCTGCAGCAGGGCGTAGCCGGCCAGCATGCCGACGATGATCGCGCCTACCTGTACAAACGGGTTCGGCACCAGGAGGACCAGCAGGAACGCCGCCAGCGCTATGCCGGCGCGGATTGTGCCGGAAATGAGCGAGCGCGCCATGCCCAGCACCGCGTGCGCCACCACCGCGACCGCTGCCGCTTTGAGCCCCACCAGCCACCCGGCCCCGGAGATGTCGCCGAGAGCCGCGACGCCCAGCGCGAAGGCGACGAGCACAATTACCGACGGCATCGTGAACGCGAACCACGCCGCCACCATCCCCGCGTACCCGGCGCGCTGGAGGCCGACGGCCATACCGACCTGGCTCGACGCCGGCCCCGGCAGGAACTGGCACAGGGCGACGAGGTCGGCGTAGGTTTTCTCGCTCATCCACTTCCTGCGGCCGACGAACTCGTCGCGGAAGTAGCCGAGGTGGGCGGTGGGGCCGCCGAAGGAGGTCAGGCCCAGTCGGAGGAACACCAGAAACACCTCGAGGGCGCTTCCTGTGGATCGTTGCGTAGACATCGCTGCCTAGGGTCTCACATATCGGGGGTGCGCGCAGCGCGGGAGGTGGTGGTGAAAATTGTTGGGCCGGGGGCCGAACCTTATTCAGTTTCCCCAGGTCAGATTCCCCGGCGCCGAACATTCGTCACTGCGCAGTCACTGCGCAGTCACTGCGCCGGGCGCACGGGGTGCCGGATGACCGTCCTCATCTTCTCGGGCTCCTTCTTGAAGTCGTAGGCCATCAGTTATCGGGGTGCCTGGGGTTCACCAAGCCGGAGCCGTGTGGCGCGTGGGCCGGGTCTTCGCCCTGCTCGAGCTGGCGGTTGTGTTCGTCCACGAAGATCACGCGCGGGGCGTAACCCTCGAGCTCGCTCTCTTCGTACTGGGCGTAGCCGATGATGATGACCAGGTCGCCGGGGTTGATCAGCCGCGCGGCGGCCCCGTTGATGCCGATGACCCCGCTCCCTCGGTCCCCCGTAATGGCATACGTGGTGAGCCGGTTGCCGTTGTTGATGTCGACCACGTCAATCTGCTCGCCTTCGAGGATGTCGGCGGCTTCCATGAGGTCAGCGTCGATCGTGCACGAGCCGACATAGTGGAGGTCCGCCTGCGTGACGGTGGCGCGGTGGATTTTGGACTTGAGCATGGTGCGGATCACATCAGCAAGTGTAGTCCGCAAACGCAGTTCGACCGGAACGGCCCGGAACCCCCTGAAAAGGCCCCTCAGCGACGTTCCGGTCGAACAAGGACCCGGCTCACGCACAAAAAGGGGTTAAACGACAAAATGTGTGTCCGGATTCATCGATTTGTTTGGGTTGATCAGCGGTAATCCGGAAAGTATATGATCTTGGAGCTTATATCCGTCCCAGGGCGGCGAAATATTGGGGTGTGACAGCAGCGTGTGGTAGGCGCCGGTGTTGGCTTGATCAATGCCGAAGAACCAACCCCGATGCCAGGTGTGCGGCGGCGAGACGAAACGCAACGGGAAGACCTCCGCCAACCGCACCCGGTGGCGGTGCAAAATCTGCGGCGCTTCCACCACCAAGCAGCGCCCCGATATCACCAACTCCGCAGCCTTCGCAGCATTTATCGCCCACCTCACGACCGGTGCGAGCTTGAGAACCGCTGCTGCCGAAGCAGGGTGTCATCCGCGTACCCTGCAACGCCGGTTTGAATACTTCTGGCTAGTTGATGTCCCCGATCCCACGATCGGGCACGAAGGCCGGGTCTACGACCAGGTCTTCATCGACGGCACCTACACCGCCGGCGGGTGTCTCATCGTAGCCGCCACCTTGGATCACGTCATCGCCTGGCACTGGTGCACACGTGAGACCACCGGCGACTACCAAAAGCTCCTCGAACGTATCCCCGCGCCCCTGATCGCTGTCATCGACGGCGGCCAAGGCGCTGCCAGCGCAATCAAGACATGCTGGCCCACAACGAAAGTGCAGCGCTGCCTCGTCCACGCCCAACGCGTGGTACGCCGACACACCACCTCACGCCCACGCACCGATGCAGGACGAGCGATCTACCAGCTCGCGCTCAACCTCACGAAGATCACCGATCTTGACGAGGCGGCCGCGTGGGGTGCGCAGCTACACGAATACGGCAACGTCTACCGCGACTGGATGAACCAGAAAACGTGGACAACCGACCCGGCGACACGGCAACGCACCTGGTCATGGACGCATGAACGCACCCGCAAGGCCTACAACAGCCTCAACCACCTGTGGCGAAACAACCTACTGTTCGTCTACCTCGAACCACCCGACGGTGTCCTCGATGCCAACCGGATCAAATCCACCACCAACAGCCTTGAAGGCGGCATCAACGCCCAACTGAAACTGCTGACCCGCACCCACCGCGGACGATCCGGGGAGCATCAGCGTCGGATGCTGGAGTGGTGGCTGTATCTGCAAACGGAACTGCCTGACGATCCTGTTGAGATCGCCAGGCAGTCCAACTGGGGCCAGGACCAACTCGCCAAAGTATCCACCCTGACCCACAACGAGAACCACGCCGACCACGAAACCGGACGACCAGCCCTCTACGACAACGCTATCGACACCAACTACACACACTCAATCGGCATCCAAAAAGGCCACATCTAACCCCGCGACACGCCGACAACAGACACACATTTTGTCGTTTAACCCACAAAAAGCGAGACAGCCAGTGAAGAAGAACCGACTGCCTCGCTTGCGTTGTACCCCGTACGGGATTTGAACCCGTGTTACCGCCGTGAGAGGGCGACGTCCTAGGCCACTAGACGAACGGGGCATAGAAAGAGCGGATGAATCCGCTGCTGGCCTACCTGGACTCGAACCAAGAATGACGGTACCAGAAACCGTTGTGTTGCCAATTACACCATAGGCCAATCGTTTTTCAGTGCGGTAACTCCCGCGCTGAACAACGTTGATTACTATAGCCAGAAGGCTCCGTGGCGAACAAATCGCCAGCTCACGGCGCC
Source organism: Corynebacterium mycetoides (assembly GCF_900103625.1). Taxonomy (NCBI): domain Bacteria; kingdom Bacillati; phylum Actinomycetota; class Actinomycetes; order Mycobacteriales; family Corynebacteriaceae; genus Corynebacterium; species Corynebacterium mycetoides. Next base: position 408,310 of record NZ_LT629700.1, on the reverse strand, counting down.
TCAATGACACCGATGTAGTTCTATTCGGAAGCCTCGAACGGGGTCACCGCGCGGGCCGCGCGCAGCCGCGTGAGGGTGGACTCCTTGCCAAGCAGTTCCATGGACTCGAACAGCGGCGGGGAGACGGCCTCACCGGAGACGGCCACGCGCAGTGCGCCGAAGGCCTTGCGCGGCTTGAGCTGGAGATCCTCGATGAGGGCCTTGTTCAGCGCCTCCTCGATCGCAGAGGTCGACCAATCCTCCACGGCCTCCAGGGCGGCGATGCCGGCGTCGAGCGGGGCGATGGCATCGTCCTTGAGGTTCTTCTTCGCGGCCTTCTCGTCGAGCACCAGGTCGGCGTCGGCGGTGACGAGGAATTTGAGGAGACCGTAGGCGTCGGCAAGCACCTTGATGCGCGTTTGAACCAAATCGGCGGCGACCGCGAACTTCTCGGCCGGGTAGTCGGCCGGGAAGTCGGTGTACTCCGAGAGGTAGGTGCGCAGGCGGGCGGCGAAATCGGCAGGCTCGAGCCGGCGGATGTGGTCGGCGTTGATGGCCTCGAGCTTCTTCTGGTCGAAGCGCGCGGGGTTGCCCAGGACGTCGTCGACGGTGAAGGCGGCGACCATCTCGTCGACGGTGAAGATGTCCTGATCGGCCGACAGCGACCAGCCGAGCAGCGCGAGGTAGTTGAGCATGCCCTCGGGGATGATGCCGTTGTCGCGGTGGTTGAACAGGTTCGACTCGGGGTCGCGCTTGGACAGCTTCTTGTTGCCCTGGCCCATCACGAACGGCAGGTGGCCAAACGCCGGCACCTGCTCGGCGATACCGAGGCGGATGAGGGCCTCGTACAGGGCGATCTGGCGCGGGGTGGAGGACAACAGGTCCTCGCCGCGCAGGACGTGGGTGACGCCCATCAGGGCGTCGTCAAGCGGGTTGACCAGCGTGTACAGCGGCGCGCCGTTGGAGCGGGCGACGACGTAATCCGGCTGGGTGTGTGCCTTGAACGTCATCTCGCCGCGCACCAGGTCGGTCCACGTCCAGTCCTTCTCCGGCATGCGCAGGCGCCACACCGGCTCGCGGCCCTCGGCCTCAAACGCCGCGATCTGCTCCTCGGTGAGGTCCCGGTCGTAGTTGTCGTAGCCGAGCTGCGGGTCGCGCCCGGCCGCCTTGTGGCGCTCCTGAACCTCCTCGTTGGTGGAGTAGGCCGGGTACACCTCGCCGGCGTCGATAAGCTTGCGCAGCACGTCCTTGTATATGTTCATGCGCTGCGACTGGCGGTAGGGCTCGTGCGGGCCTCCCTTGACCACGCCCTCGTCCCAGTCGAGGCCGAGCCACGTGAGCGAATCGACGATCGCCTGGTACGACTCCTCCGAGTCGCGCGCGGCGTCGGTGTCCTCGATGCGGAAGATCATGGTGCCTCCGCTGTGGCGGGCCTGCGCCCAGTTGAACAGGGCGGTGCGGACCATGCCCACGTGCGGGGTTCCTGTCGGCGAGGGGCAGAAACGGACGCGCATCGCGGGGTTGCGGTCTGTCGAGAGGGAGGATTCAGTCATGCGCACAATCGTAGCGCGGCGTTCACCGCCCGCTCGCCGGCACCCAGGCAGCTGGCAGTACACTTGCCTACCATGCATTCCGCACGCCCGGCGACCGCGCCCGACTTCCTGCTCTCACGCAGTCACGGGTCCGTACGTACCCAGGGCGCCGCCCGGGTGTTCACCGACGTGGGTGCGGCGGTCGACGCCCTCGGGCGCGGCGAGGCGGAGATGGTGGTCGGCGCGCTGCCGTTCGACCAGGACGCCGCTGCGGCACTGACAGTGCCGGAGCGGATCGTGCGCGAGCCCGGCGCGCTCGAGCCGCACCCCTACTACCGGGTCGGCGAGGGCTCCACGCTGTCCGCGCACGTAAGCGGGTTCGACCCCTCCCCCGCCGAGCACCTGCGCCGCATCGAGGCGGCCGTGGAGACGATCCAGAACTCCGCACTGGACAAGGTCGTCCTCGCCCGCGCCGTCGACATCGCCTTCGACTCCCCCGTGGATCCGCGCCTCGTCGCCGCGCGCCTCATCGACCTTTCCGCCACCCGCGACGGCTTCATCGCCGACCTCACCCCGGCGGGCTTCGCGGGCCACATGCTCGTCGGCTCCTCGCCCGAGGTCCTCGTGCGCCGCCGCGGCAACGTCGTCAGTTCCTACCCGCTTGCAGGGTCCGCTCCGCGCATGCTTGACGACGCCCCCTCCGACCGCGCCGCCGGCGAAGCCCTCTACGACTCCCCCAAGGACCTTGCCGAGCACGCCTTCGTGGTCGACCACATCCGCGAGATCCTCACCCCGCTGTGCACCCGGTTGAGCGTGCCGGAGCGTCCGCGCCTGGACAAGACCAACGAGATGTGGCACCTGGCCACACCCATCGAGGGGGTGTTGCGCGACCCGGCGCCGAGCGCGCTGGAGCTCGCCCAGCTGCTCTACCCCACCCCGGCGGTGTGCGGCACCCCGTCGAAGGCGGCGAAGGCGCTGATCTGCACAGCGGAGACGGACCGTTCATTTTACGCGGGGGCGGTGGGCTACACGGAGGCCGGAGGCGACGGCGAGTACATGGTGTCCATCCGCTGCGCCGAGGTGGCCGGCGACGGGACCACGGCGCGCGCGTGGGCGGGCGGCGGGCTCACCGCGGATTCCGACCCGCAGGCGGAGCTGGATGAGACCACCGCGAAGTTGCGCACGATCATGCGCGCGCTCGGGTTGAACTAGCGGACTGAACTAGCGGACTGAACTAAGCGGCCTCGACCGGGTTACCCAGCCGGCCGATGCCGGGGATCTCCACCTCGATGCGGTCGCCGGGGAACATCGCGGCGGTGCCGGCCGGGGAGCCGGTGCAGATGACGTCGCCGGGCAGCAGCGTCATGGACGCGGTGATGAACTCGATGATTTCGCCGAGGTCCATGATCATCTGGTTGGAGTTGGAGTCCTGCTTCGTCTCGGTGACGCCGTCGCGGGTCAGGTGCGCCTTGATCGGGGTGTTGGTGAAGTCGAAGCGCTCCAGGTCCGTCTCGATCCAGGGGCCAAGCGGGCAGAACGTGTCGATGCCCTTCGCGCGCGCCCACTGGCCGTCGGCAAACTGCAGGTCGCGCGAGGAGACGTCGTTGACGATGGTCACGCCGCGCACGACCGACTTCCAGTCCTGCGCCTTGACGTTCTTGCAGGGGGTGCCGATGATGAGCGCCATCTCGCCCTCGAACTCGACCTTGGTGGCGAATTCGGGGATCTTGATGGCGGCCTCGGGGCCGATCACGGCGGTCGGGGGCTTGAGGAACAGGGTTGGGGGCAGGTGCTCGGCGGACTGCTTGAACACCTCTGCGACGTGGTCGGCGTAGTTGCGGCCGATGGCGACCACCTTGGACGGGAGCATGGGGGCGAGCAGGCGTACGCTTTCGAGCGGCCACTGCCTGCCGGTGTACTCGGGCTCCGTAAACGGAGTGCCCGCGATAGCTTTCGCGGTGGTGCCGTCATCGTCGATGACGGCGAAGGTCATTCCTTCAGGGGTTGCAATTCGTCCAAAGCGCATGCCCGTGAGACTACAGGAACGCTACCGTACCGTGAGCGTTAGGTAGAGCTCCGCGCAGGCGATCGCGTCCGTCAGCGCGTTGTGGTTGCGGTAGTCGGGCAGGCCGTAGCGCTGCCGCACGCGCGCCAGGCGCAGGTCCTCTCCCCGCGGGTAAGTGCCCATCCGCTCCATGTGGCGGCGTTCGAAGGCGAACGTGTCCACCACGTCGCGGTCCCGCAGCCGCCACGCCCGCCCCGCCACCTGCTTCATGGCGTGGCTGATGAAACCGACCTCCATCTGCGCGAAGTGCGCCAAGAGCCTGCGGCCCTCCAGCGCGCGGGAGAACTCGTCCAGGATCACCCGCGCATCGGTACCGTGGGAGGAAATGTCATCGTCCGTCACGCCGTGGATCGTTGCGGAGTCCCCCACCGCCGTGCCCGAGAACACGAAGTAGCGCGCTGCGGACAGGTCAATCACCCGGCCGTCGACCGGCACCCACCCGATGGACACAAGCTGGTGCTTTCCGGGTGTGAGCCCGGTCGTTTCCACGTCGACGGCGAGCAAGGCGTCGCCGACCGTCTCGCGGCGCGGTGCGCCAAAGCCGAACATCTAGACCGACCTCACCGGGTACTTGCTGGCTAGCGCGGACTGCAGAGATTTGATCACGCCGAACGCGTCGCGCAGGGCGTCGCGCTCGCGGCTGGGCAGCGCCTTGGGGTCGATGTGGTAGTTCGGCTGCTCCCCGGCGCGCAGCTGGCGCGCCTGGTGCGTCAACGCCAAGTTGCTCAGGTACTCGTAGGCCCCGAGGAGGTCCTCGGCGCCCTTGGCGGAAACGGAGATCCCCGCCGCGGCCTTGATGCGCGCGATCGTGTCCACCTCGCTCACGCCCGCGGTGATGGCGTAGAGGCGCGCCATTTGCACCACCGCGGCGGTGCCGCCCTTCTTTACGTCGAGGGTGTCGGCGTAGTCCCCTGTGCGCTCGACCACGAACCCGCGGAAGAACCCGATCGGCGGTTCGCGCCAGGTGGCCAGGGCCGCCAGGTGGGTGTGCAGGCGCTGCGAGCCGCGCGCGGCTCCCACCGCGTACTCGTGCACCGCCGCGGCCAGCTCCTCGCCGCCGCCTGCGGCGAAGAGCGTGCGGAAGTCGAAGAACACCTGCGCGTTGAGCAGCGCGTCGGGCTCCGGGGCGGTGACCCAGGTGTGGAACGTGTCTACCCACTGCGCCTGCGTCATGCGCCAGTCGGGGTTGCTGGCCATGATGCCGCCGGGGCACAGGACCTGGCCGGCGTCGGCAAGCCCGGCGCAGACGTACTCGCACAGCCGCGCGAAGTAGTCGCCGTGCGCGGCCCGGTCGTAGGAGTTGTCCAGCACCAGCGCGTTGTCCTGGTCGGAGGCCGGCCCCATCTCCCCGCGCGCCTGCGAGCCGACGGCCACGAACGCGAACGGCACCGGCGGGGGTCCCAGCTCGTCGATGCCCAGGGTGAACAGTCTGCGGGCGATGGAGTCCGCCACGCTGGTGAGCAGCTTCTGCGCCTCGAAGGCGGACGCCCCTCGCTCGAGGAAACGCGCCGCCACCTCCGCGCCGCGTCGATAAGCTCCCGCGAGCTCGTCCCGCCCGCTCTTTTTCACGTCCGCGGCCAGGTAAATGGGGTCGGTCTGGAGCTGGCGCATGATGTCGGTGCTGGTGATCACCCCGACGATTCCGTCCGGCCCGCTGACCCCGAGGTGATGCACGCCGAGCTCGCCCATCGCAAGCATCGCCTCGAACACGAGCGCGTCCTCGTCCACGGTGACCACGGGCGAGGACATGACCTCCCTGATAGGGGCCCGCGTATCGACGCCGCCGGCAACGACCCGGGAACGAAAGTCGCGGTCCGTGACGATCCCCGGCTCCGCTCCGCCCGTGACCACGAGGCTGGAGATCCGGCGCTGGTCCATCAGCCGGGCGCAGTCGGCGATCGGGGTGTCCCCGTCGACCGTGGCCAGCCGCGCGCCAGCGGCCAACGCCGAGACGGGGGTGCGCAGCACGTCGGAGGCCCCGGAGCCCTTCTTGAGTTCCTCGGCCGCGGCCTTGACGCGCCGTGAGGCCGTGTCGAAGTACCGCAGCATCTCTGGGAAAGCCTCGACGAGCTCGGCGAACGCGGCGCGCGGGAGCATGTATAGGACGCTGTCTTCCACGGCTGCCATGAGGTAGCGGGAGCGCGGGTCGTCGACAAGCGTGGAGTAGCCGAAGTTCCGGCCCGCGTCCCTGCGGTCGAGCAGCATGTTGTCCGGTCCCACCACGTCGACCGCGCCTGAGCGGATAATGTAGAGCGTGTCGTTGACGTCGCCGTAGTTGATCACGGTCTCGCCGCGGCGCACGTAGGTAATCGACATCTGCTGCGGCAGGCAGCTCAGCGTGTCGGCGGGCAGGTGCGCGAACGGCTCGTGGTCGGCGAGGAAGGCGCGGACCTCGTCGAGTTCAACTGTCATGCACCTACCTTACTGGTAGCTGACGAACCACGGGCGCGGTTGAACCTCCGTGTAGGTCTGCTCGGGGGTGAACATCGGCTGGTCCTCGTCGATGAAGTTCTTCCACGCCATGAAGAAGTTGGGATCGAGGCCCTGGCGCAGGACGTTCCAGGTGTCGAACTTCTGGCCCGCGCTGCCGTGACCGTCCGCGTGCAGCACGTAGGACAGCTCCGGGTGGGCGGTCTGAATGTTTTCCCGGTCGGGGAACATGGCCACCTGGAACTGGTGCAACACGAAGGCCTTCTGGGGCAGGTCGTTGTCGCGCGTGAGTTGGGCCAGCCAGTCGGCGACTTGGTTGATCTCGGCGGCGGTGGCGGAACCGACGCGCGACAAGGGTTGCTCGCCCGGGTTGAGCTTCCACTCCGCGTCGAGGGCCAGGCCGACGTTGGGGCGCTTAAGAAGCTCCTCGTACAGCTTCGCCTGGTGCAGGAAGTCGCCCTGGCCCGGCTGCAGGTCGAGCACCGCGTACCCGCCGGCCTCGGTGATCGCGTCGATCCACGGCACGATCGTGTCGATGGGGGCCTCGTTGGAGTAGTCGCCGTCCTCACCCGGGAACTCGGAGGCGACGGTGACGATGATTTCGAACGCCGGGATCACCGGCTGCTCCTCCATCGGCTGGTACTGCTGCGCGTACTGTGTCGCCAGCGCTGCCGCGGCCGCCGGGTCCTGCTCCCCCATCACGCCGAGCTCGGGGGCGAACGAGTGGCCGTAGAGCGCGATCATGCGGCGGCCGGGGAAGACCAGGCCGCCGCCTCCGGGCAGCTCGCCGTTGCCCGCGAGCGCGACCTTGTGGGCGAAGTCTTCCGTCGTCCCCCACTGTTGCCCCAGCGCCAGCGTGTCTTGCCCGGTGACCGTGGCCATGGATTCAGACGTCAGGCGCGGGTCGGCGAGCCCGATCACGTCCACCTCGGCTCCGGCCGCGCGCGCCGTGGCGGCCGCCGCCCGCGAGGTCTCGGGCGTGGCCAGCATCGGCGGGAGCACGAGGTCCACCGGCTTCTCCGCCGGCAGCCCCGCGATCGCGGCGACATCGTCGTCCGGGGCGCCCGAGGCTACGGGCGCAGCTTGCGCGACGGCTTCGTCCTGGCCGGGCACCTCGATCACGCGGATGTCGCCCCCGGCGCCAAGCCTGTCGATCTCGGCGTCCACGGCCGCCTCGGCGCCGGGGACGCGCACGAGCATCGGGGCGCCCAGCGATGCCGCCACGCTGGCCGCCGTGAGCTCGTCCTCCCGGTTCGGCTGCGCCACGACGACTGCGTCCGCCTTCTCAAACAGGCGCCGCGACACGTCCGCTCCGGTGCCGTCGCCGTCGGCAAGCACCTCAGGGCCGTGGGTCTCCAGCCTCTTCTCCTCCTGGAGGCCCGCCTTCGCCCCGTCGCCTTGGGAGCAGGCGCTAAGGAGCAGTGCGGTCGAGACCGTAAGGGCGCCGAGAGCGCGGGCGGTGACGCGGGAGCGGGTTGAGGAGGGGGTCATATAAGGCTTTTCTTAATCCGGGAGTATTTTGCACTACCCTACGCCACGGCCCGGGCGATGCGGTCACCCACCTCGGCGGTGACGACGGGGCCGGCACCGCGCGCGGCGACATCGTCGGCGACCGCGGCCTCGATCCGTTCCGCGCCGGGGGCGTCGCCGCACCAGCGCAGCATCATGGCCACCGACAGGATCATGGCGGTGGGATCGGCAATCCCCTTGCCCGCGATGTCCGGGGCCGATCCGTGGACGGGTTCGAACATCGACGGGTTGGCGCGGGAGGCGTCGATGTTGCCCGAGCAGGCCTGGCCGACTCCGCCGGTGACGGCGCCCGCGAGGTCCGTGATGATGTCGCCGAAGAGGTTGTCGGTGACGATGACGTCGTAGCGCTGCGGGTCGGTGACCATGTAGATGGTCGTGGCGTCGATGTGGTTGTAGTCCACCGTCACCTCGGGGTACTCGGCGGCCACGGCGTCAACCGTCTTCTGCCACAGCCCGCCCGCGTTGACCAGCACGTTGGTCTTGTGCACCAGCGTGACGTGCTTGCGGCGTGTCATGGCCAGGTCGAACGCGTGGCGCACGACGCGCTCGACGCCGAAGCGGGTGTTTTGCGAGACCTCGCACGCCACCTCGTGGGGGGTGTCGGCGCGCAGGACGCCGCCGTTGCCGGCGTAGAGGCTCTCGGTGCCCTCGCGCACGACCACGAAATCGATGTTGCCCGGGTTGGCCAGGGGGCTCACCGCCGTGGGGTAGAGCCGCGACGGGCGCAGGTTGACGAAATGGTCGAGCTTGAAGCGCAGCGGGAGCAGGAGGCCGCGCTCGAGCACCCCGGCGGGAACCTGCTCCGGGTCACCGACGGCCCCGAGCAGGATCGCGTCGTGGGCGCGCAGGCTCTCCAGGTCGGCTTCGGTGAGCAGTTCGCCATTGCGCAGGTAGCGGCGCGCCCCGAGGTCGTACTCTGTGGTCTCGACATCGTCGCGCACGGCATGGAGGACTTTGAGCCCCTCCGCCATGACCTCCGTGCCGATGCCGTCGCCCGCGATGACAGCGATCTTCATGTGTGGGATTCCTTTCTCACATTGTGGACTTCGTGACAATCTTAACAGCGCTAGCAACAGCGGCTGCCGGGGTTCAGCGACTGCTCCGCCCAGCGGGCCTTCCAAAACTCCTTCTCGGTCGGGGGTGTCTCCCCGGGGTGGTGGGCGGCGAGGTGGGCGCAGTACTTTTTGTAGTCGTTATCGCCCATGAGCTCCTTGATGTACCAGGCGACGGAGGAGAGGATCTTCGCGGCCATCTAGTGCGCACCCCCGCTTACGGCGAAGGTGAGCCCGAGCTCCTCGGCCACGCGCTTCTCGTCTGTGCTGGCGGCCATCCCGCGCGGGATGAACAAGGTCGACGGGTGGTCCGGTTCTTCACTGGTGGGCACGGGCTCGCCCGTGGCGCGCAGGCGCACCGCCTTGACGACGGCGATGAGCGCCGTTAACACCACAACGATGACCAGTGAGGCGAACAGGATGGACAGCACGCCCTGGATGTAGGTGTTGCGGATTACCGCGCCGATGGCCTCGGGGGTTGTGGCGGTGCCGAACTCGCTGAGGCCTTGCGCCCTGGCGTCACGGAAGCGCGCGTTCTGCGCGAAGTAGCCGATGGCCGGGTCAGAGTGGAAGATCTTCTGCCAGCTCGCCGTCAAGGTGATCACGAGGTCGAACACGAGGGGCACGGCCGGAATCCACACCCACGTGTACAGGCCCTTCTTCACCATGACCACCGTCACCAGGGTGAGCGCGATGGCCGCGAGCAGTTGGTTGGCGATGCCGAACAGCGGGAAGAGCACGTTGATGCCTCCCAGCGGGTCGGTGACCCCCATGATGAGGATCGCGCCCCACAGCACGCATACAACGACGGTGGAGATCCACGACCCGAGCGTCCAGGACTGGTCCTTGAACTTGTGCAGCCCGGGAATGTGGCTCAGCGTGTCCGACATCATGAACCTGGCCACGCGGGTGCCGGCGTCGACCGTGGTGAGGATGAACAGGGCTTCAAACATGATGGCGAAGTGGTACCAGAACGCCTGCAGTGCGGCGCTGCCGAGAACGTTCGTCATGATCTCCGACATGCCGAGGGCGAAGGTGGGCGCGCCGCCGGTGCGCGAGACCACGGTCGCCTCGCCGATCGCGCTCGCGGTGTCCACGAGCTGCTGGGCGGTCACGGGATCGCCCGGCAGGTTCAGCGTGCCGACGAACTCCGCGGCGCCCTCGGGGGTCCCGCCGGTCAGCGCCGCCGGGGAGTTGACGGCGAAGTACAGGTGGCGGTCCAAAATCACCGCGGTGATCAGCGCCATGATGGCCACGAACGACTCCACCAACATTGCGCCGTAGCCGATGGTGCGCAGGTGGGACTCCTTTTCCACAAGTTTGGGAGTCGTGCCGGACGAGATCAGGGCGTGGAACCCGGACAAAGCGCCACAGGCGATGGTGATGAACAGGAACGGGAAGAGCGAGCCCGCGAATACCGGGCCGTTGCCCTCGACCGCAAAGGAGGTGATCGCCGGCATCTGGATCATCGGGCGGTCGATGACGATGGCCACGGCGAGCAGGGCGACCACGCCGATCTTCATGAAGGTGGACAGGTAGTCGCGCGGGGCGAGCAGCAACCAGACAGGCAGGATCGCCGCGACGATTCCGTAGATGATGATCGCGACCGCGAGCGTCGTCTTGGACAGGGTGAAGGCCTCCGCCCCCCACGCGGTGTCGGCGACGTAGCCGCCGCCGATGATGGCGGCGAGCAGCAGGACAACGCCGATGGTGGAGACCTCGGCGATCCGGCCGGGGCGGATGAACCGCGAGTAGCAGCCCATAAGCAGCGCGATCGGGATGGTCATGGCGATGGAAAACACGCCCCACGGCGAATCGGCCAGGGCGTTGACCACGATCAGCGCGAGGACCGCGATGATGATGATCATAATGACCATGGTGGCGAAGATGCCCGCAATACCGCCGACGCGGCCGACTTCGTCCGAAATCATCTGCCCCAGGGAGCGCCCGCGCCGGCGGGTGGAGACCCACAGAACCAGGAAGTCCTGCACCGCGCCGGCGAAGATTACGCCGATGATGATCCACAGCGTGCCCGGGAGGTAGCCCATCTGCGCGGCCATGACGGGGCCGACCAGCGGGCCGGCGCCGGCGATGGCGGCGAAGTGGTGGCCGAAGAGGACGCGGCGGTCCGTCGGCACGAAGTCCTTGCCGTCATTGACGTACTCCGCGGGCGTGGCGCGGTTATTGCGCGGCCTGACCACTTTGTACTCAATCAGCCGGGCGTAGAGCGTAAAGCCGATAATGTAGGATCCGATGGCCGCGAATACCAGCCACACCGAGCTGACCTCCTCGTCCCGGTTGAGTGCCAGCGCGCCCCATCCGAGGGCCGCGAGGACCGCCGCCACGGCGATGACAACACGTTCCTTCGCGCCGATCACCTTGTCCGGCTTCACTCCGACGACGTGCTCTTTGCCGTCGTCCGTCCTGGAAATTTCCAGGCGTTCGGCTCCGTTTAGGCCGTGCACCACTGTGCTCAAGGTGTCCCCTTCCTCTCATGGGCGATCTATCTAGTGAGACAAATCGTCTCATAATTAGAGATGGAAAGGGGGTAAAACGCTAATCCAGGTCGAGCTGGATGGAGCTGGCCTCGATCGACTCCGCGATGGAGGCCTCCAACTCCTCCGGCACCTCGCGGTCAACGCGCAGGATCAGGGCGGCGCCGTCACCTCTGGAGATCTGGGTCATGGCAGCCGCCTCGATGTTGATGCCGGCCTCGCCGAGCTGGCTGCCCACCTTGCCCAGCGCACCCGGGGCGTCGGTGTAGCGCAGGAACAGGTTGCGGCCCTCGGCGCGCATGTCCACGCCGCGCCCGTTGATGTTGACGATCTTCTCCACCCGCTCCAGGCCGGTCAGCGCGCCCGTGACGGTGGCGACCTCGCCGGTCGAGGACACGACCTGCACCTCGAGGTCGCTGCGGTGGCTGCGCGCCTGGGTCTGGGTGTCCACGGTGTACTCCAGGCCGCGCGCCTGCGCGATCGTGGGGGCGTTGACAAAGGTCACGGTCTCCGACGTGATGCCGGAGAACAGGCCGCGCACGGCAGAGAGGCCCAGGGTGTCCACGTCCTCGGTGGACAGTTCCCCGCGCGCGCTGACGCGCAGGGAGACCGGGGCCGCCTCGAGCAGTTTGCCGGCCAGCAGCCCGAGCTTGCGGGCGAGGTCGAGCCAGGAGGCAACCTCCTCGCCCACGCGCCCGCCGACGATGTTGACCGCGTCCGCGACGAACTCGCCGCGCAACGCCTTGAGCACGGACTCCGCCACGTCGGTGCCGGCGCGGTCCTGCGCCTCGACGGTGGAGGCGCCCAGGTGGGGGGTGACAACAACCTGGTCGAGGGCGAACAGGGGCGAGTCCGTGCACGGCTCGGTGGCGTAGACGTCGAATCCGGCGCCGCGGATGCGGCCGGCCACAATGGCGTCGGCGAGCGCCTGCTCGTCGACAAGCCCGCCGCGCGCGGCATTGATGATGATCTGGCCCTCCTTGGCCTTGGACAACAGGTCCGCGTTGAACATCCCCGCGGTCTCCTTCGTCTTCGGCAGGTGGATGGTGACGAAGTCGGAAGCGGCCATGAGCTCCTCCAGCTCCACGAGCTCCACCCCGAGCTGGGCCGCGCGCGCCGGGTTGGCGTACGGGTCGTAGGCGATGATGGTGGTCTCGAACGCGGCGAGGCGCTGGGCGAAGAGCTGCCCGATGTGACCGAAGCCGACGATGCCGATGGTCTTGCCGAAGACCTCCACGCCCTGGAACGCGGACCGCTTCCACTCGGCGTCGCGCAGCGTCTTGTCCGCGGCCGGAATCTGGCGCGCGGTGGCCAGCAGCAGCGCGATGGCGTGCTCGCAGGCGGAGTGGATGTTGGAGGTCGGGGCGTTGGCCACCATCACGCCGCGCTCGGTGGCGGCGTCGATGTCGACGTTGTCCAGGCCCACGCCGGCGCGGCCGATGATCTTCAGGTTCGTGGCGGCCTCAATAACTTCGCGGTCGACGGTGGTGGCGGAACGGACGAGCAGCGCGTCCGCCTCCGGGACGGCAGCCAGCAGCTCGGGTCGGTTCGGACCGTCCACCCAGCGCACCTCCACGGCGTCCCCGAGCGCGTCGACGGTGGAAGGGGCGAGCTTGTCAGCAATGAGCACGACTGGTTTGGACACTGCGATGATCTCCTGGGTTAAACGGCGGGAGCAAAAGGACGTTGTTTATCGTAACCTCCCCGGCGGCGCGGCGAAACACCGCACAATTAATAATATTCTTCAGCCTGCATGATGTGCCGCGAAAGTTCCTGCTCCGTGCCAAACTCCGGGCCCAGCGCAATCAGAGGCTCGTTCGCCAGCCCGGCGAGCGCGAGCAGGGTTTCGCGCGACTGCCGCGGGTCGGGCTCGTCGACGACCGCGACGCGGGCGCCGAAGCTGCGGGCGTTGCTCACCGCGGGCAGCGGGCTCGCGGGCGTAGCGACGACCACAGGTGCCATGTCTGCGTCCCGGCGCGACTGCAGCGGGAAGGGCGCGGCCTGCGCCCCCGGTTTCGTCGCCGGGGCCTCGAGCGTGCGCAGCCACACAGGCGGATTGCCGGCCAGTGAGGCGACCGCGGCGACCGTCTCGCGCGCATCGGCGGTGTCCTCGATGTCGCGGACGTCAAACTCCAGGCTCGTCATTGTGTGCAGGGCGTCGAGCCCGCCGGGGTCGCGCTGGACTGTGACCTGCCCGCTGGCGGGAGCGAAGGCGACGTCGCCGATGGTGAGCACCGTGTGGGCCCCGAGGCGCTGAATCTCCCCGAGCACCTCACCGTGGCGCTCAGGGGCGTAGACCAGAAGCGGTGCGTGCGCCGTCACCGCGATCGATGCGCCGCGCAGCTGGGCCTGCGGGGTGGAGTCGGTGACCACGACCGTCTCCGAGGCCGGGAAGAACAGCCGGGAGGTCTCGAACCCGTACGGGTCGTCGAGGACAACCGGGTGCGGCGCGAAGCGCTCGGCGACGTGGCGGGCCTGGTTCTGCGTGCGGGCGTCGTCAAGCGGCGATGCCGCAGGCCCGGACGAGCAGGCGCTTAGCGCCAACGCGGCGGCGATGAAAGGGGCAACAATGGTGGGGCGGTTCATGGAAGGAGGCGGCGCTAGCTTTCGTCCACCGGCTTGCCCATCGCGTGCTCGATGATCGTGGCCAGGCGATCAAGGCGCTCGCGCATGAACGTATCGACGTCCGACGCGAACAGCGTCCGCGGATTGATCTCGTGGGCGGCGAGCATCGCGTCGAACTCGGCGTCCTCCATCAGGCACTTTGACTGCAGCCTCGGCAGGTAGCGCTTCGGCTCGTTGCCCTCGATGAAAATGCGGGTGCGCACACCCATCGGCGTGCGGTTGACCACCGACTCCGCGAACTGCGGATCGACCCCGCGGGTGTCACACACCCCGCGCGGAAAGACCAGTTCGAAGGTGGGCTCGAGCCGCTCCATGGTGTCACATTCGAAGGCTTGGCCGGTGCGCCAATCACGCGCGTCGCGGGCCATGAGCAGCGCAAACAGGCCGCGGTAGACGCCGGAATCGGGCCCCGCGGAGACGATGCGCGCGCGAGTGCAGCGTGCGTCCTCGACGGTGCGCGGGGTGGTGTCTGTCTCCCCCATCACCCAGGGCGTAACTTCGTCGACATCCGCCCCGGCGCGGATGATGGGCGAATGCGCGCCGTAAAGTTCACCGAACACGCCCGACCAGAACCAGCGGTTGAGGCGGTCGCGCGACTGCTCGTTGTCTAGCACCCCGGGGCGATCCGCCAGCCGCGCGAGCAGGACGGCGAGGGTGACCAGCTGCGCGGTGTACGGGACTTGGTCGGTGGTGAGCATCCTGCGCTCGGCGAGGAACTCGGCCGCGGCCGCGAAACCGGCAGCGACCTCGTCGGCGTGGGCGAGGTAGCCCTCGAGGTCGATGCTGAGGATGTCCCCGCGGTGCCCGCGGGCGGGGCCGCGCCGTCCGGTAATCAACAGCGACATTGCGCGCAGAAACTCAATTCGGCCGATGTTGTCCAGCGCTGGGTGTTCGCGCAATTGCTTTTCGACGCCCGCCCAGTGCTCCACTACAACAAACTCAGGGTCCTGGAGCGCAAACGTTGCTGTCAGAAGCTCGAAAACGTCCATCTGCACGCCCGCCGAGTTGGCGTGGGCGAAGATCTGGCCGATGCCCACGAGCGAGGTGTCGCGGTCGATGCGCACCAGGGGGATGTCGTAGGCGGGAAGCTGGCTGACCACGCGCGATTCGAACGCCGCGGCGGCCTCGCGCATCTGCGGGTCCTCCGTGGCGGCCGCGAGATCAAACAGCAGGGTGTTGGCGTCGTCGTTGAGCAGCGCCGAGACAGGGATAACGCCGTGCTCGAGCATGCCCTCGCGGGTGTTGAGCCCGCCGCTAATCGCCGGGCCGAAGTGGGAGCGGACGTCGCCGTTAGTATCCACGGCGAAGACGGCCTCCACCGGCAGCGGTTGCGCGGAGACGGCGCGGCGGATGTCAACGAAGAAGCGCCTCGAGATGCGGTTTCCTAGAAAGTCGACGGTGGGTACGACACCGTCGCCGCTGAAAGCGTGGAAGAGCGACGTCAGGCGCTGCTGACCGTCGAGAAGCAAAAGCCCCGGCTGGACCTGGGCTTGCGGGGCGCCGTCGAGCGGGCGCGATTTGAAGCGCGGGGCGACGTTGCGGGTGTCGAGGGCGAGCAGCGACCCGATCGGGTAGCCGCGCAGGACAGAGGTGACGAGGGTGCGGACGCGGTCGACGTCCCAAGTGTATTCGCGCTGGAAATCGGGCAACTGAAGCTCGCCGCGGTGAACGCGTGCGAAAAGGTCGGACAGCGAGTAGCTCGGCGTGGTAAAGCCCATGCCCCACACTCTAAGACAAAAGGGACAGCTCTACCTGCCAAGCGAGGCGCCGCACGCGCGCTCGTGATCGGTGTGGCCTGGCAGCTCCACCTGGATTGTCGGGTGGTCGACGCCGAGGTCGGTGAGGCGCTGCTGGGCGGCGTCGAGAAGCGGGCCGCGGGGCGCGTCTTCGTGCGCGACGAGGTGGGCCGTGACCACGACGTCGGAGCCGCCGAGGGACCAGACGTGAACGTCGTGGACATCAATGACGCCGTCGATGCTTCGCAGGGTGGGCTCGATGCGCTGCGTCGCGAAGCCGCGCGGGGCTTGTTCCAAAAGGACGCGTAGCGATTGGAGGAGCAGCTGCCAGGCGCGCGGCACAACAAGCACGGCGATGAGTAGCGAGGCGATCGCATCGGCCGGGGTGAACCCGGTGAGCGCGATCACGGCGCCTGCTGCGAGGACTGCGACGGAGCCGAGCAGGTCGACGATGACGTGCAGGAAGGCGCCGCGGACGTTGATCGATCCCTCTTTGTGGCGGTGCAGGACGACGGCTGAGGCGGCGTTGGCGACGAGGCCGATCAGTGCGACGAGCATCATCGTGCGCGTGTGAATCGGGGCTGGGTCGCGCAATCGCGACAGCGCCTCGACGACGATCCACACCGTCACGGCGATGACGGAGACCGCGTTGACGAGCGCTGTGAGAACCTCGGCGCGGGCGAAGCCGTACGTGGCCACGGCGGTGGAGGCGCGCTGGCTGATCAGTGTGCCGATGACCGCGATCATCAGGCCCGCCGAATCCGAGAGCATGTGCATCGAATCCGCCATCAGAGCCATGGAGCCGGAGAGGTAGCCACCGACGAACTCAACGAAGAACACTGTCGCGGTGATCGCGAGCGCCGTCAGCAGAGCGCGACGCGGCGCGTGTGCTGGCGAGTGCTCGTGTGTGTGGCTCATGCGACACACTCTAGATGGAAAACACGGTAAATGACAAGCTATTGAAAATGTCACTTTGTCCAGGAAACCTTTCCTGAGTAGGGCGAATACTGCCTATTGCGGCTTCGTTACACAACCGTGAGCGCAGAGGTGCTTAAGATTTTGTTAGCCTAGTTAGGCAGTCCACTGCGGGCGGACAGTTATTCAACTGGAAGATCGCAGTCGGACGATTGCCCTAGCGGACACGATAAATCGCTTTAGACGGAAGGACATTTTCATGACTAACCAGAACCCCACCCCGGATCCGAAGGACCCCCGTAACCTGGACAAGGATGCCGTCGCGAACGCTGACGTTACCCGTGTCGAGAAGACCACCACCCCCGCTACCACTAGCGCCACCGCCGGCTCCACCGCCGTGACCGAGAACGAGGGCGGTGGCTGGTGGAAGTGGCTGCTCGGCCTCCTGGCCCTGCTGCTCATCGGCTGGCTGCTGTGGTCCCTGTTCAGCAACAACGACGACGAGCCCGCCACCACCGGCGAGACCTCCACCTCCGTTGTCGCCACCGAGACCGAGAACGTCACCGAGACCGCAGTGGTCAGCGGCGAGTCCGAGCCGGCTAACCCGGCCGAGAGCGCTGGCAACGCCGCTGAGAGCGCAGCCGAAAACGCTGGCGACGCCGTCGAGAGCGCAGCTCCCACCAACTAGTTTCTAGCCGTGGCCACCCCGGCCCGTAGAACTCGACCCCGCATCCTGCTCGCGCAGGGCGCGGGGTTTTGTTGTGGGCGCGTGAGGTGGGCGCGATTTGCGCGGATGTGAGTCCGCATTGCGAACTCCGTGGACTCCACGCACTCTGCAGCGGCAGAGTGGCCAGTCCGCATTGCGGACTCTGCCGGCAGCCTTGCTTGCCGACGCTCAACTTCACGGTCGCCCCGACTCCGCATTGCGGACTCTACATTGCGGACTCTGCAGCAGTAAAGGCAAACTGTGAAAACACTGCACAGAAAGCCACCTGGGTGTTGACGGATCCCGCGCACTCTGCATTGCGGACTCCACCCGGCCCCCGCTAACCAACACTCAATCAAACCCCACCCCAACTCCGCATTGCGGACTCCACACGCAGCCCTGGTTGCCGATGTTCAACTTCACGGTCGTCCCGACTCCGCATTACGGACTCTACAAACTCCGCAGCGCCAGAGTGACTACTCTACAAACTCCGCAGCGGCAGAGTGACCACTCCGCATTGCGGACTCCACCCGGGAACCCCCACACCCCCACCAACGACGAAACCCGCCACCCACGAAGGGCGACGGGTATGTGCAGCAATTCTTACTGAGCGGTGTCGGTGAGCGGGTTCTTGACCCAGCTCATCATGTCGCGCAGCTGCGCACCGGTCTTCTCAATCGGGTGCTGCGCGATGCGCTCGCGCAGACCCTCGAGCTCGGTGTTGCCGTTTTCCACGTTGGCGACCAGGCGGCGGGTGAACTCGCCGGACTGGATGTCCTTGAGCACGTCGCGCATGCGCTCCTTCGCACCCTCGTCCACGACGCGCGGGCCGGAGAGGTAGCCGCCGAACTCCGCGGTGTCCGACACGGAGTAGTTCATGTTGGCGATGCCGCCTTCGTAGATCAGGTCCACGATGAGCTTGATCTCGTGCAGGCACTCGAAGTAGGCCATCTCCGGTTCGTAACCGGCCTCGGTGAGGACGTCGAAGCCGTTCATGATCAGCTCCTCCAGCCCGCCGCAAAGGACAGCCTGCTCGCCGAAGAGGTCGGTGACGGTCTCGGCCTCGAAGGTGGTGGGGATGACGCCGGCGCGGGCGCCGCCGATCGCCGCGGCGTAGGACAGGGCGAGCGCCTGGCCGTCGCCGGTCGGGTCCTGCTCGACGGCGATGAGCGCGGGCACGCCCTTGCCGTCGACGAAGGTGCGGCGCACCAGGTGGCCCGGGCCCTTCGGGGCGACCATGGCGACCGTAATGTTGTCGGCCGGCTTGATGAGCTTGAAGTGGATGTTCAGACCGTGTCCGAACAACAGAGCGTCGCCGTCGTTGAGGTTCGGCTCGATGTCGTTGGTGAAGATCTCCGCCTGGGAGGTGTCCGGGGCGAGCAGCATGATCACGTCGGCCCACGCGGCGGCGTCCGCGTTGGACTTCACCTCGAAGCCGGCCTCCTTCGCCTTCTCTGCGGACTTGGAGCCCTCGCGCAGCCCGATGACGACTTCGACTCCGGACTCGCGGAGGTTCTGGGCGTGGGCGTGGCCCTGGGAGCCGTAGCCGATCACGGCGACCTTCTTGCCCTGGATGAGGGAGAGGTCGGCGTCCTTGTCGTAGAAGACTTCGATTGCCATGGATGAACCACGTACCTTTCTTAGTATGTGAGACGGATATTTCAAATTATGCCATACGCGCCCCCGGCCCCGCGGCCGGTTCGCGCTACTTGGACGTGCCGAGAGCCTTGGGCCCGCGGTTTAGCGCCACCTGACCGGAGCTCACCAGCTCGCGGATGCCGAAGGTCTCCATCACGTCTAGGAAGGCGCGCAACTTCGACGGGGTTCCGGTGGCCTCGATGACGACGGACTGGGGCGCCACGTCCACCACGCGCGCGCGGAAGATGTTCGCCGCGTCCACCACCTGCGGGCGGTTCGAGTTGTCGGCGTTGACCTTAACCAGGAGAAGGGAGCGCGCGATGGTGTTGTCGTCGTCAAGCCGAACGACCTTGAGCACCTGGATGAGCTTGTTGAGCTGCTTGGTGATCTGCTCGATGTGGTACTCGGTCGCGTCGACGACGATGGTGAGGCGGTTGACACCCTCCGTCTCCGTGTTGGCGGAGACCAGGGAGACCAGGTTGTAGCCGCGGCGGGTAAACAGCGCGGTCACGCGGGTGATGATGCCGTCCGTGTCGAGCACGAGGACGGACAAGATGTTGCGGGTGGTCTCATCGTGGTTCATGTCAGTTTCCCTTCTCGGTCTCGCACTTCTCGGTCTCGGACTTCTCGGCGGCCTCGACGTCAACCACGTCGTCGATGTCCTCCGGCGCCTCGCCCGCGGACTCCTCGAGGTCGAAGAAGGGGCGGATGTTCAGCGCGTACTGGATGTCGGAGTTGGAGGCCCCCGCGGAAATCATCGGCCACACCTGGGCGTCCTCCCCCACGATGAACTCCACGACGACGGGGCGGTCGTTGATCTCGCGGGCGCGCTGGATCGCGGGGATGACCTCCTCTTCGGTGGTCACCCGGATCGACTCGGCGCCGAGCGCCTCGGACAGTTTGACGAAGTCCGGCACGTATGTCTCCCCGCCGAGCTTGGTGTGCGAGTAGTGGCCGTCGTAGAAGAGGGTCTGCCACTGGCGCACCATGCCCAGGTTGCCGTTGTTGATCAGGGCGACCTTGAAGGGGAAGCCCTCGATGGCGGCGGTGGTGATCTCCTGGTTGGTCATCTGGAAGCAGCCGTCGCCGTCAATCGCCCAGACTTCCTTGTCCGGGGCGGCGGCCTTCGCGCCGAGCGCGGCCGGGATGGCGTAGCCCATCGTGCCCAGGCCGCCGGAGTTGAGCCAGGTGCGCGGCTTTTCAAAGTTGAGGAACTGCGCCGCCCACATCTGGTGCTGGCCGACGCCCGCGACGTAAATGGCGTCCGTACCCACCTGCGCCGCGAGCGTCTCGATGACAAACTGCGGCGACAGCGAACCGTCCGACTGCGGGTCGTAGCCGCGCGGGAAGTGCTCCTTGAGCTCGTTGAGGCGGTCGATCCAGCCGCTAATCGACGGCGCGTGGGCCTTGCCGTCCTTGAACACGTCGCGCAGCTGCTCCAGGACACGCTTCGCGTCGCCGACGATCGGGACGTCGACCGCGCGGATCTTGCCCACCTCGGCGGGGTCGATGTCCGCGTGGATGGTCTTCGCCCCCGGCGCGAAGGTGCTTGTGTCCCCGGTGACGCGGTCGTCGAAACGCGTGCCGATGGCGATGAGCAGGTCGGCCTCCTGCAGGGCCCCCACCGCGGGCACGGAGCCGTGCATGCCCGGCATGCCCATGTAGAGCGGGTGGGACTGTGGGAACACGCCGAGCGCCATCAGCGTGGTCACCACCGGCACCCCGGTCTCGTTCGCGAACGCCAGCAGCTCCTCGTGCGCTCCCGCCTTAACCACGCCGCCGCCGATATAGAGGACGGGGCGCTTGGCGGCCGCGATCATCTTCGCCGCCTGCACGATCTGGCGGGAGTGCGGCTTGGTGTTCGGCTTGTAGCCGGGCAGGTCGCGCGCCGGCGGCCACGTGAAGTCGAACTCGGCGTTCTGGACGTCCTTGGGAATGTCCACCAGAACCGGACCCGGGCGCCCCGTCGAGGCGATGTGGTGGGCCTCGGCGATGGCTGCCGGGATCTCCTCGTGGCTGCGGACCATGACGTTGTGTTTGGTGATCGGCATGGTGATGCCGCGGATGTCCGCCTCCTGGAAGGCGTCGGTGCCGATCAACGGAGAGCCGACCTGCCCGGTAATGGCCATCACGGGAACGGAGTCGAGGTAGGCGTCGGCCAGCGGGGTGACCAGGTTCGTCGCTCCCGGGCCGGAGGTGGCGATGCACACGCCGACCTTGCCCGACGCCTGGGCGTACCCGGAGGCCGCGTGGCCCGCGCCCTGCTCGTGGCGCACGAGAACATGGCGGAGCTTCTCGGCGGCGAAGAGGGACTCGTAGAGCGGAAGCACCGCGCCCCCGGGGAGTCCGAAGACGGTGTCGATACCCAGCGCTTCGAGGCTGCGCACCACGGCGTCGGCGCCGGTCATGCGTTCGGGGCCGACAACCTCGTCGTGTTTGTGCGGCGCCTTCTTGGAGGGCTTTTTGGAAGCTGCCACGTGAGATAGCTCCTTTAAGGTTCAGCGGGTGGAGGGGGGAGACTGGAGAGGGAGACCAAAACAAAAGCCCTCGTGCCAGCACGCGTGTGCTGTCGAGGGCGCTTGTTGTGGGACTGAGCAGAAGATCAGACCGCTACGGCAAGCGCCGCACCGGAATAATTACTACTAGTCGCATATTGATCATGCCCACATCATACACATTGCCCAGATATTTGTTACTCAACAGGTTGGCCTCCCCCGCTACCCTAGGGAAGCACTATGCTCTTCGAATACATCGCCGTTCAGGCGTGGCGCTGGCTCGCCGACACCGGCATCAACCTCGCCCTGCTCATCCTGCTCGCCATGCTCGTGCCCCGCGCGGGGCGTTTCCTCGGCCGCGTCGCCGAGCGCCGCGCCGACGCACTGCCCGACGCGGACGAATCGAAGAGCCAACTCGCTCTCGCCGGCGTGGGCATCTACATCGCCCAGGGCATCGCGTTCTTCCTCATTCTCATCTTCTTCCTGCAGCAGGTCGGGTTCTCCCTCGCCGGGGCGGCCATCCCGGCGACCGTGGTCTCGGCCGCCGTCGGTTTTGGCGCGCAGAGCATCATCGCCGACTTCCTGGCGGGCTTTTTCATCCTCACCGAAAAGCAGTACGGCGTGGGCGACTTCGTCACTTTCGAAGGCAACGGCATCAAGGTGTCCGGCGACGTTATCCAGATCACCATGCGCGCCACCCAGATCCGCACGATGGAGCAGGCCACGATCAACATCCCCAACTCCACGGCGCGGATCTGCATCAATCAGTCAAACTATTGGTCGAACGCTGTGGTGGTCATCCCCGTGCCGCTACTCGGCTCCTCCAGCGCGGACGAGGCCGTGGCGCGCTCGGAGTCCGCCGCGCGACGCGCGCTGAACCGGGCGGACATCCGCCCGAAGGTCTTGGGCGAGCTCTCCGTCCACCCCGCCGTGGACGTCAACCCGCCGACAACCGTGGGTATGCCGTGGACGGTGGACATGCGGTTCATCGTCCGCGTCGAGCCGTTGAGCCAGTGGATGGTCGAGCGTGCCATCCGCGTGTCCATCCTCAACGAATTCTGGGAGGAGTACGGCTCCGCGACCACCATAGAGGGCACGCGGCTCGACCACGTCGTCGACCACACGGAGTTGACGGAGCAGTTTGAGGCCGCCGACGCTTTCCCGCCGACCGAGTTCATGCACCCCATCAGACCCGTGCGCAACGATGACGACGTCGTCTCCCCCGTCGAGCCGGAACACGACCCCGCCACCGACGACACCGATGCCATCGTCGATTCCGCGGGCGACAAGCCGATGCCGCGCATGGCCTTCGGGGGAGCCATGCGCTTGTCGACGTTCCTCCTGCTCGCCGCCTTCGCCGTCCTGCTCGTGCTCCGTGGGCTCACGCTCGACCCCGACGGCTCAGGCACCGGGCGGGGATGGCTGGCCCCGCCACGCGACACCCCCGCCGAGGAGACGACGCAGGAGCAACCGCAGCCGAGCGCGACACCCACCCCTGTGCGCCCGTCGACCGCGCGGACCTCGGCGACGGAACCTGCGCCCACAACGCCTCCGGCTGACAGGTCGCAGACCCCCGCACCCACGGATGCGCCGGACGCGGAGGAAACACCCCGGGCGCCTGCGGCCACGGAAACGCCGGCTGAGCTGACGGGCGCGTCGGAGGGGGCGTCGACAAGCGAGGCTCCCACTTCGCAGGCGCAAACTCCCGTTGGCTAGCATGTACACATGACAGATTCCCCCCGGGTTTTCCGGCCCTCCCGCGAACACGTCCTCGCGATCGTGCTCATGACGGGCATCGCGCTCATCGGGATCGCCTGGGCCCCGCTCGTACTCGGCTGGTTCCTCATCATCCCCGCGGCCTACCTCGTGTGGGTCTACGGCTCGTCCACCACGGTCGACGGCACGGGAATCCGGGTAAAACGCCCCCTGCGCCCGGCAGTCTCGATCGCGTGGGACGATCTCGCCGGCATCGCGTTCACCGGCGCTACGGCATCCGCCGCCACACACGGCAGGAATAAAATCTCCATGCCGGGCGTAGTGTTTAACACCATCCCTGAGCTTTCCGAGGCCTCCGGAGGACGCATCACCGATGTGATCACCGGCGCCGCCGAAGCCGCCGATGGTAAGTACGAGATTATCAACCGTGAAGGACGCAAGGTACTGCTCAGCACCGACGAGTACGAGGAGTACCTCAGCGGCCATCCGGATATCCCGGGACCTAGGCCCACCAGCACACACAAGTCAGACAGCAATTCAATCACCGAGGAGTAAAGCGCAATGATCCCCCTCCGCTCACGGGTTACCACCGTCGGCCGCCAGGCCGCGGGTGCTCGCGCTCTGTGGCGCGCAACAGGCACCCAAGAAAAAGAGTTCGGCAAGCCGATCGTTGCCATCGTAAACTCCTACACCCAGTTTGTGCCCGGCCACGTTCACCTGAAAAACGTCGGTGACATCGTCGCCGAGGCCGTCCGCGCCGCCGGCGGCGTCCCCAAAGAGTTCAACACCATCGCCGTGGACGACGGCATCGCCATGGGCCACTCCGGCATGCTCTACTCCCTGCCGTCGCGCGAGGTCATCACCGACTCGGTGGAGTACATGATCAACGCCCACACCGTCGACGCGATGGTCTGCATCTCCAACTGCGACAAGATCACGCCGGGCATGCTCAACGCCGCGATGCGCCTGAACATTCCCGCCGTCTTCGTCTCGGGTGGGCCGATGGAGGCCGGCAAGGCGTTCTCCGTCGGAGGCGTGACCAAGCCGAAGTCCGACCTCATCGACGCCATCTCGCTGTCCGCCGACGACTCCGTCAGCGACTCCGAGCTCGACTCCATCGCCAACAACGCCTGCCCCACCTGCGGGTCCTGTTCCGGCATGTTCACGGCCAACTCCATGAACTGCCTCACCGAGGCCCTCGGGCTGTCGCTGCCCGGCAACGGCACCACCCTGGCCACCCACACCGCACGCCGCGCCCTGTTCGAGAAGGCTGGCGAGACCATCGTGGAGCTGTGCAACCGCTACTACAAGGAGGGCGACGAGTCGGTCCTGCCTCGCTCCATCGCCTCCCAGCAGGCGTTCCGCAACGCCATGGCCCTGGACATGGCCATGGGCGGGTCGACCAACACCATCCTGCACGTCCTCGCCGCCGCCCAGGAAGGCGGCATCGACTTCGACCTGGCCGACATCGACGAGCTCTCCCACAAGGTCCCCTGCCTGTCCAAGGTCGCGCCCAACGGCGACGCGCACGTCGAGGACGTGCACCGCGCCGGCGGCATCCCCGCGATCCTGGGCGAGCTCAACCGCGCGGGGCTGTTGAACAAGGACGTCCACACGGTTGCCTACCCCTCCCTCGACGAGTGGCTCTCCGACTGGGACATCCGCGCCGAGTCCCCGCTCGATGAGGCCGTCGAGCTCTACCACGCCGCTCCCGGCGGGCAGCGCACCACCGAGGCGTTCTCCCAGTCCTCGCGCTGGGACTCCCTGGACACAGACTCGGCCAGGGGTGTCATCCGCGACGCCGACCACGTCTTCACCTCCGACGGCGGCCTGGTGGTCCTGCGCGGCAACATCGCGCCGGACGGCGCCGTGTTGAAGACCGCCGGCGTCGAGGAAGGCCTGTGGGAGTTCAGCGGCCCCGCTCGCGTGGTCGACTCCCAGGAGCAGGCCGTCTCCATCATCCTCAACCGAGAGGTGCAGGAGGGCGAGGTCGTGGTCATCCGCTACGAGGGCCCCTCCGGCGGGCCGGGCATGCAGGAGATGCTGCACCCGACCTCCTTCCTCAAGGGAGCCGGTCTGGGCACCAAGTGCGCGCTGATCACCGACGGCCGCTTCTCCGGCGGAACCTCCGGCCTGTCCATCGGGCACATCTCCCCTGAGGCGGCGCACGGCGGGTCGATCGCGTTGATCGAGAACGGTGACATCATCTCCATCTCGGTGGCAAACCGCGAGATCCGCCTGGATGTGGACGACGAGGTCCTCGCCGAGCGACGCGCGGCTATGGAGGCCTCCGAGCGCCCGTGGACCCCGAACCGCACCCGCGAGGTGTCCAAGGCGCTGCGCGCCTACGCCAAGATGGCCACCTCCGCCGATAAGGGAGCCGTGCGCCAGGTGGACTAGGCTGACGCGGGGGAGAACCCACCTGCTGACTGCCCTGACAGTTGCCTCCGCGCTCCTCGGATGCGCGGCGGCTGTCGCTTTGATGCTGTCCACGACCTTCCCGCTGGACACCATCATCTACCGGGAGGGCGCCCGCGCCTTCCTGGACGGGCTCCCCGTGTACTCGAAACCGATGTACGCGGGGAGCATCGCGCTGCCGTTCATCTACCCCCCGTTCGGCGCGCTTGTCCTCTCGCCGCTGGCGCTGGCCAGCTGGCTGCCTGACGACGCCGCCGGGAACTTCGTCATCGGCCTGTCGGCGGCGCTGCTGCTGCCGTGCATGTGGTTCGTGCTGCGCGCCGCGGCCGGCGGCAGACTCACCCGCCGGGAACTCGTCGCAGGTACGGCAGTCGCGTGGGCTTTGGGTGTGAGCTCCGAGCCCGTGCGCCTCAACGCGATGTACGGGCAGATCAACATCGCGATCATGGCGCTTGTCGTGCTCGATCTCGTGCCCCGCAGGCGCTGGCTCCCGCAGGGCAGCCTCATCGGCATTGCGGCCGCGATCAAGATCACCCCGCTGGCCATGCTGCTGTATTTCCTGCTGCGCAGGGACGTGCGCGCGATTGTCGCCGCCGGGGTGTCCTGCGCGTCCGCCACGCTTCTGGCCGCGCTTGTTCGGTGGGACGCGACCGTGGAGTATTTTGGCGGCACACTGTTAGGCATGGGCACAACGTCCAGGTTCGGCGTGGACACCACCTACCAGTCCAACAGTTCGCTCAAGAGCATGGTGATGCGCTTCTACGGCAGCGCGGATTCTCTCGAGGCGCATGCGCTGGAATCAAACCTCATTTGGTTCACCCTCGCGCTTGCGACCATCGGCCTGGGTGCCTGGCTCATGGTGGCGTGCATCCGCCGGGGCCTGCTTGTCGACGCCACCCTGGTCAACGCCGTGGTGATGCTCCTCATCTCCCCCGTCTCCTGGTCCCACCACTGGGTCTGGCTCGCGCTGATCCTGCCGGTGGCGTGGTTGCGCTGCGCCACCGTGCTGCGTTGGCCCGTGGGATTGACCGCCGTGATGGCGCTGTACACCCTCGCCGTGGTGACCTACCCGCCGAAGTGGTGGTTCGGGGAGAAGATTCCCGTCCACAATATCGCGCTGTGGGAGAAGTTCCTCGTTTCCGACTACGTGTGGTTGTCGTTCGCCCTTCTCGCCGCGTTGGCCGTGGCCTTGCGCAGGGTCCCGCGCCTAGGCGAAGGGGTTGATGCCGGTTCCGAACCACCACAGGAGCGCCGCGGCGACGATGCCGAGGACAGCGAAGATCCACGAGGACGCGCGCGGGCGGCGAGCCCAGCCGCGTCCTGAGTCCACGGCGTAGAGGCCGGGGCCCGTGAACTGGTGCACCAGCGAAATGCCGAGCAGGAGCACGGGCAGCCATACCGCCGCCTCCCAGTTGAGCGGGTTCGCTCCCGCCCCTGAGGATGCGACGGCGTGCGCGGCCATGAACCCGGTCACGGCCACGGCCACCATCGCCGCGGCGGGGCCGAGTAGACCGAGGAGGATGAACACCCCGGCGGCGAGCTCGAGCGTGGGGACAACGACCGCGAGGACGTCGCCGTAGGCGTAGGCGCTAAACGCGTTCTCGAGCCCGGTGATCCCTGCGGAGGTACCGAGGCGGAAGAACGTCTGGATGGATTGGAACACCAGGTAGCCGCCGAGGACGAGGCGCAGAAGGAGTAGTCCGAGGTCGATGGTTCCGCGGCGCACGGGCTCCACGGTCGTGGCGGGCACTTCGGCGTAGGTGGGTGTCTCGCCGGGTGCGGCCGCGGGGTCGATCCCCACCGGGTGGCGGTCGATAGTCACAGTCTCGTGCACGGTGGTCTCCGGCGCCGCTGGCGACACTGGCGCCGCTGGTGCCTGCGGCGCCGAGCGCGGGAACACCTCGGTCGGCGCCGCCTTCCCGGTGCGCTCGTAGATGTTGGGGATGTTGGGGCGGCGGTCAGCCTGGATGTGGGAAGTGGAGCCCGCCTCGTTGTAGGTGGGCACGTCCTCGAAGTTGGTGAAGTCGTCCGGGGTCACGTCACGGTGATTGTTGTTTGCCATACTGAGCAACTTATTGCAGTCCACGCGCATTGCGCGGGAGCACGACCGGCGCGCCCCCGACCCCGGTTTTCGTTGACATGTCATCGTTTTTGGTGGATACTCGAGCCTATGGACAAAAAAGATTGGAAGAAGCCGCCCCAGAACGCCTCCGCCGACGGCGCCTTCGAGCGCGACACCACGTATATTGAGGACCGCATCGTCAAAGACGTCGATAAGCAGCGTGGCACACAGCATGACGGTAACGGCGAACTCTGGCCCGTCGAGGCCGGCCGCTACCGGCTCATGGCCGCGCGGGCCTGCCCGTGGGCGCACCGCACGATGATCACGCGCCGCCTGCTCGGCCTCGAGGACGCGATCTCGCTCGGGCTCGCCGGCCCCACGCACGACGCCGACTCCTGGGTGTTCGACGTCGACCCCGGCGACAAGGACCCCGTGACCGGCCTGCACCGTCTCAAGGACGCCTACGAGAACCGCTTCCCCGGCTACCCCAAGGGCATCACCGTGCCCGCGATCGTCGAGGTAGGCACCAACAAGGTGGTCACCAACTGGTTTCGGCAGATCCCAGTCGACTTCAACAACGAGTGGACCGACTTCCACCGCGAGGGCGCGCCGGACCTCTACCCCGAGCACCTGCGCGCTGAGATCGACGAGGTGTCCAACCGCGTGTACACGTACGTCAACAACGGCGTCTACCGCTGCGGTTTCGCCGCCACCCAGGAGGCCTACGAGGAGGCGTACCACGAACTGTGGGAGAACCTGGACTGGTTGGAGGAACGCCTCGGGCAGCAGCGCTACCTTGTGGGCAACCAGATCACGCTCGCCGACATCTACCTCTACCCCACCCTCGTGCGCTTCGACCCCGTCTACTACGGGCACTTCAAGGCCTCGCGCACCAAGATCTCCGAGACGGTCAACCTCCGCGGCTACCTGCAGGAGCTCTTCCAGCTCCCGGGGTTCGGCGACACGACCGACTTCACCGAGATCAAACAGCACTACTACATCACGCACGCCGAGGTGAACCCCACCGGCGTGGTGCCACTCGGCCCCGACCTGGCGTGGCTGGCCGAGAAGCACGACCGCGGGCGCTTCGGCGGCTCCCCCTACGCCTCCGGCGTGACCGACCCGCGGCCCGTGCGCGCGGGCGAGGAAGTAAAGAACCCGGAGCCGTTCCAGCGCTAGCTGCCCATGACGTTGAGGGCCTGGCCGTCGAGACGCATCGTCTGCCAGTCCCCCATGTCCTTGGCCCCCAGCGAGGAGTAAAAGCCTATCGACGGCGCGTTCCACTTCAGCACCGACCACTCCACGCGGCGGTAGTCGTTGTCCACCGCAATGCGCGCCAGCGCCTGGAGTAGCTGAGTGCCCAGCCCCTTGCCGCGGGAGGATTCGCGGACGTAGAGGTCCTCGACCCAGATCCCGTGGCGCCCCTCCCACGTGGAGAAGTTGACGAACCAGATGACCATGCCCTCAATGCGGCCGTCGTCCTCCGCGACGTGCGCGAACACCCGGGGGTTGTCGGCGAAGAGGTGTTCGGTGATGTCCTGCTGCGTCGCCACGACCGCGTCCCGCTCCTTTTCGTACTCCGCGAGCTCGGTGATCATGGCGAGGATCTCTGCTGCATCTTCGGCTTTCGCCGGGCGAATCGTTGACATGGCTGTCAACGATAATGCACCGCGCGCGTTTCGCTCCAACCATCGCGCGGGCGCGAGGACCGCCGATTGAGCGAAGCGTTTGCTAACATAAGGAACTCGTTCATAACAAGTTTCTATTCAATGATGTATTCGGGATTCTCCATGAAAAAATCTATCAAGGTCGCCCTCGCCTTCGTGGGCCTCCTCGTCGGGGCCGGTTTCGCCTCCGGCCAGGAAACCATCCAGTACTTCCTCGCCTACGGGTACTGGGGCATCGCCGGCTCCATCCTCGCCGGCATCGTCATCGTCATCGTCGGCACGACGCTGTTCCAGCTCGGCTCCTACTTCCTCGCCGACGACCACAGCGCGGTGTTCAAGTCCGTCTCGCGCCCCGCGGTGGCCGCGTTCATGGACCTCGCCACCATGTTCACGCTCTTCGCCATCGGATTCGTCATGGTCGCCGGCGCCGGCTCCAACCTGGAGCAGCAGTTCGGCTTCCCCACCTGGGTCGGGTCGGTGATCATGGCCATCGCGCTCATCGCGTCCGGCTTCCTCGACGTGGACAGGCTCACCAACGTCATCTCCGCCATCACCCCGCTGCTCATTCTCGCGGTGATCGGCGCGCTGGTGGTCACCATCATCGACATGCCCGACAACCTCGGCGCCCTCAACGAGCTCGCCCTGCACAACGAGCCCGCTTCCGGCGTGGCCAACAACTGGGTGCTCTCCGCACTGAACTACGCGGCGCTGTGCGTCATCGTCGGCGTCTCGATGATCCTGGTCATCGCGGGCTCCCAGATGAACCCGCGCGAGGCCGGCACGGGCGGGCTCATCGGCGGCATCATCTTCTCCGTCTTGCTGGTCATCCTCGCCTTCGTCATCTTCGTCAACATGGACGGCGTCTTCGGCGCAGACTTCCCGCTGCTCATGGTCTTCGACAACATGCACCCGGCGGTCGGCGTCGTCGTCTCGCTCATCATCTACCTGATGATCTACAACACCGCCGTCGGCATGTTCTACGCCATGGCGCGACGCATGTCGGCGCACCACCCGCAGCGCTTCCGGCCCATCTACTTCACCGTGGTCCTAATCGGCTTCGCCCTGTCCTTCATCGGCTTCGCCGACCTCCTCGGCTGGGTGTACCCCATCATCGGCTACCTGGGCATGGTGCTCATCGCGGTGATGGTCTACGCGTGGATCAAGGACCGCGCGCTCATCCGCGAGGAGACACAGCGCCGCGAGCGCCTCGCCGAGCTCGCGGAAAAGGCCCTCGATCCCGCTGAGACCGAGCTGACCGACCGCCAGCGCGCGGAGGTTGAGGAGCTGGTCACCGAGTCGCACGTGGAGGACACCCAGCTGTGGCAGTCCGTCCAAGAGGAGGTCGCCGCCGACCTGGACGCCGACCCGGAAAACGAGTTCTCTCTCGAGGAGACTCCGGCGCTGGATCCCGAGTCCCCCGACTACGAGGGCGCGCCCGAACCGCCGAAGCACGCCCCCATCGACTGGGAGGCCTACGACGAAATGTACGAGACCGTCAGCTTCCCGGCCGTCACGCCGGAGGACACCGGCGGCTCCACGGCGGTGCGCTAGCTCAGCTTCTTCGCGATGAGCTGGTTGACCTGGCCCGGGTCCGCCTTTCCCTGCGTCGCCTTCATCACCGCGCCGACGATCGCACCGGTGACTTTCTTGTTGCCGGCGCGGTACTTCTCCACGATGTCCGGGTTCGCGGCCAGCGCATCGTCGACCGCTTTCTCGATCGCGGAGTCATCCCGCACGACCTCGAGCCCCCGCTTATCGACGACCTCGTCAACGCTGCCCTCGCCCGCAATCACGCCGTCGATAGCCTGGCGCCCCAGCTTCGTTGTCAGCTTGCCCTCCTTAACCAGGGCGACAACCCGGGCGACGTCAGCGGGGCTGACACCGATCGCATCCAGGTCCTTGCCCTGCTCGTTGGCCTTGGCCGTGATGTAGGACACCCACCACGCGCGAGCCTCGTCCGGCGTGGTGCCCGCCTCGACCGTGCTGATGACCAGGTCGAGGGCCCCGGCGTTGACCAGATCGCGGAACTCCTTCTCCGGCAGCTGCCACTCCTCCTGGATGCGGGCGCGGCGCACCCACGGCAGCTCCGGAAGCGTGGCGCGGATCTCATCGACCCACTCCTTCTTGGCGATCACCGGCGGCAGGTCGGGGTCGTTGAAGTAGCGGTAGTCGGAGGCCTCCTCCTTCGGGCGGCCCTTCGACGTGGATCCGTCCTTTTCCTGGTAGTGGCGGGTCTCCTGGATGATCTCCCCGCCGTTATCCAACACCTGGGCCTGGCGCTGCATCTCGAAGCGCACCGCCTGCTCGACGGACTTGAGCGAATTGATATTCTTCGTTTCGGTGCGGGTGCCGAACTTCTCCTGGCCGATCGGGCGCAGGGACACGTTGGCGTCGCAACGCATCGAGCCCTGGTCCATGCGGGCGTCGGAGACCCCGAGGGCCTTGACCAGCTCGCGCAGCGCGCCCACGTAGGCCTTGGCCACCTCGGGCGCGCGCGACCCGGCGCCGATGATCGGCTTGGTCACGATCTCGATGAGCGGGATGCCGGCGCGGTTGCAGTCCACGAGCGAGGCAGTTGCCCCAGTGATGCGGCCGGAGGCCGAGCCTAGGTGCGTGAGCTTGCCGGTGTCCTCCTCCATGTGGGCGCGCTCGATTTCGACGCGCCACTCAGTGCCGTCCTCCAGCACCACATCCAGGTAGCCGTCGTAGGCGATGGGCTCGTCGTACTGCGAGATCTGGTAGTTCTTCGGCTGGTCCGGGTAGAAGTAATTCTTGCGCGCGAACCGTGAGCTTTCCGCGATGGTGCAGTTCAGCGCGAGGCCGATCTTGATGGCCCACTCCACGCCCTTGGCGTTGACCACGGGGAGCGCGCCCGGCAGGCCCAGCGAGACCGGGTCGACGTTTGTGTTCGGGGCTGCCCCGAAGTGCGCCGAGGACGTGGAGAACATTTTGGTTTCCGTCCCCAGCTCGACGTGGACCTCAAGCCCCATCACGGGGTCGTACTTGTCCAGGACGTCATCAAAATCCATCAGATCGTAGGCAGTCATGGGTGACAGTCTATCGCCGCTAGTGCCGCGCCGAGTCGAGGCGTGCCTGGAGCCCGCACTTCACGGTCGGCCACTCGTAGTCCAGGATGGAGTAGATGCAGGAATCGCGCACCGTGCCGTTGTTCATGATCCGGTGGCGGCGAAGCGTTCCCTCGAGCGTGGCGCCGAGCTTTTCTAAGGACCTCCGGGATTGCCAGTTCATGGAATGGCAGCGGAACTCCGCGCGCATGAAGCCGAGGTCATCGAAGACCCGGGTGAGCACGAGGAGCTTCAGGGCGGGATTGGTCAGCGTGCCCTGGGACTCCCTGGAGAGCCAGGTGTACCCCAGCTCGCAGTGCTTGTTGCGCTCGTCGATGTTGTAGATGCAGGTCACGCCCACCGCGCGGCCCGTTTCCGCATCGATGACGGCCCACGGGACGTAGTTGTCGCTGGCCGCGAGAAACGCGATCTGGGCGTCCACCTCCTCCGGCGCGGGGACGTGGTCGACGTACCACGTCGCCCCGAGGTCGCCCACCGCCGCGCGCAGGTCGTCGGCGTGGGCCGGGCCGAGGGCTTCCAAGCGCACGACGGGGCCGGACATCGCGACGGCCTCTCGCGGTTGTGACGAGCGTGATGCGGCGTGGGTCATGCGGACATGCTAGCGCGGCGGGCGGCGCGTTCGTCGGCGCTGCGGGCCAACAGCGCGACGACCGCGCCGGACAGGTTGTGCCAGACGGAGAACACCGCGCCCGGCAGGGCCGCCAGCGGGCTGAGATAGGTCGAGGCGAGAGTCGCCGCCAGGCCCGAGTTCTGCATCCCCACCTCGATCGACATCGTGCGCGAAGCGGATTCCGGCTGGCCGGTGAGCTTGCCGGTCAGGTACCCCAGCAGGTACCCCAGGATGTTGTGGATGGCCACAGCGGCGAGCACGATGAGGCCCGCCTGGACGATCTTTTCCCGCGACCCGAAGACCACGATCGCCACAATCATGGAGATGGCGATAACCGAGATCCAGGGCAGGGCGGGAAGGATGCGTGCGACGACCTTGGGGAGCAGGAGCCGCACGATTAGACCGGCGGCAACCGGGATGAGCACCATTTTCATGATCGACCCCGCCATGGCCGCGGCGCTGACCGGCATGTGCTGGCCGGCGAGCCACAGGGTGAGAAGCGGCGTCATGATGGGTGCGAGGAGAGTGGAGACCGAGGTCATGGTCACCGACAGCGCGACGTCGCCGCGGGCCAGGTAGGTGACCACGTTCGAGGACGTGCCGCCGGGCGCGCAGCCGACCAGGATCACGCCGGCGGCGAGCTCTGGGGGCAGGTTGAGCAGATAGGTCACGAGAACGGCGGTGGCGGGCATGATGACGAACTGCGCGACCACGCCGATGAGAACCGGCAACGGGCGTTTGGCCACGAGCGCGAAGTCGACCGGGCGCAGGGTCAGGCCCATGCCGAACATGACCACCCCGAGCAGCCACGTGGTCCATCCCGAGATGGGCTCCACGACGCCCGGGGCGAAGTATCCGACGGCCCCGCCCGCGAGCACGAGGAGGGGGAATCCGAGGGTGGCTAAATAGGCTGAGCGATCCTCATCACGCTCGGGTGGCTGCTGCTGCAGTGAAGACGTATTCTGTTCCATGCGTTGGGATTCTAATTCCACCACATGACACGTGCGTAGAGAGGCCCCCTAACCGAACATGGTGCGCGCGCTGCGGTAGCGGCTCTCCGGGACCTGCTTCAGGTGCGCGACCGCGCTTTCTAAGGACACGAGCTCGATATCCTCGCCGTGCAGGGCGACACAGGTGTCGAATTTGCCCTCGTGCGCGGCCCGAGCCGCGTTGATGCCGTAACGCGTCGCCAGGACACGGTCGTAGGCGGTCGGCGTTCCGCCGCGCTGGATGTGGCCCAGCACGGTGGTGCGCACGTCGTAGCCCAGGCGGTTCTTGATTTCGTCGGCGATGATCTGGCCCATGCCGTTGAAGGTGACGTGGCCGAACTCGTCCTCCTCGCCCAAGCCCGCGTCCATGGTGCCTTCCTTGGGCACCGCGCCCTCGGCCACGACGATGATTCCGTACTTCTCCCCCATCTGGAAGCGCCGCTCCATGGCCTTGCAGATTTCCGCGATGTCGAAGGGCTCCTCGGGGATCACGGTGTAGTGCGCGCCTCCGGCCATTCCCGCGTGCAGGGCGATCCAGCCGACGTGGCGCCCCATGACCTCCACGATGAGGATGCGGTTGTGGGATTCCGCGGTGGTGTGCAGGCGGTCGATGGCGTCGGTGGCCACGGACACCGCGGTGTCGAACCCGAAGGTGTAGTCAGTGGCGGCGACGTCATTGTCAATGGTCTTGGGCACGCCCACCACGTGCACGCCGTTGTCGGAGAGCCACTTCGCCCCCTTGAGGGTGCCTTCGCCGCCGATGGCGATCAGCGCGTCAATGCCGGCGTCATCAAGATTGCGCTTGATGGTGTCCAGCCCGGCCTTGAACTTGTCCGGGTGAAGCCGCCCGGTGCCCAGGATGGTCCCGCCGCGCAGGAGGATGGAATCAATGAACGCATCGTCGTAGAGGTCGATGCGCCTGTCCTTCAGCAGGCCGCTCCACCCGTCCAGGTACCCGACGAC
Source organism: Corynebacterium mycetoides (assembly GCF_900103625.1). Classification (NCBI taxonomy): domain Bacteria; kingdom Bacillati; phylum Actinomycetota; class Actinomycetes; order Mycobacteriales; family Corynebacteriaceae; genus Corynebacterium; species Corynebacterium mycetoides. The sequence continues at coordinate 373,601 of NZ_LT629700.1, read as the reverse complement.
GGTGGAGCCGTACTCGGAGCTCGCGGTGCGCACGATCCCCCGGATGACAGCATTAAGCCCCGGGCAGTCTCCACCGCATGTGAGTGTGGCTAGTCGCATGGCCTCAACCCTAGCGTTTTTCTTCTGCCACGTCCCTGCGCAGGAAAGCGGTGCTGGCGAGGCCGAGCAGGGTGGCGGCGAGAACGGCCAGCAGCGCGGGCGCCGCAGTCTCCGACACCGGCCCGCCGGCGAGCACGGCCCCGACGAGCGCCACGCCCACGACGGAGCCGACCTGCCGCACCGTGTTGTAGAGCCCGGAGGCCGCGCCCGCGGCGTCCTCGGGCACGAACCGCATCGTCGTCGTCGCGTTCGGCGCCCACACGAACGCGCTGCCCGCCCCCAGAACCGCAGTGACCAGCGCGAACCACAGCGCCGGCCGATCGAATTCGATGACCCACCACCCGAGCAGCAGGCCCGCGGCCATGACACCGAAGCCCGCCGCCGAGAGCGCCCGCGGGCTGACGCGGTCGGCGAGTTCCCCCGCCCACGGCGTAAGCACCAGAGCCACCAGCGACATCGGGGCCACGATGAGCCCCGCGCGTGACGACGCCACCCCGGCGTCACCCTGCAGCCAGTACATCACCGGGATGAAGAGGGCCGCGGCCGTAAACCCCATGGCGGCGATGCCGAGGGTGCCCGCGGAGAAGTTGCCGTCCGAAAACAGGCGCACGGGAACGAGAGCGTCCTTACCCCCGCGCGCCTGCATGACCAGGAACACCGCCAGCAGGGCCACGCCCACGATGACGGCGGGCAGGTTGAGGAACTGCACACCGTAGACCACCGCACCCAGCCCGGCCAGGGAGAGCGCGGTGGATAAGGCGTCGATACGCGCGGGGGCGGTGGGAAGAGCCGGCAGCCAGCGGCTCGCGGCGACAACGGCGAGAAGCCCGGCGAGCGCCTGGGCAGCGAAGGCCGCGCGCCAGCCGCCGCCGACAAGCACGCCGCCGAGGATGGGGCCGAGCAGCGAGCCGACGGAGCCTACGACCCCCCACGCCGCGAAGGCGCGGCCGCGGCGGTCGTTCGGGATGATGCGGTTGATCATGCCGAAGGCCTGGGGCAGGAACGCCGCGGAGCCCAAGCCCTGGAGGGCGCGGGCCGCCACGAGGCTCGGCAGCGACCACGACACCGCCGCCAGTCCCAGCGCCGCCGTGTACGCGGCGAGCCCGCACAGGAAGACGAGGCGCTGGCCGTAGCGGTCCCCGAGCCGGCCGGCGACCGGCATCGGCACGACCGTGCAGATCAGGTAGACGCTGGTCAGCCACACCGCCTCACCCACGCCCAACGGCAGGTGCGGGGTGATCACGGGCGTGACCCCCTGGTCCACCATGACCAGGAAGTATCCGGCGGCAAGCGCCGCCAGCGCCCGCGCGTGGCCGGGGCGGTTAGCGGCGGCCTGCTTCAAATGCGGCACCCACGCGGTACATGCGGTCGTCCTCGAACGCCGGGGCGATGAGCTGCAGGCCCACGGGCAGGTTGGTGTCTGAGGCGGTGCCGGCCGGCACGGACATGCCTGGCAGGCCGGCGAGGTTCAGCGGCAGGGTGAACAGGTCGAAGTTGTACATCGCCAGCGGGTCGTCGATCTTGTCGCCCAGCGGGAAGGCGGTGGTGGGCACCGCGGGCCCGGCGATGACGTCGACCTGGTCGAACGCGGCCCGGAAATCCTGCGCGACGAGGTTGCGCACGCGCTGCGCCTGCAGGTAGTAGGCGTCGTAGTAGCCCACGGAGAGCGCGTAGGTGCCCAGGATGATGCGGCGCTTGACCTCGTCGCCGAAGCCCTCGCCGCGGGTCAGCGCCATGACCTCCTCGGCGGAGCGGGTGCCGTCGTCGCCTGCGCGCAGGCCGTAGCGCATGCCGTCGAAGCGGGCCAGGTTGGAGGACACCTCGGAGGTTTGGATGAGGTAGTAGGCGCCCATGACGTTGTCGAAGTTGGGGCAGTCGACCTCGATGATCTCCGCGCCCTGCCGGGCGAGCTGCGCGAAGGCGGCCTCGATGACCTCGTTCACGCCGTCCTGGGTGCCGGGGCGGGAGAACTGCTTTACGCGGCCGATCTTCACGCCGCTCAAATCCCCGGACGCACCTTCGCGCGCGGCGGCGACAACCGCCGGGACGGGGCGGTCGACGGAGGTCGCGTCGAACTCGTCGTGGCCGGCGATGATCTCGTGCAGCAGGGCGGTGTCCAGCACGGTGTTGGCGCACGGCCCGACCTGGTCGAGCGACGACGCGTTGGCGATCACGCCGTAGCGGGACACCCCGCCGTAGGTCGGCTTCGCTCCCACGGTGCCGGTCAGGGAGGCGGGCTGGCGGATGGAGCCGCCGGTGTCGGTGCCGATGCCCAGCGGCGCCTGTCCCGCGGCGAGCGCGGCGGCGGTGCCGGAGCCGGAGCCGCCGGGGACGCGGGTGAGATCGTGGGGGTTCTTCGTCGGGTAGTACGCGGAGTTCTCGCCGGAGGAGCCCATGGCGAACTCGTCGAGGTTGGTCTTGCCGATGATCGGGATACCCGCCTCGCGCAGCTTGGTCACCACGGTGGCGTCGTACGGGCTCATGTAGCCCTCGAGTATCTTGGACGCGGCGGTCGTGGGCGCGTCGGTGGTCACGAGCAGGTCCTTGAGCGCCAGCGGCACGCCCGCCAGCGCAGACGCCGGCGCCTCCCCTGCGGCGACCTGCGCGTCCACCGCGTCGGCCGCGGCCAGGGCCGCCTCCGCGCTCACGTGCAGGAAGGCGCCGAGCTCGGAGTCGGTCTCCGCGATGCGGTCGAGGAACGCCTGGGTGACCTCGCGGGAGGTCACCTCGCCTGCCTGGATCTTCCGCGACAGCTCGTGGGCCGGGAGGGAAATCAGCCCATCGGACGGAATCACGTAATCGGTCATGGCCCTACTCCCCTTCCCCAAGAATCTGCGGAACCACGAAACGCTCGTCCTGCGCGGCCGGCGCCTGGTCGAGCGCCTGCTCCTGCGTCAGCGTCTTCTTCTCCACATCCGGGCGCATCCCGGCGTCGATGGAGTGCGGGTGGCTCATCGGCTCGACTCCCTGGGTGTCCACCTGCTGCACCTTGGACACGGCGTCGACGATGTGGTCGAGCTGCGGCGCGATCTGGTCGAGCTCCTCATCTGTCAGGGCGATGCGGGCGAGACGCGCGATGCGGGACACCTCGTCTCGGGAAATGGAGTTCTCCGACAATGTGGTTCCTATCCTCGTAATTGCGGCTGAAACTAGCAAACGCCCTCATCTTACGTCACCGGCCGGACACTCCGGTTGAGGGATCTGGGTCACTGCCAGTGATATAACTTGATGCATGTCTTACCTCATCCGCGTCCATCTGCCGGACGTCCCGGGAAGCCTCGGCGAACTCGCGGAAGCGTTCGGCATGATCGACGCCGACATCCGCTCCGTGGACATCGTCCAGCTGGAGCGGGAAGGCCGCGGCGCCGTGGTCACCGACGACATCGTGGTGGAACTTCCCACGGGCACGCTTGCCGACGCTCTGATTACCGCCGCCAGCTCCGTCGAAGGGGTGGAAGTCGACTCGATCCGCCCCTTCACCGGCCGGGTGGACCGCCGCGGGCAGGTTCAGATGCTCGCGCGCATCGCGGGTGTCACCGACGACGTCTCTGCCGCGACGGCCGAGCTGGTCTCCGTCATGCCGAAGGCCATGACCTCGTCGTGGGCCGTGGTCGTGCGCGAGACCCCCGACGGCCTCGTGCGCATCGCCGCATCCCAGGCCGCCCCCGGCGACGACGGAACGACACCGCAGCTTGTCGACGTCACCACCGCGCGCATCCTCCACCCCGAAACCGACACGTGGGTGCCCGAGGCCTGGTGGCTGCTGGACACCACCCTGGCCATCTCCCCGCTGGCCGGCACCGACTTGGTGCTGGTGGTGGGACGCATCGGCGGGCCGGACTTCCTCGCCTCCGAGGTCTCGCAGATCGGGGACCTGGGGCGCATCATCGGCGCGATGCTGCGCTAAGTATTCCACTGCCACCCGACCTCCGGCCTGGTATGCTCCAATTTGTGCAGCGCTCAAATAAACTACGCCGGTCGATGGCACTGACGTTTTCCGTTGCCGTCGTGCTGGCCATCACGGCAGTGTGCGGGGCTTTCCTCATGCTCGACGTCGTTATCCCCAATTGGTTCGTCATCGTCGCCAGGTGGATTCCCGCCATTGTCGCAGCAACGGTGATCGTGGCGTATCGCCAGCGCGACGTGCTGGGCTGGTTTCGGCTTCGCACCCCCTGGCGCAGAGCCGTCATCGGCAGCCTGGTTGCCGTGGGTGTGCTGCTGAGCACCTACGCCATCGCGGCGGCCGTCGCGCTTGCTGCTGGAGTTGGCGAGCCCCATTCTGCCAGCTTCTACCTGCGGGCGCTGGCGTTCATTGCTCCGGCGACACTGCTGTTCTCACTGAGCACTCTCGGCGAGGATGTGGCATGGCGCGGGTTCCTTCACTCATGCCTGGGCGATACCGGTGTTTGGCGCTCCTCGGCCGTAATCTCGGGGCTGTGGGTGATTTTCCATCTCCCGCTCCACGGGACCATGGTCTACCAAGGCGTCCTGCCGCTGGATGCTGCGCTGACCTCGACGCTTACGCTCTTCGCGCTCGGTTTGTTGCTCAGCGCGACAGCCCACCGTTTCGGTTCTCCATGGCCGGCTGCCTTCGCGCACGCTCTGCCCCTGTCCACTTTGAATCTGATCAGCCTGCCCGCCGGCCCCAGCGCCGCCGACCATTGGGTAGTCGCGGGCATCACCTTCACAGCTCTCGTGTTGGCGGCTGTTGCGCTTGCCCCCGGCCGCCGGTCGGCGGGGACGTCAACGCCCGCACCATGAGGCCGCGGACAATCTCATCTCCGGCCCGAAAATCAAGGCCGGGGCCAGCCTGACCGATCATCGCCGCCGTCAGGGGGTATCGCGACATCTCCTGCCGTCCGAGGGCGCGGGCGAAACCGCGGGTGACACCGTTGTCGGCGGCAATGAGGGCATGCCCGTAGACCCACTCGGTGTGCACACCGGTGATGCCGGCCGCAGCCTCGGCACTGTGCCCCACCGCAACCTGGAAAAACGTCAGTAGTGTTTCGTTGAGTTTCAGGGCGTTGGGTCCCGCGATGCGCTGTTGCGCGAGAAGCTGGGCGTGACCGGGGTTATCGGTGAAGAGCTTCTGCACGTGCTGGAGGAAGGTCGCAAGCGCGGTTTCGGGATCGTCGATAAGCAACAGCCCTGTATCGATTGCTCCGAGGAACCTGTCGCCTAGCTCTATCCGGATCTCCTCCAGGTCGGCGGCATAGGTGTAGAGGGCTGTGGGACTGACCCCGGCCTGTTTCGCGATGCGGCGCTGCGTCAGCGCTCCGGGCCCGTGGCTGGCGAGAAGTTCCTCCGCGGCCAGAAGGATCGTCTCGGCGGAGATATCGCCCCTCGGACCCCGCTCCACCAGCCATGGGCTGATCGTACCGCGTGTATTGGGGACGAACCGCGAAGACCTCAATGCGCTATCGGGCCGCAGAGTTAGTTGGGAGCCTTCGCTTCTATATTTCTGTTATTCTAGAATCATGAACATAGACATTGACCGCGTCGCCGCCCTCGAGCGGCGCGTCGCGCAGCTCGAAGCCCATTTCACGCCTCCCCAGCAACAGCCCCCCGCCTTCGCCCTCATCGAGGCGATCAAAGACAACGACGACCTCATCGACGGCGCCGTCACGTTCGGCGGGGCCGTCGACACCGGCATCGGCCACTACGAATACGAGTGGTCCCGTCCCACCCACTGGGTTACAGACAGCCCCTGGGAGGACGAGATCTCGCGCCTGTCCGCACTCGCCCACCCGCAGCGCGGAGAGATCCTGCGCCGCCTTTTGGGAGCTCCCGCCACTGTTGCCGAGCTCGTGTCGGAAGGCATCGTCTCCTCCACGGGTACGGCTTACCACCACCTGGGCGCGCTACACGCCGCGGGTTGGGTGACCAAGCGCGACGGCGGGTACGCCATTCCCCCCGCCCGCGTCATTCCACTGATGGTGATCATCACAGCGTGCGAGGCCCACTGATGAAACCGACTGCTCTGGCCGCCAGCGGCCTCGCCGTAATCGCCACACTGACCGTGATGCTGCTTCTCGGGCCCCGCCCGATCACGGTGGGCACGCACGCCACGGGCGATGCGTCCGTCTCCAGCGCGCTTCGCAACAACGCCGAACCCGGGCACAACGACCTCGCCGCCTTCTTCCTCGACAACGGCAACGTCCGCTTTGGCGGCCTCGACGCCGACGAGCACACGGAATTCGAAATCGGCTCCATCACCAAAACCTTCAACGCCGAGCTACTGCGCCAGCAGATTACAAGCGGCGACATCACGCTTGCAACAACAGTCGGCGAGCTTATCGACGTCCCCGGCGCCCCGATCGCCGACGTCACCATGGAAGAGCTCGCCAACCACACCGCCGGGTTGAGCTCTGTGCCCGCCGAACTTTTGAGCAACCGCATACCTGCGGTTTTATTCCACGGCAACCCCTACCGCGAGGCGACAGCCGATGAGATTATCTCCCACGCGGGCGACGCAGAGCTGAAGAATCGCGGCCAGCGCAACTACTCCAACTACGGCCACGCCCTTCTCGGGCAGCTTCTGGCCCGCAACGCGAACGTCAGTTACGAGGAATTGCTGCGCACCTCAATCCTCGAGCCCGCAGGCATGGATGAGACGTACCTCGCGACGTCCGGCTCCGGAGAGTACAGCTCCCGAGGACTCGGCTTGCAGGGTCGCACCGTTGAGCCCTGGGACATGGACGGCTGGGCCCCGACGGGCGCCATCCGCTCCACCCCGGCGGACATGGCGAAGTATGCGCGGTGGGTCGCCGACCACGGCCGCCCCGAGTACGGGTGGGGCAACAGGGAGATAGGTGGGACCGAGTACACCTTCCACAACGGCGGGACCGGTGGATTCAGGACCATGCTCCTGTGGTCCCCGGACGGCGAGGATGCCGTGTTCGTCGCTAACTCCAGCAGCATGTGGGTCGACGGGCTCGCCGTGGACCTGCTCAAAGAACTCGAAGGGACAGATAAGTGATGATCAGCTACATTCTTGTCGCCACGTGCGTAGGTGCGTTGGCCTACGAGTCCTTCCGGGCGTGGCGCCGGCCAACGTGGTCGCTGAGCCACCTGGTCAGCCCGGTTTTTACCGTGGCCGTCGTCCTGCTGCTGTCGCGCGCTATCATGTGGTACGAGGCTGTACCGTTTTGGGTGTGGCCGGCGCTCGCGTTCCTCGCCGCCGCAACCGTCGGGTTAGCGGTGTACAAATACGCCGCTACTGCGCCGACCCGGTCTGAAGCAGCTGCTCGAACTGCTCCTCGTTGAGGATGGGAACGCCAAGCTCGCGCGCCTTGTCCTCCTTCGATCCCGCGTTTTCTCCCACCACGACGTAACTGGTCTTCTTCGACACCGAGCCGGCCGCCTTCCCGCCGCGTGACAGGATCGCCTCCTTCGCCTCGTCGCGGGAGAAGTTCTCCAGGGTTCCCGTCACCACGACGGTAAGTCCCTCGAGGGTCTGCGGGGCGGCATCGGAGGTGTCGTCGACCATGCGCACCCCGGCCTTAGCCCACTTGTCCACGATGTCGCGGTGCCAGTCCACCGTAAACCAGTCCTTGAAGGACTGCGCGATAACCAACCCCACGCCGTCGGTATCGGCGAGGTCGGCTACAGGGGCGTCGATAAGCGCCTGCATTGAGGCGTAGCGCGCTGCGAGCGCGCGGGCGGCGGTGGGCCCAACGTGGCGGATCGAGAGCGCAACCAGCACACGCCACAGTTCGCGCTCGCGCGCGGTGTCCAGGTTGGCCAGTAGCTTCTTGCCCGCGGCGTTGACGTTTCCCGCCTTGGTGGTGTAGGCGCTGGACTTTTTGAGGTCTTCCTCGGTTAGGTCGAACAGGTCACCCTCGTCGACGAGCACGCCCGAGTCGATGAGGTCAATCGCACCCTTCTCCCCGAGCGCCTCGATGTCGAACGCGCCGCGGGATGCCAGGTACTTCAAACGCTGCGACAGTTGCGCCGGGCACGAGCGCGTGTTCGGGCAGCGCCAGTCCGCGTCGCCCTCCTTGGCCGGCGCAAGCTCCGTGCCGCACGCCGGGCAGTCCTTCGGGTAGATGAACTCGCGCTCGCTGCCGTCGCGCAGATCCGCGACGGGGCCCAGCACCTCGGGGATGATCTCGCCGGCCTTGCGGATCACCACCGTATCCCCGATGAGCACGCCCTTGCGCTTGACCTCATGCTGGTTGTGCAGCGTGGCCAGCGACACCGTCGAGCCCGAGACGAACACGGGCTCGAGCACCGCGAACGGGGTCGCGCGCCCCGTGCGGCCGACGGAGACCTCGATATCCAGCAGCTTCGTGGTCACCTCCTCGGGCGGGTACTTGTACGCGATCGCCCAGCGCGGCGCGCGGGAGGTCGAACCCAGCGCGCGCTGGCCCGCGACACTGTCGACCTTGACCACCACCCCGTCCATCTCGTGGATCGCGTCGTGGCGGTGGTCGGCCCAATACTCCACGGCTTCGTGGACCTGCTGCGCCGTCTCCGCCCGGCGCGTGTACTCGGATACGGGAAGCCCCCACTCGGCGAGCTTCTCGTAGGCCTCGTGCTGGGTCTCGGGCGCGAACCCCTCGCGGGCGCCGATGCCGTGGCAAATCATGCGCAGCCGGCGCTTCTTCACGTCCTCGGGGTTCTTCTGCCGCAGTCCCCCGGCGGCGGTGTTTCGCGGGTTGGCGAACGGCTTGCCGCCCTCGGCGATGCGCTGCTCGTTGAGCTCCGGGAAGTCCTCGGGGCGGATGAACACCTCGCCGCGGACCTCCACGAGCGCCGGGAAGTCCCCCGTCAGCGTGTGCGGGATGTCGGGGATGACGCGGGCGTTGGCGGTGATGTCCTCCCCGACGCGTCCGTCGCCACGCGTGGCGGCGCGGGTGAGCTCGCCGTTTTCGTAGATCAGGTCGATGGACAGGCCGTCGATCTTCAGCTCGGTGAGGTACGGGCCCGGCGTCTTCGCCAGCCAATCGGCGAGTTCCTCGGCCGAGAACACGTTGTCCAGGCTCATCATCCGCTTGGGGTGCTCGACGTCGTCGAACGCGCTCGAGACCGGCGCGCCGACCTCCTTCGTCGGCGACTCCGGCACGGCGAGCTCCGGGTGCGCCTCCTCGAATGCCACGAGACGCTGGTACAGCTCGTCGAACTCCTTGTCCGAGATCACCGGCTGGCCGTTGTAGTACAGGTCGCGGTGGTGGCGCACCTCCTCGGCGAGGTCGTCCCATTGGCGGTGCAGGTCTGCGGAAATGTCGCTCACACCAAGCCAGTCTAGAGTTAAGGCCATGCCTTCGTTCGACGCCTCCCGCATGCTCTCCTTCGACCTGGAGACCACCTCGGCCAACCCTGCCGAGGCGCGCATCGTAACCTCGGCGCTCGTGCGTATCGACGGCTCCTCGCTCACGTCCACCGAGGAACTCGCCGATCCCGGAGTGGACATCCCGGCGAAGGCCGCCGCGGTGCACGGCATCACCACGCAGAAGGCGCGCGCCGAGGGCCGCCCCCACGACGAGGTTCTCGCCGAGACCGTCGCGGCGATCCGGCGCGGCTGGTCCGACGGCCTGACGCTCATCGTGTTCAACGCCCCCTACGACCTGACCGTGCTGCGCACCCTCACCGGCGACTTCACCGTCGACGGCCCCGTGTACGACCCGCTGGTCGTCGACCGCGCCAAGGACCGCTACCGCAAGGGCAAGCGCAACCTGGGCGTGCTCAGCGAGTTCTACGGCGTGCGCCTGGACAACGCCCACGAGGCGACGGCCGATGCCACCGCCGCGGCACGCATCGCCTGGAAGCAGGTGCGCATGTGGCCGGAGCTCGCCCAGATGTCCTACGACGAGCTCATGGAGTACCAGGCGGTGCAGTACTACGAGTGCCAGATGGACCTCAAGGCTTACTTTGAGTCGGAAGGCCGCGACGTCTCCGACTTCTCGCTGAGCTGGCCGATGGCCGGTTAGCCCAGCCCCTCCCACATCTCGCGCGCACCGCGGTAGTTCGCGGCCGCCTCCGTCAAGGTCGCGGCCGGCCGCGCCCACACATCCAGCCCCACTCCGGCCGGGTCGAGCTGGAGCTCGTCGAGGAAGCGCCACACCCGCTTCGGCTCCTCCGGGGCGATGGCCAACCGGGTGCCGCTCTCCACGAGCTGGGCCAGGCGGTCCTTGTCGGGCACGGAGCGGACTCGGTCCAGGTCGACGGTGAGCCACTGGCTGTCCACGAGGGCGGTGGTGTTGAGCAGGTGGGCGTCGAAAAGCGACAGCCGCTCCTCGGGCTCGGGCACCGCCGGGATCGTCTCGTAGTCGGTCGCGCCCGCGATCGCGCCCGCCATCAGGTCCGCGAGCGCAGGCTCGTCGAGCTGGAGGATGGTGCGCGCGTCAAAGCGCTTCTCGACGTCCGCCCGGTGCGCCCGCACCGCCTCCAGGAGCGCCTCGGTGACGTCGCGCAGCGCCCCGGGGTCGGTGATCATGCGGTGTCCGTTGGCCATCTCGATCTGCGCGGCCAGGGTCCACGGGCCCACGAGCTGGACCTTGACGTCGGGGACGCTGCCCCACAGCCCTTCAAGGTGGTCAAGGTCGCGCGCCATCTGGTCGCGCGCGGTGCGGTGCTGGGTGGCCACGCGCCAGCCGCGCGGGCCGCGGTCGACGGGGATGTCGAGCAGCGCCGCGGTGCGCCCGACGAGGTCGGAGCCCAGGCCGCGCTCGGGGAGCTGCGGGATGTGCGGGGTGGGGCTCTCCCCCAGGACGATCTCCGCGGCCTTAGCCAAGTCGGTGCCGGGTAGGGTACCGAGGCCGAATGCGGTCATTGCTTCCTCCTTGAGCTGGCGTGGCTCGCCTTCGCCCTAAACTCAGACGCCCCAACATGCCCCAAGTTTAGGCGCAATAGCAGCAAGTTGAGCCGTCCGAGTTTAGGGGGAAGGAGCGGGCGCCCTACGCGGTGGCGCAGATCGTGCCGGAACCCAGAACGACGTCGCCCAGCCCGTCCGGATCGGGCATATACAGCACGGCGGCCTGGCCGCGCGCCACGCCCTCGAGCGGCTCGTGCAGGGTGAGCGTCATCTCGTCGCCGGTTACGGAGGCGTGGCAGGCGACCACGCCCCCGTGCGCGCGGATCTGCACGTTCGCCTCGAACTCCCCGGTCATCGCCGGGTGGAGCACCTTGAGGCGGTCGGCGCGGATCTCGCGCACCTCGAGCGCGGTGCGCGGGCCCACGGTGACCACGCCGGTGGCGGAGTCGATGTCGGTGACGTAGCGCGGCTGCCCGTCGGCCGCGGGCACGCGGAGGTTCAGGCCGCGGCGCTGGCCGATGGTGTATTGGAACGCCCCGTCGTGCTGTTTGAGCTCCGTGCCGTCCGCGTCGACGATCATGCCGGGGCGCATGCCGATGGTCCGGCCGAGGAAGGCCTGGGTGTTGCCGTCGGGGATGAAGCAGATGTCATAGGAGTCCGGTTTCGCGGCCGTCGAGAAGCCGTGGCGCTTGGCCTCCTCGCGGATCTGCGGCTTTTCCGTGTCGCCCACGGGGAAGATGCAGTGGTCGAGCTCGGCGCGGGTGAGCACGCCGAGCACGTAGGACTGATCCTTTAGCGGGTCGGCGCTGCGGCGCAGGTTGCCGTCGCTGTCGAGGATGGCGTAGTGGCCGGTGGCCACGGCGTCGAAGCCGAGCGCCAGGGCGCGGTCGAGCAGCGCCGCGAACTTGATCTTCTCGTTGCAGCGCAGGCACGGGTTCGGGGTCTCGCCGTGCTCGTAGGACCAGACGAAATTGTCAATCACGTCCTCTTTGAACCGGTCCGAGAAGTCCCACACGTAGAAGGGGATACCCAGCTTGTCGCACACCCGGCGCGCGTCGGCGGAGTCCTCCAGCGAGCAGCAGCCGCGCGCGGACTCCCGGGTGGCCTGGGGGTCGCGGGAGAGCGCGAGGTGGACTCCGACAACGTCGTGGCCGGCGTCGACAAGCCTGGCAGCCGCCACTGAACTGTCGACGCCGCCGCTCATCGCTGCCAAGACCCGCATGGCCGGTGAGTGTACTCTCGCTGGACATGACCCCACAAAGCGAGCTCTACGAGATTGACACCGGAGTCGCCGAAGTCATCCGCGAGCGCGACGGGTCGCTCACCCTGCTCGTCAACGGGGTGCCCAGCTCCTCGATCGTGCCGGGCGAGCCCGAGCGCCTCGACTTCGAGTACATGCGCTGGATCGCCGACCTCCTCGACGACCACGCCCGCTGGGAGAAGCCGCGCCTGACCCACCTGGGCGGCGGCGCGTGCTCCCTCGCCCGGTACTTCGCCTCCCGGTGGGAGGGCTCGCGCAACACCGTCGTCGAAATTGACAGCGAGTTGGCCGTCCTCGCCCGCGAGCTTTTCGACGTCCCCCGGGCCCCCGCCGTGAAGATCCGCGTGGGCGACGCCCGCGAGGTCACCGACGGGTTCAAACCCGCCACGCGCGACGTGATCATCCGCGACGTGTTCTCCTCCGCCACCACCCCGCGCAACCTGACCACGGTCGAGTTCTTCCGGGCGGCGCGCGAGAGCCTGAGCGAGACCGGCGTCTACGTGGCGAACTGCGGCGCACACGCCGACCTGAAGGAGGCGAAGGAGGAGCTGGCCGGCATGGGCGAGGTGTGGCCGCACCTGGCCGCGATCGCGGATCCGCCGATGCTCAAGGGCCGCCGCTACGGCAACATCGTCCTGGTCGGTGCCAACCAGCCGATAGAGGCGTCCCCGCAGCTCACGCGCGCCCTGCTGCAGGGAGCTGTCCCCGCCCAGTTCAAGGACGATCGGTGGGCGCGAGCGCTGGCGACGGTGCCCCGCCACGATCCCCCGACTGACTCCCCGACTGCACCAGAAACTCCCTGACCACGTAGGCCAGGTACCAGCCGGAGTGGGTGGGGTGGAACTTGTACTTCGAGGCGGCCAGGGAGCGGAAGCCGTACAGGGGCTCGATGCGCGCTCCAGCCCTATCCAGGAGCACCTCGAGCAGCGAGTCCGGCTCGTCCGAGTGCGCCAGCGGAGCTCTGGAGAGCGAGACCCATTTCAGCTCCTGATCTGCGGCCACCGCGGCGGCCTCCGCGAGCAGGAACTCCACGGTGGGCCGGAACCCGGCGGTGTCGCGGCGCATGAAGTCGAGGGTGTAGCAGACCAACTGTAGGGCTTTCTGAACCCTAATGCTGCGCGTTGTTGATCAGGATGAGCAGGTCTCCGACGGAGTATTCACCGAGCATCATGGTGCGCAGGTCGTCGACAGGCAGGCGGCCGTCGGCGGCGAGCTTCTGCACCGCGGCGGCGATGTTGCTCGCGTCGTCCGGGCTGAAGCCGAACTGGGCGGCGGCGTCGGTTATCTGCTGCGAGCCGAGGATTCCGGTGGCCAGGCCGAGGATGGCGACGACGAGGGCGGTGTTGTCCTGCTCGAGCACGTTAAGCTCGCCCGATTCCGGCACCTGGAAGGATTCCAGCACCCCGCCGCCGGCTGAGTAGTTGCCGACGGAGAACGCGCCGAGGTCGGCCGCGGAGCCGTTGAACACGTTCATGTCCACCGGGGTGTGCATGCCGGGCAGGCGGCCGGAATCGGAGCGCTGCCAGAACGAGATCTTGTCCCAGCCGCCGACCGGGTGCGGCGCCTGGTTCTGGTAGGCGGCGAGCCACAGCGGGTAGCCGGTGAACGCGGAGGTGTTGTCCATGCGCTCGTACCAGAAGTAGCGGTAGGTGTAGATCATCGGCTTGACGCCGGTGGCGCGCTCGACCTCGCTCAAGAACGTGCCGGTCCATGCGGCGAGCGCCACCGGGGACAATCCCTCATCCACCTCGAGGTCGAGCACGGGGGGAAGGGACAGCGCGGGGCCGGCGTTGATCGTCGCGGCGAAGTGCTGCGCCTGGGTCACGGGGCTCTCCGCGGGCCGCGCGTAGTGGTAGGCGCCGACTTTGAGGCCGGCGTCCGCGGCGGCGTGGGCGTCCTCATAGTAAAACTCGTTCTTCCAGCCCTCGCCCTCCGTGGCCTTGACAAAGGCGAAGTGCTGGCCGCCCGGGCCGGCGACGGTGCGCCAGTCGATCGGCCGCCCTCCCGGGCGCTGGTGGCCCGCGACATCCACTCCTTGGACGATGCCGGGGATGTTCTGCGCGCCGGCGTCGGTGCGCGAGGTCGGGCTGAACGGGACGACGACGGCGAGGGCGGTGGTCAAAACGGCCGCGACGAGTGCGGCGAAAACGGTGTGAAGCCTCCGGTGTGCATGCATGCAGCGCACGCTACCGGATACGTCGCACCGAATTCACACGCGACACACACATCACAACTGCAACTTCAGAGTGAACCGGCCACTCGTGCCCGCTCCACAACATCCGCGATCTCGCGCACCACCAGGTCGATGTCCTCGCGGGTCGTGGTCCGCCCAAGCGTAAGCCGCAGCGCCCCGGACAGCTCCCGCTCGGGCACGCCCATCGCCTCGAGCACGTGGCTCGCCCGGTTGACCCCCGCCGCGCACGCCGAGCCTGTCGACGCCTCGATGCCGCGCGTATCCAGCAGCATGATCAGCGCATCCCCGTTGGCGCCGGGGAACCTGAAGTGCGCGTGTGACGGCAGCGCCGGCTCGGCGGTGGTCACGACCGTGTCCGGAACCGTGGACACGACGGCTCGCACGAGCTCGTCGCGCAGCGCGGCCACGCGGGAGGCGGCGTCCTCCATCTCGGCCACCGCCTCCCGGAGAGCGGCCGCCGTCGCCGCCGCGGCCGCCACGTCCACAGTGCCGGGGCGCAGCCCGCGCTCCTGCCCGCCGCCGGTGAGCACGGGCGCGGGCGCCGGCGACCGCTTGGCCAGCAGGATGCCGACGCCGCGGGGGCCGCCGAACTTATGGGCGCTGGCGGCGAGCGTCGTCACGCCCAGTGCCCTGAAATCCACCGGCAGCTTCCCCACCACCTGCACCGCGTCCACGTGCAGCGGGGTGCCGGATTCCTGCGCCCGAGCCGCGGCCTGCTCGATCGGCTGGATCGCCCCCGTCTCGTTGTTTGCCCACATGAGCGCGGCCACCGCGGCGGGGGTGTCCAGCGCGGAGAGGTCGGTGACGAAACCCTGCGGGGAGACCGGGAGGTAGTCGACCTGCGCCCCGTCGACGGCAAGCGCCTTGACCGTCTCCAGCACCGCGGGGTGCTCGATCGGGCTGGAGACCACCCGGTCGAGCGGGGAGGACCGGTACAGCCCGCGCACCGCGAGGTTGTTCGCCTCCGTACCCGAGCCCGTGAACACCACTTCCACGGGATCCGCGCCCAGAAGCTCGGCGACGTCCTCGCGGGCCTGGGCGAGAACGGCGCTCGCGCGACGGCCGGACGCGTACTGGCCGCCCGGGTTGAGCTCCCCGGCGTACCGGGCCCAGGTGTCAATCGCGCTGCGGCGCATCGGCGAGGTGGCGGCGTGGTCCAAATAAGCCATGGGTCTCAGCCTAGACCGCTGCGCCTAGACTCCTAGGTACACACCGAACGCTAGGGAGACACAGTGCCAACAGTGCCTACAGTGCCTACAGTGCCTACAATGCCAGCAGAGACACCGCGCAAGATCATCCTCGACTGCGACCCCGGCCACGACGACGCCATCGCCATGCTCCTCGCATGGGGCACGCCGTCGATCGAGCTGATCGGGGTCACCACCGTCGCCGGGAACCAGACCGTGGACAAGGTCACCACCAACGCCCTCGCGCTCGCCCGGGTCGGGGCGATCGAGAGGGTCCCGTTCGCCCGCGGCGCCGACCGTCCGCTCGTGGGGCCGCAGCTCATCCCCGACGAGATCCACGGCGACTCCGGCCTCGACGGCCCGCAGCTTCCCGCGCCCGGGGCCGAGCTCGACGGGCGCCACGCCATCGAGCTCATCGCCGACCTCATCCGGCAGCACCCGGCCGGCACCGTGACGCTGGTGCCCACCGGCACCTTGACCAACATCGCCCTGTTCGCCCGCACCTATCCCGAGCTCGTCGGGCGCGTCGCGGGCGTCACGCTCATGGGTGGTGGCCACAATACCGGCAACATGACCCCGGCGGCCGAGTTCAACATCCTCGGCGACCCGGAGGCCGCGCAGATCGTCTTCGGCGCCGGATGGGACGTGACCATGGTCGGCCTCGACGTCACCCACAAGGTTCTGGCCACGCCCGAGCGCATGGCCCAGCTCAGCGGCGTGGGCACGGATGTGGCCCGCTTCATCGCGGAGCTGGTGGAGTTCTTCGGCGGCTCGTACATGAAGGAACGCCGCTACCCCGGCCCGCCGATGCACGACCCGCTCGCCGTCGCGGCCGTCGCCGACCCCGCGGTGCTGCGCACCGTCGCCGCCCCCATCCAGGTGGAAACGCGGGGCGAGTTCACCCGCGGCATGACGGTCGTGGACCTGCGCCGCACCTGGGACCCGGTCGAGGGTAAGGACCCCTCCGCCCTCGGGGTGGCCGACGATTACGAGCTCGGGCGCGGACTCGATGCCGTGAGCGGCGCAGGTGTGCACCGCGTCGGCGTCGATGTCGACGTCGAGCGCTTCTGGCAGTTGCTTGTCGACGCCTTGACGTGCATCGGAAACACCAACTTCGCGTAAATCCTTATGCCCTCACCCCACCTTCACTCCCAAGGACAACCCATGACAACACAACTCCCGGCCGCCTCGGACCCGGCGCAGCCCGCCGACCCCGTGGACTCCCGGCGCGGCGGCATCACCTTGCTGATGTCGGTGCTCATCACCGCGGCGGTGGCGTTCTAGCTCAATGCCTCCATGCTGTCTCCCGTGCTGCCCACCATGGCGCGCGAGCTGGGCACCGACGAGGCCGCGGTCGGGCTGACCCAGACCGCGTTTTTCACCTGCGGCGCCATGTGCGGGCTGTTCCTGCCCCGCCTCTCCGACATCATCGGCCGCCGCAAGGTGCTCCTCGTGATGCTGGCAGTCATGTCCCTGGGCGGCGTGCTCGCGGCGCTGGCCCCGAACATCCAGGTTCTGCTGGCCGCCCGCGCCCTGCAGGGCCTCGCGGGCCCCACCATCCCGCTGACCCTGATCATCCTGCGCAGCCAGGTCAAAGACGAGGTGCGCCTCGGCACGCTCATGGGGCTCATCGCCGCCATTAACGGCGGTGTCGCCGGCCTGGACGTGCTGCTCTCGGGCTGGATGGCCGAGAACTTCGGGTTCCGCTCCGTGTTCTGGCTCATCGCGATCATCGGCTGCGTCGCCGTCGCCGCGGTTGCCCTGTGGGCTCCCGAGTCCAAGCCGTCCGACGACGTCAGGATGGACTGGGGCGGCGCGGCGCTGCTCGTCGTCTCGGTGCTCTCGCTCACCCTCGCCGTTAACGAGGCCGGCAGGGCCGGCGCAGCGAACTGGCTCGCGGTCGTGGCCCAGGCCGTCCTCGGGCTCGCGGTCTTCGCCGCGTTTTGGACCTACGAGAAGAGGCACTCCCAGCCGCTCGTCGCCCCGAAGCACCTAGCGCGCCGCCAGACATGGGGCCTTTTGCTGACCACGGTGCTCACCATGACGGGCGTATTCGCGGCCGTCAACGGCGTGGCCGTCTCCCTCGCACAGAACCCCACGGCCGGTTTCGGCCTGAACGCGGACTTCGCCGCGCTGATTCTCCTGACCCCCTACGCGCTGGTGGGCTGGCTCGTCGGCCCGTTCGCGGGCCGCTACGCCCCGCGTGTCGGCTACGCGCGCCTGATCCGCACGGCCAACATCGCCACCGCGCTCCTGCTGCTGGTGCTCGCCTTCGCCGGCGTCCGCAGCCTGTGGGTGCTCGTCGCAGCCGTCATCCTGATCGGCGTGACCTACGCCGGCGTGGGCAACATCGTGCTCAACAACCTGGGCGTGGTCAACTCCCCCAAAGACAACGAGGGTTTCCTTCCCGGCATGAACTCCGCGGCGTTCAACCTCGGCGCCGGCATCTCGTTCGCCATCCTGCCCGTGATCATGGTCTCGGGCTCCCCGCAGGGCTCGGACTCCACCGCCGGATACACCACGGCGTTCATCACTGGCGCGGTCATCCTCGCGGTGTCCGCGCTGGCGTCGCTGCTCATCCCGAAGCAGACCACCGCGGAACTCAACCACGCCCTCATCGCCGCGGAGTAAAGCCTCTATTGAGGGGCCTGCGCCCACTCGCGCGCCCCGCACACGTGGGCCACCGCGCTATCGCCGATCCGCGCGATGACGGCCGCCATGGGCCGCGCCCCCTTGAGCTTGAGCTTGGCGCGCAGCTGGTCGGGGTCCACGTCCACCCCGCGGACGAGAATCTCCACCGCGCCGGCCCCGTGCGCGGCCAGCGCCGCCTTGAGCTTGCGCAGCGGGACCGCCTCGATGAAAGGGAACCCGCTGTAGCCGGCAGGAATGGACGGACCCGTCACGTACGCGATGTGGGCATCCAGCATGGACAACCCGTGGCGCGCGGCCCAGCTGCGCACGAGCCCGGCGCGGACGACGGCCCCGTCAGGATCGATGATGTAGCGCTGGGCGCCACCCACCGGCACGTCGGCCTCGTCCACCGGGCCGGTTGACACGACCCTCTCCTCGAACCCGTCCGCGCGCAGCACCGCCGCCTCGCGCGCCAGGCCTCCGGCCAACCCCGGGGTGTAGAGGCACGACTCCTTGACGGCGCCGTCGACCGAGACCACGCTGACCAGGCCGTCCCACCCGGAGTAATCGATGCCCGGCGCGCACTTGACCGCCAGCTCTGCGCCCGCGTGGGCTTCGATGAGGTCAGGCAGCGGGGGCATGAGCTTGGCCGGGTCGGAGATTCTGCGCCCGCCGGCCCGGCGGGCGGGATCCGCCACGATCACCGCGCCGTGGCTCACAGGGGTGAGCGCGTCCGCCTGCACCAGCCACGACTGCGCGCCCAGGTTGTGCCGGGCCATGAGCAGGCGGGAGGCGTCGAGGTCGGACCCCATCCACTGCACGCCCTCGTACACGGGGGCCTCCGTACCCACGGAGCACGTGACATCGTGCACCAGCTCGGCCCCGTGCTCCGCGATGCGGCGCGCCCGCAGCCGCGCGACGGGAAGAGGCGTGGCCTGCTGCGCGGCGTCGGCGTCCGCGAGCCAGCGCGGGTCGAACTTGCCGGCCCCGGCGCGCCGCGCGGCGGCGAGCTCCATCACGGCGCGGGCGTGGTCGCCGAAACGCTCCGCGACCACCCGGCGGTCGGCGAACAGCGACTTCTTCGTCAGCGCCAGCTGGGCGGTCGCCTCCGCGATGTCCTCCGCGTGGCTGGCGAGGTAGCGGACATCTTCGGTGCTAAAGCTCAAATGGCCTCCCGATCCGGTCCTCGGGGGTCTTGGTGAAGAACTCCTGGTAGCGCGGGTTGTCGGCGGCGTCGTCCATCACGGGGGACATGTCCGCGCCGCCGTCGCGCCTGGTGGCCTCCCACAGGGAGGCTGACGTGGCGTACTCGGAGACGTCGAGAAGCTGGGCCCAGGTTGAGGGGGCGAAGCGGACGAGGCCGACGCGCCAGCCGTCGAGAAGCAGGCCCGGCGGGAACCAGTTGGCGTCGTCGGCCTCGCCGGTCGCCCCGTCCGGCTCCTGGCCCTCGGGCAGCTGCGCGAGCCACGTGAAGGTGTCAAAGGCCGTGCCGCGCGCGGAGCGGCCCACCCAGCGCGCGAACGGCGCGATGAGGTCGGCGGAGACGCGCAGGTTGTTCGCGTGCAGGACGTCGGTCAGCGACAGCTCGTGGGACTCCAGGCCGAGTCGCTGGCTGTGATAGGGCCGCGCGTCCTCGGGCAGCAGGCCTCGCTTGTCGACGGCCAGCAGCGTCCCGGTCTCCTCAAACAGCTCCCGGACCGCGGCAAACAGGAGAGCGTGCGCCGTGTCCGCACCGAGGCCGAGCTGCGCGGCGAGCGACTGGGCGCTGCGGCCGTGCCACAGGTCGGGGGTGCCCGCGTGAGGCGGGAAGTCGCGGCTGTCCACCCCGCCGCCGGGGAACACGGTCATGCCCGGGTAATTGGGCATGGTCATGACGCGCTCGAACACCCACACCTCGAGGCCGTGTGACCCGTCGCGCGTCAGAATCACAGTGCTGGCGAGGCGCGCTCCGTTGTGCCCTGCGGACCCGGTCACATCACTCACCTCTTTCCTACGGGCATCTTACCCGGCGCGGTGCGTCCCCCCGCGGCGCCGGCGTCGCGCGCTGTAGCGCCCCTGGTCGACGATGACCTCGATGGGCTGGTGGTAGGCGCGGCTGACGTTATCGGAGGTGAGCACGTCGTCGATGAGCCCCTGGGCGACAACGCTGCCCTCGTCGAGAAGCATGGCGTGGGTGAACCCCGGCGGGATCTCCTCCACGTGGTGGGTGATCATGACGATCGCCGGCGCGTCCGGGTCCATCGCCAAGTCTCCGAGGTAGGCCACCAGATCCTCGCGGCCGCCGAGGTCCATGCCCGCGGCCGGCTCGTCCATGATGAGCAACTCCGGGTTCGTCATAATCGCCCGGGCGATGAGCACGCGCTTGCGCTCGCCGTCAGACAGGGTGCCCCAGGTGCGCTCCGCCAGGTGCATCGCGCCGACCTCTTCGAGCACCTCCACCGCCTGCTCATAGTCCATCTCGTCGTAATCCTCGCGCCAGCGGCCGAGGATGGCGTAGCCGGCGGAGACCACGAGGTCGCCCACCTTCTCGCCCGCCGGCACCCGCTGCGCGACGGCCGAGGACGTCACGCCGATCTGCGCGCGTAGATCCCGCATGTCGGTGCGGCCGAGGCGCTCCCCCAGCACGAAGGCCACACCCGCCGACGGGAACTCCTGCGCCGAGGCCATGCGGATCAAGGTGGTCTTGCCCGCGCCGTTGGGCCCGATGACCACCCAGCGCTCGTCCAGCTCGACCTGCCAGTCCACGGGGCCTACCAGCGTCGCGCCGTCCCGGATAAATTCCACGCCACGGAAGTCGATGAGCAGGTCGGGGTCGGATACGTCGTCGGTCTCGGGGGGTAGCACGCGTTCAGTCACGCCTCCCATTGTGGCCTAAACACCCGCCGATGGGCGGCAGGCGTTCCGTGTCGCCGTAACGCCCGGCGCGTCTGGCCCGCAGTGGCTACTGTTGGTTTTGGATGAATAAGAGCGCACCCACGGGAAACGTAAGGATTTCGCGAAAAGATGACCAGACGATTTGGCATTGATGACGTTCGCCCCCAGGTATCCGGGCGCACACTACCCTCCAAGGCCGTTGTGGGCGAGGTAGTTCCCGTCTCCGCGCTGGTGTGGCGCGAGGGCCACGACGCCGTCGCGGCGACCCTGGTTCTCACCGCGCCGGACGCGAAGCAGTACTCCATCCACATGCAGCAGGAGGTGTACCGCCCCGACTACGTCCACGCCGTGTTCGTCCCGGACACCGAGGGCATGTGGCGCTTCCGCGTGGACGCGTGGGGCGACGTCATGGCGACGTGGCGCAACGCGGTGTCCAAGAAGCTGGCCGCGGGCCAGGGCGAGGCCGAGCTGGCCAACGACGTAGCCCACGGCATCGACCTGTTCGCGCGCGCCGCGGCCCAGACCCCCGCGGGCGACCGCGAGGTGCTCGAGGAGGTCGCCGCACTGCTGGCGGACACCTCCGCGCCGCTGCGCGAGCGCATCGAGGCGGGCTTGAGCGAGGAGGTGCTCGAGATCCTGGCCGAGTACCCGCTGCGCGAGCTGGTCACGCACGGTCCGGTGTGCGACGTGCTCGTCGAGCGCAGGGAGGCCCTTGTGAACTCGTGGTACGAGCTGTTCCCCCGCTCCACCGGCGGCGTCGATAGTGCTGGCCGCCCCGTCCACGGCACCTGGCAGACCACCTCCGTCGCGCTCGACCGCGTGGCCGCGATGGGCTTCGACACCGTCTACTTCCCGCCGGTCCACCCCATCGGCGAGGTCAACCGGAAGGGCCGCAACAACTCGCTGACCCCCGTAGAAGGCGACGTGGGCTCGCCGTGGGCGGTGGGTTCCGCCGCGGGCGGCCACGACGCCTTCCACCCCGAGCTCGGCGGCGAGGCGGAGTTCCTGGCGATGATGCAGCACGCCCGCGAGCTGGGCCTGGAAGTCGCCCTCGACTTCGCCCTCCAGGCGGCCCCCGACCACCCGTGGGCCACGCAGCACCCCGAGTTTTTCACGGTGCTTGCCGACGGCACCATCGCCTACGCCGAGAACCCCCCGAAGAAATACCAGGACATCTACCCGATCAACTTCGACAACGACCCGGACGTGCTCTACGCGGAGATCTACCGCGTGATCATGTACTGGGTCGAGCTCGGCGTGACCACCTTCCGCGTGGACAACCCGCACACCAAGCCCGTCAACTTCTGGCAGTGGCTCATCTCCGAGGTCCACGAGACGCACCCCGAGGTCATCTTCCTCGCCGAGGCGTTCACGCGCCCGCCGCGCATGTTCGGGCTGTCCAAGATCGGGTTCTCGCAGTCCTACACCCACTTCACGTGGAAGACCTCCAAGGCCGAGCTCGAGGACTTCACCACGATGCTTGTCGACGTCGCGGACGTCTCCCGCCCCAACCTCTTCGTCAACACCCCCGACATCCTCCACGCGTCCCTGCAGACGGGCGGCAAGGCTGCGTTCGCGATCCGCGCCACGCTCGCGGCCACGCTCAGCCCGCTGTGGGGCGTCTACTCCGGCTTCGAGCTCTACGAGCACGAGCCGGTCGCCCCCGGATCCGAGGAGTACCTGAACTCCGAGAAGTACGAGCTGCGCCCCCGCGACTTCGAGTCCGCACTCGCGCGCGGCGAGTCCCTCGAGCCCTACATCACCCTGCTCAACGAGCTGCGTCGGGACAACCCTGCGCTGCAGCAGCTGCGGCAGGTGCACTTCCACGAGGTCTACAACGACCAGATCATGGCCTACTCCAAGGTCGATGCCGTCACCGGAAACGCCGTGTTGGTGGTGGTCAACCTCGACCCGTCCGCCACCCAGGAGGCCATGGTGCACATCGATGCGGAGGCAATCGGGCTCAACCCCGGAGAGAGCTTCGACGTCCACGACTTAATTACCGGTGCGACCTACACGTGGAGCACGGACAACTTCGTGCGCCTCATCCCGGAAGCCAATGTCGCCCACGTCTTCCGCCTCCCGAACGTCGCGCCCGAGCGGCGCGAGCAGCTCGCGTTCCGCGTCATCCCGGATCACGACTACCGGCCGTAATCTGTCGTACCCGCGTCAAATGGAAATTCGGTAGCGTCGTAAAGCACGCACTACTAGCCCCACCGAACCAGCACGAAGGACTCCTCCCATGACGAGCAATACCTCCCAGCTCCTCATCCCCGACCACGACCGCGCACGCCTGATCGAGTGCAAGCACCACGCGCCGCACGACTTCTACGGCTGGCACTCGGTTCCGGGGGGCTCCGTCGTGCGCACCCGCCAGCTCGGGGCGACCAAGGTGGAGCTGTTGATCCACAACGAGCACCTGGACATGGAGCCGATCGGCGACGACATCTGGGTCATCGGCCTGGACGACGAACGCGCGCCCGACTACCGCCTGCGCATCCACTACCCCTTCGGCAAGAGCGTCATCGTGGCCGACGGATACCACTTCCTGCCCACCCTGGGCTCGCTCGACCTGCACCTGATCAGCGAGGGCCGCCACGAGCGCCTCTGGGAGGTGCTGGGGGCCAACCTGCACACCTACCAGACCACCCTCGGCGAGGTCACCGGCACATCGTTTGCCGTGTGGGCGCCGAACGCCCAGGGTGTAGCCGTGGTCGGGGACTTCTGCAGCTGGAACCCGAACCAGTACCCGATGCGCACCCTCGGTGCCACGGGCGTGTGGGAGGTCTTCATCCCGGGCATCGAGGCCGGCGCCCACTACAAGTTCGCCATCCAGACAGCGGACGGGGTCCGCCTGGACAAGGCCGACCCGATGGCCCGCCAGACGCTCGCGCCGCCGGAGACCGTTTCCGTCGTCGCCGCCGACAGCTCGTACGAGTGGAACGATTCCGACTGGATGCAGCGCCGGGTGGGCATCGACCCCACGAACGCTCCGATGAGCGTCTACGAGTGCCACATCGGCTCCTGGAAGCAGGGCTCCAACTACGCCACCTTAAAAGATGAGCTCGTCCCCTACCTTGTGGACAACGGATTCACCCACGTCGAGTTCCTCCCCGTCGCCGAGCACCCCTTCGGCGGCTCGTGGGGCTACCAGGTCACCGGCTACTACGCGCCGACGGCCCGCTGGGGCACCCCGGACGACTTCCGCGCGCTGGTGGACGAGCTGCACGCGCACGACATCGGCGTGATCGTCGACTGGGTCCCGGCGCACTTCCCCAAGGACGACTGGGCGCTGGGGCGCTTCGACGGCACCGCGCTCTACGAGCACCCCGACTGGCGCCGTGGCGAGCAGAAGGACTGGGGCACCTACGTGTTCGACTTCGGCCGCAACGAAGTGCGCAACTTCCTCGTGGCCAACGCGCTGTACTGGTGCGAGGAGTTCCACCTCGACGGGCTGCGCGTCGACGCGGTGGCATCCATGCTCTACCTCGACTACTCCCGTAACCCGGGCGAGTGGCTGCCCAACAGCCAGGGCGGCCGCGAGAACTGGGACGCCGTGAAATTCCTGCAGGAGACCAACGCCACCGTGCACCGCACACACCCGGGCGTGGTCACCATCGCCGAGGAGTCGACCGCCTGGCCCGGCGTGACGGCGCAGACCGCCGCCGACGGCCTCGGCTTCTCCCTGAAGTGGAACATGGGCTGGATGAACGACACCCTGGAGTACTTCTCACTCGATCCCGTCCACCGGTACTACCACCACAACGAGATCACGTTCTCGCTGGTGTACGCCTTCTCCGAGCGCTACGTGCTGCCCTTCTCCCACGACGAGGTGGTCCACGGCAAGGGCTCGCTGTGGCAGCGCATGCCCGGCGACGATTGGAACAAAGCCGCGGGCCTGCGCTCCCTGTTCGGCTACATGTTCTCCCACCCGGGCAAGCAGCTGATGTTCATGGGTTGCGAGTGGGGCCAAACGACCGAGTGGGACGAGGCGCACTCCATCAACTGGGACAACATCGGCGGCGGCTGGGCCCACGAGTATCACCTTGGCGTGCAGCGCCTGGTGCGCGACTTGAACTTCGTCTACCGGGACACGCCGGCGCTGTTTAGCCAGGACAACACCCCGATGGGGTTCCAATGGGTCAAGGGCGACGACCACGAGCACAACGTGCTCGCGTACGTGCGCTGGGGCGTGGACGGCCAGCCCCTGCTCGCCGTGGTCAACCTCTCCGGGGCCTCGCACCAGGATTACCGCCTGGGCCTGCCGGAGGCGGGCAACTGGCAGCTGCTCATCAACACCGACGACGCCGTCTACGGCGGCGCCGGCAACGAGCTGCCGCGCACTGTGCACACCGAGCCCGTCGAGTGGGACAACTTCGATCACTCGGTGTCCCTGCACCTGCCCGCGATGAGCGTGCAGTACTACACGCTCACCCGCTAGGACAGCCTAGAACAGCGCCGAGGCGAGCCGGGTCCGCGCCGCGATCACGCGCGGATCCCCCGCCTCGAACAGGGTGAACAGCTCCAGGAGCCGCTCCTTGGCCCGCGGGTCGGTGGTGACCAGCGCCAGCAGCCGATCGAAGGCCTTCTCGGGCGCGCCCGCGACAACCTCCGCGTCGGCGGCCGCGAGCTGCTTGTCCACGTTGCCCGGGTCGGCGTCGGCCTCCACCACGGGATCTGTCGTCCGGTTGGTGGGATCGAGCCGCTTGAGCACCCCGACGGTTGCGCGCGCCTGCTTGATCTCGGCGTTGGCGGGATCTTCGGCGAGGATCTCGTCGTAGATCTTCGTCGCCGCGTCGAAGTCGCCGGCGTTAAGCGCGGCGGTCGCCGCGTCGAGCCGGGGGTCGTCGTCACGCTCGTGCTCAGGCTCCCCCAGCCCGGGCAGCTGCTTGCCGACGCCCTCCACCAGCGCCTCGACCCACTGCGTCAGCTGCTCGGCCGGCTGGTTGCCCTCGAAGCTTGTCACGGGGCGGCCGGCGGCGAGCGCCACCACCGTGGGCAAAACGCGCACCCCGAACGCCTGGGCCACGGCGGGTGTCGCGTCCGCGTCGACGTAGGCCACCCTGAAGCTGCGCTGCCCGCGCGCGAGCTGCGCAAACGCCGCGCTCAGCGCCTGGGAGTCCGGCGAGCGCTGTGTGCCGATGTGCACGATCACCGGGATCCTCGTGGAGAGCTGGAGCACCTCGGCTTCCAAGGTCTCCTCCGTCACGGAGACCACGGGCTCGAAGTCGCCTGCGGGCGCCTCGGGCTGCTGCGCGAGCTTGCCCAGGTCTACGGCGCCAGGACCGAAATCTGCCATCAGTTGTTCTCCTCCAAGTGCTTGTCCAACGACTCCATCTTGGTTGTCAGCATGTTCTCGTGCCCCGGCCGGATGTCGGCCTTGAGCACCAGCGAGACGCGCGGCGCGACCTCCGCGACGGCCTCCGTGGCCCGCTTGATCACGTCCATCACCTCGTCCCACTCCCCCTCCACGGTGGTGAACATCGCGGTTGTTTCGTTGGGCAATCCGGACTCCCGCACGACGCGCACGGCACGGGCGACGGCCCCCGCCATCTCAGCGGTGGGGTTGGACGTGGTCGTCGGGGCGACAGAGAAGGCGACAATCATGGCCCCCAGCCTAGCTGCGTCCTCACCGCCGCTGCCAGCAGTGCTTGTGCCAGTGCCGCCTGTCCTCCCCGCCGCGGCCCGTGTCCCGCGGCCACGCCACGACGTGCGCGACCCCGGGCGGGATATTCTGGTTGCACCCGGGGCAGACGTAAAACTTCGTCGCCGCGGCCGACCCGATCTGCCGCACGCAGTAAATCTCCCCGTTGGCCCAGCGCGGGCCCTCCATGTACTGGGTACCCACGAACGTTGAGCCGTCGCGTGGCAGGACGTAGCCGGGGGTGATGTTGTTGCGGCGATTGCGGCGAGGCATTCGTGTACGCCCCCCTAGAACAGCCGCAGCTCGGTGGACTCGATGCCGCGCAGCTCGTCGTAGTCGAGCACGAGGCAGCGGAAGCCCCGGTCCTGCGCCAGGGTGCGCGCCTGGGGCTTGATCTCCTGCGCGGCGAACACCCCGTGCACCGGCGCCAGCAGCTCGTCGCGGTTGAGCAGGTCGACGTAGCGGGTGAGCTGCTCCACCCCGTCGATCCCGCCGCGGCGCTTGACCTCCACCGCCACGGTGTGACCCTGGGGGTCGCGGGCGAGGATGTCTACCGGCCCGATCGCGGTCGGGTACTCCCGGCGAATCAGCGAGTAGTCCGCGCCCAGGGTCTGAATGTGCTCCGCCAAAAGCTCCTGCAGATGGGCCTCGACCCCGTCCTTGACCAGGCCCGGATCGTCGCCCAGATCCACCGAGGTGTCGCTGACGATCCGTTCCAACGTGATGCGCAGCTGCTCCCCCTTGGTGTTCTCCACGATCCACAGCTGCTCGCCGGTGTCCTCGCCGTCGAGGTCGATGACGGCTTCCTCCCGGAGCGTGCACGGCGGCGTCATCCAGTTCAGGGGCTTGTACGCGCGGTCGTCGGCATGGATGGATACGGAGCCGTCGGCCTTGACCATGATGAGCCGGAGAGCGGACGGCAGGTGCGCATCCAGCCGTCCGATGTAGTCAACGGAGCACTGGGCAATGACGAGACGCATGCCCTCCAGGGTACCGCCGGCGGGCCCGCCCGAATAGTTCAGGACCGGCCGGACCGTGCGCGGCCGCCCCGCTGCCTGCTTATCGACGCCACCCGGCGCAGCTGGCGCTCATTCGGCGCGGATTCCAGCCACGACACGAGCGCCATGCGCGCCCGCTTGTCGCTGGCGAACTCGAAGCCGCCCTTCGGCGTCGAGAGCACCAACACCCTGTCCACGTCTGGCATGATCTCGCGCTCATCAGCGTTGATGTCCCGGAAACCGTCGACTTCGGTGCCTCGGCGGCTGAGCACCACATCGCTTTGAAACGCGAGCGACCGCAGTTTGTAGAACTTGAGGTTTTCATCGGTGTAGCGGAATACCCCGTGACGCCAGCCGTGCACACCCGACGCGGGCAAATGCCGGAGCAGCCCCTGCGAGCCGGTGTTGCGCACGGCGACGAAACGCCACACAGCCGCCACGAAGACAACCACGACGAACGCGGCGAACACGTAAGCGACGTAGTGCATTCCTTCTCCTACCTGTGAAGACGGGCTTTGCGCCAATTGTATCCGCTGCGGTGCGGTTGGGAAACTCAGTGAAAGCGGCTAACGCCGTGAAACGCCAAAGGCAGCACGCCCCCGAGGAATTCGGGGTGTGCTGCCTTGCGCAGAACTCGGCGGACTGCCGGGGCGGCTAGCGGCCGGCGCGGCGCACCGCGGCAAGCTCAGCCTGCCCGCGCCACTTGCTCAACTCGTCGTCGTCCTGGTTGGCGTTGGACTCCGCTTCGGTGGAGTTGACCTCGCTGGCGAGCGTCGCCCAGTCAGCCAGAACGGTGACCTTGTCGCCCACCACGGAGAGGAAACCGCCCTGGACCGCGGCGATGATGCGATCCCCGTCGACCGGGTTGATCGTGACCACGCCGTTGTCCTTGAGCTGGCCGAGGATGGGTTCGTGGCCCGGCAGAATACCGATCTCACCCTCGGTGGTCTGAGCGGTGACGATGCTGGCCTGGCCGGTCCAGATCATGCGGTCGACCGAGACCAGTTGCACGGTGATTTCAGCCATGTCGGCCCTCCTACTTCTCCTGCAGCTTCTTGTACGCTGCCTCGACGTCGTCCAGGCCACCCAGGTTCGAGAACGCCTGCTCCGGGTAGGCGTCGAACTCGCCCTCAGCCAGACGGTCGAAGGCCTCGATGGTCTCCTCGAGCGGCACGTAGGAACCCTCGTCGCCGGTGAACTTCTTCGCCACGAAGAAGTTCTGGCCGAGGAAGCGCTGGATCTTACGTGCGCGCATAACGGTGAGCTTGTCCTCTTCGGACAGCTCGTCCATGCCGAGGATGGCGATGATGTCCTGCAGCTCCTTGTTCTTCTGCAGGATACCGATCACCTTCTGCGCGACCGCGTAGTGGCGCTCGCCAACGATGCTCGGCTCGAGGATGCGCGAGGTCGAGGTCAGCGGGTCCACGGCGGGGTAGATACCCTTCGAGGCGATCGAGCGGGATAGCTCGGTGGTCGCGTCGAGGTGGGCGAAGGTGGTGGCCGGAGCCGGGTCGGTGTAGTCGTCGGCGGGCACGTAGACGGCCTGCAGAGACGTAATCGAACGGCCCTTGGTCGAGGTGATGCGCTCCTGGAGCACACCCATCTCGTCGGCCAGGGTCGGCTGGTAGCCCACGGCGGACGGCATGCGGCCCAGAAGGGTCGACACCTCGGAGCCCGCCTGGGTGAAGCGGAAGATGTTGTCGATGAACAGCAGCACGTCCTGGCCCTGGACGTCGCGGAAGTACTCCGCCATGGTCAGGCCGGACAGGGCCACGCGCATACGAACCCCTGGCGGCTCGTCCATCTGGCCGAAGACAAGGGCGGTGTCGGGGAGAACGCCCATGTCCTCCATCTCGAGGAAGAGGTCGGTGCCCTCGCGGGTGCGCTCGCCGACGCCCGCGAACACGGAGGTGCCGGAGAACTCGCGGGCGATACGGGTGATCATCTCCTGGATGAGCACCGTCTTGCCCACGCCCGCGCCGCCGAAGAGGCCGATCTTGCCGCCCTTGACGTACGGGGTGAGCAGGTCAATGACCTTGATGCCGGTCTCGAGGATCTCGGTCTTGCCCTCGAGGTCCTTGAAGGCGGGCGGGTCGCGGTGGATGCCCCAGCGCTCGCCGTCGACGCCCACGGACGGGTCGTCGAGGCACTCGCCGAGCGCATTGAACACGTGGCCCTTGACCTGGTCGCCGACCGGGACAGAGATCGGGTTGCCGGAGTCGCGCACCTGGGCACCGCGGACGAGGCCGTCGGTCGGCGCCATGGCGATGGCGCGCACCAGGTTGTCGCCCAGGAACTGGGCGACCTCGAGGGTCAGGGTGCGGGACAGCTCACCGAGCTCGATGTCGGTGTGCAGTGCGTTGTACAGCTCGGGCAGCTCGCCACGCGGGAACTCCACGTCGACGACCGCGCCGATGACGCGGACGATGCGGCCGTTCTCGGAACCCGCCGGGTTCTGAGTGTTCACGGCCTCGCGGGTTACAGCCTGGTTCTCGGCCTCGCCCGTCGGCTCATCGCGTCCATCAGTAGACAGAGCAGTTGTCATGATTTAGTCACTTTCTCCACTATCGGCCAGCGCGCCGGCGCCGCCGATAATCTCGGTGATTTCCTGGGTGATTTGTGCCTGACGGGCTTGGTTAGCCTCACGGGACAGGGTGTTGGCAAGGTCCGTCGCGTTATCGGTTGCGTTCTTCATGGCGGTGCGGCGCGAAGCGGACTCCGACGCCGAGGCCTCGAGGAAGAACGAGTACAAGATCCTGGAGACGTACGCCGGAAGCAGCCTCTCCATGAGCGTGTCCGGGTCCGGCTCGAACTCCATGTCGGGTCCGACCTCACCGGAGTTCGACAGCATGTCCTCCTGCTCGTAGGTGTACTCCTCCAGCACCGGCTCGATCGGAAGCAGCTGGTGCACCCTCGCCTCCTGCGACAGCATGGAGACGAATTCGGTGTACACCACGTGCACCTGGTCGAAACCGCGCACGGCTTCGCCCTCCGGAGCGTTGACGCCCTCGCGCCACTTGACCGTCCCCGCGGAACCCGCGAGGAAGCCGTTGACAATGTGGGTGCGCACGTCGTGGGTGGACTCCCACGAGGGGTTCTGGGACCAGCCGGTCCACGCCCCGCCGATGTCCTGGGAGCGGAACCGGTAATGCGTCACGCCCTTGCCGCCAGTGACGAAGCGAACCACCTCGTAGCCCGCGTCCTCGAGCATGCGCTCGAGCTCGCCGGCCTTCTTCAAAACGTTGTGGTTGTAGCCGCCAGCCATACCGCGGTCAGAGGTGACCACGAGGATCGCCGCGACCCGACCGTTCTCACGCTCGTGGAGCATGGGGTGGTCGAGGGAGCTCGCGGCCGCGAGGCGCTCCATGACCTTCTGCATCTCGTCGGCGTACGGCTTGGCCGCCTCGACGCGCTGCTGGGCCTTGGTGATCTGCGATGTCGCGATCAGTTCCTGGGCCTTGGTGATCTTCTTCGTGGAGTTGACGGACCTGATGCGGTCACGCAATTCGCGAAGTGTTGCCATGGTTTACTCTCCTCCCTTCCTTTTGTAGAAGTGATCCAAGTGGGTGACTACTTGGAGCGGTTGACGTTGAGCGTGTGCTTCTTAACTTCCGAGGCGTCGAGCGGGTCGGGCTCCGGTTCGCGCACGACGCGCTCGCCTGCGGTGGTCTGGAACCCGCGGGCGAAGTCCTGGTTGACGCGCAGCAGGGTCTCCTTGGAGGTGTCATCGAGTGCGGCGCCGCCGGCGATCTGCTCGTAGACCTCCGGGGCGGTGGCACGGATGTGCTCGTGGAGCTCGGCCTCGTAACGGCGGACGTCCTCGACGGGAACGACGTCGAAGACACCCTCGTTGGCGAGCCAGATCGAGATGATCTGGAACTCCACCGACTGCGGGGCGTTCTCGGCCTGCTTGAGCAGCTCCACCAGACGCTGGCCGCGCTCGAGCTGGCGCTTCGAGGCGGAGTCCAGGTCGGAAGCGAACGCGGCGAAGGCCTCGAGGTCGCGGTACGCGGCCAGGTCGAGACGCAGGGAGCCCGCAACCTTCTTCATGCCCTTGGTCTGGGCGGCGCCACCGACGCGGGACACGGAGATACCGACGTCAATCGCCGGGCGGACACCCTGGTTGAACAGGTCGGACTGCAGGAAGACCTGGCCGTCGGTGATCGAGATGACGTTCGTCGGAATGAAGGCGGACACGTCGTTCGCCTTCGTCTCGATGATCGGCAGCGCGGTCAGGGAACCGGCGCCCAGCTCGTCGTTAAGCTTGGCGGCGCGCTCCAGCAGGCGGGAGTGGAGGTAGAACACGTCGCCCGGGTACGCCTCGCGGCCCGGTGGGCGGCGCAGGAGCAGCGAAATCGCGCGGTAGGCCTCAGCCTGTTTGGTCAGATCATCGTAGATGACCAGGACGTGCTTGCCCTGGTACATCCAGTGCTGGCCCAGCGCGGCGGCGGAGAACGGTGCCAGCCACTTGAAGCCGGCGGAATCAGACGCCGGTGCGGCGACGATCGTGGTGTACTCCAGTGCGCCGTACTCCTCAAGGGTGCGGCGCACGCCTGCGATGGTCGAGCCCTTCTGGCCGATGGCGACGTAGATGCAACGCACCTGCTTCGACGGGTCACCGGTCTCCCAGAAAGCCTTCTGGTTGAGGATGGTGTCGATGCAGACCGCGGTCTTGCCGGTCTTGCGGTCGCCGATGATGAGCTGGCGCTGGCCGCGGCCGATCGGCGTCATGGCGTCGATCGCCTTCATGCCGGTGGCCATGGGCTCCTCGACCGGCTGGCGGTCGAGAACGCCGGCGGCCTGGAGCTCCAGCGCGCG
The DNA here is from genome assembly GCF_900103625.1 of Corynebacterium mycetoides. NCBI lineage: Bacteria > Bacillati > Actinomycetota > Actinomycetes > Mycobacteriales > Corynebacteriaceae > Corynebacterium > Corynebacterium mycetoides. The sequence goes on along the minus strand of NZ_LT629700.1, from coordinate 341,139 downwards.
CTCCTCGTCGGACTCGATCGGGCCGAGGCCGTCGATCGGCTGGCCCAGAGGGTTGATGACTCGGCCGAGGAAGTTCTCCCCGACCGGGATGGACAGGACCTCTCCGGTCCTTTTGACTTGGTCACCCTCGGTGAGGGTTTCGAAATTGCCCAGGACCACGACGCCAATGGAGTCGGTCTCAAGGTTCTGTGCAACGCCGATGACACCGTTGGGGAACTCGAGCAGCTCATTCGTCATGCAGCCCGGCAGCCCGGAAACCTGGGCAATGCCGTCTGCGGCCGAAGTCACCACGCCGACCTCCTCACGGGAGGCCTCCGCAGAGTAGCTCGAGGTGTAGTTCGCTATCGCGCTACGGATCTCATCGGAGGAGATCGTCAGCTCCGCCATGTTCTTCCTGCTCTCGGTAGATTGTTCCAGCATATGTATTGTCTAGTAGGCCGTCGTGGCGGCGAGGTCGGCCCGCATGCGCGTGATCTTACCGCGCGTGGAACCGTCGATGACCTCGTCGCCGACCCGGATAACCATTCCGCCGAGGAGGCTGGGGTCAACCTCAGAGTGGATGGCCATCTCACGACCGTAAATCTGTGCAAGCTTCCCGGCGAGCGTCTCGCGCTGAGAGTCGTTGAGCTCCTCAGCGGTTGCGACGCGCGCGACCGTCTTGCCCCGCAGCTCCGCCACCTCGGTGGCGACGGCGGCGAGGTCGTCAACGGGGCCGGACACCGGCCGGCCGATCACCTGCAAAGCCAAGGCCTCGGTGAACACCGTCACCTTGCCGTAAATCACGCTAGCCAGCAGCCCGCGCTTCTTGTCCGCGGTTGCGGTGCGGTCGGACAGTAGCTGGGTCAGCTCTTTCTCGCGCTCCAGCAGCACGGACAGGCCGAAGAGCTCTTCTTCGACCTGCTCCAGCTGCCCTTGCTCCCGCGCGCCGTTGAGCAGCGCGCGGCGCCCGAGATTGACCAGCCCCTGGCGCAGTTCGCGCGGGGAGGACCACTCGTGGCGCGCCGCTTCCGCCAGCACCTGCTTCGTCGGCTCGGCGACCTTGTTGCCGAGCACGTCGTTCATGATGCCTTCGCGCTGGGCGGGGTCGAGGGACTGATCCGCAACGGCGACACGCAACGCGCGCTCCCGGTCCAGCTGGTCCACTGCGAGGAACAGCTCGGTGCCGATCTGCGCGGCGGTGGCGACGGAATTGTCGGAGTTGCGGATCAACTCGTCGAGCTGACCCGAGACCTGCTCTTGTGCTTCGCGACTAGCTGCCTTCATCTCGCCTACTTCCTCGTGGAAACGTTGTCGAGAGTGGACAGGAAGTCGTCGATGGTGGAGGAACGACGGGTCGAATCCGACAGCTCGGTGCCGAGCAAGCGCTCGGCGAGAGTGATCGAGTTCTGGCCCATTTCGTTGCGCAGCTCGGACACGACCTGCTCGCGGGAGGCGAGCAGCTGCTTCTCTCCAGCCTCGATGATGCGGCGGGACTCAGCCTCGGCGTTGACGCGTGCCTCCGCCTCGATCTCCTTGCCCTTCGCGCGGGCAGCTTCGCGGATCTCGGCGGCCTCGGCGCGCGCCTCGGCGAGCTCTGCGTTGTTCTTCTCCAGGGCAGCCTTTGCTTCCGCCTGGGCAACCTGAGCACGCTCAATGCCGCCCTTGATTCGGTCTTCGCGCTCCGCCAGCACTTCCTGGAACTTCGGAAGGACGTACTTCCAGAAGAGCAGGAAAACGACGACGAAGACAACCAACGACCAAACCACGTCGTACATGGGAGGCAGAAGGATGGACGGCTCGGATTCGAGCGGGAGAGCACCTTCAGCTGCCACGTTAAAGATAGTGACGTTTGTCATAGGTTGCTCCTGATCTAAAAGGTTTACGGGGTATATGTTCGTCGACTCTTAGAACAGGAAGCCGGCAACGAGGCCGATCAGGGCGAGTGCCTCGACGAAGGCGATACCCAGGAACATGGTGGTGCGCAGCTGGCCGGCCATCTCGGGCTGGCGAGCCATGCCCTCTACGGTCTTGCCAACGAGCATGCCGATGCCGATGCCCGGGCCGATGGTGGCAATGCCGTAGCCGATGGACTGGAGGCCGTCGAAGGTGGTGGTGGTATCGGCCTGGGCGAGGATGATCTCGTTCATGTGAAAGTCGTTCCCTTTCTAGGTGCGCTGCTGCGAGGAGGTTTTATCGCAGTCAGGCAGGTGACATTTGAGTGGGGTTATTCAGTTTGGCCTGTGGTTTCGCGCTTTGTTAGTGCGAATCAGCGTGCAGCGAAAGCTCGATGTACACCGCGGTCAAAAGAGCGAAGATGTACGCCTGCAGGAAGATGATAATCAACTCGTACAGGGTGAAGAGCAGCGCTGCGATCAGGGTCAGGCCACTCACCGCCGTCCAGGCGTTCAGCTGCCAGAAGAAGAAGTTGGTAGCGGAGTACAGAAGGACGAGGATGATGTGGCCCGCCAGGAAGTTCGCCATGAGACGAAGAGCCAGCGTGACCGGACGCAGAACGAACGTCGAGAAGAACTCGATCGGCACCACCAAGAGGTGGAGCAGCGGAGGGAGGTTGGGAATCACGAGCGAGTGCTTGAAGTACTTCGCGCCGTAGCGCTGCACTCCGGCGTAGATCATCGCGATGTAGGCGACAACCGCCAGCACGATCGGCATGCCGATGCGGGCGTTGGGCGAGATGTTGAGCCCCGGGATGATTGTGGCCGCGTTCATGAACAGAATCGTGAAAAAGATGGTGGCGAGGACCGGAAGGAAACGCTTCCCATCTTTCTTACCCAGTGTGTCTTCGGCGATGTTGACGCGCACGAAGTCCACGCCCATCTCGGCGAAGTTCTGCAAACCCTTAGGAACCAGCTGAGGCTTCCTAAAAGCAATAACAAAGAGAAGCACCAGGATCGCCGCGACGAAGAGCCGGACAATCATGATGCGATCGAGTGCGAACCACCCGTTGGCGAAGTCCTCGCCAATCATGTGGCCGTACGTTTGCCCCGGGAAAAATTCTGGACCAAGTGAGGGCGCGTGGAATGACCCCTTAAAGCCCTCGGCCAAAGTTGTAACGCTCAGCGTTCTCTCCCGTTCTCGGGCCGCATTCCGTAAACGGCAATGCGGTGCGATGGACGTCTTCAAGAAGACTGTCACCGCGGCGGACTCCGTCGCACATCAGCGACCGCGGGACAGGGGATGTTTTTTAAGGCAGTTCAACGCCGACTCGCAAGCAGGCCAAAAGCTACCTCAAGCAAACCCAGCGGATAGCCTAACAGGTCGACGGCCGTTCCGGCGTGTCAGGGGGTGAGCGTTTCGCCCCCTCCCCGCTTCAGCCGCCGATGTAGCTCACACGCGAGGTGATCACGCCCCACGCCTCCGCGGCGAGCACGACCACGAGCGCGAGGATCGCGGTGACGCCGAAGGCCGTGTGGTCGTAGAACTGCATGTCGCGGATGAGCAGCAGGACGATGATCAAGATCACCATCTTGACCAGCCACCCGCCCAGCACGATCGCCATGGTCGTCGACGGCGAGGTGCCCGACGTCGCCAGCACCGAGGCGGCTGTCAGGAGCACGAACCCCCCGCCGATAACCGCGCCGAGCAGGACCGCCCACAGCCCCGGAAGACCGCGCGCGGCCCCCCACCCCATCAGCGAGACCACCGTCAGGCCCACCAAGATCCAGCCGCCGAGGCGCAGCGCCCGGATCAGGGGGCGGCGCGGGTCGTCGAAGTCGGTGGTGTCGGCGGCCACCAGCTCGCCGCCGCTTGTCGACGCCCCCGTGGCGCCGCGTCCGTCGTCATCCCGCGCGTCGTCCCGCGAGGAAGGGTTCGAGGAAGTGTTCACAGTCGCACACCTTACCGCCGGGCCCCTGTGATGAGGAACCACGAGTACTGACGAGCACTGGCGAGCACTGTCTAGCACTCGGGAGCATCGTTGCACGCGTCCACAACGAGGCCTACCCTGGCTGGCACAACGTAAACACGAGACAGGAGGACGTTATAACTACGCCAAATAATGAAGTTGTTCCGGAAAACACGAATCAGACTGTGCCCGCCGGCACTGTCGCTGTTATCGGCGCCCACGGCAAGGTCGCCCGTCTCGCCATCCCGAGGATCGCCAAGCAGGGCATCGAGGTTGTCGGCATCATCCGCAACCCCGACCACGCAAGCGACGTCGAGGCGGACGGCGCCACCCCGGTGGTGTTTGATATCGAGGCAGCCGAGCAGTCGGACATTGAGGGGCTGCTGCGCTCCCGCGGCGTCGACACGCTCGTGTGGTCCGCGGGTGCGGGCGGGGGCGACCCCAAGCGCACGATGGCGGTGGACCGCGACGCGGCGATCCGCTCCATGGATGCCGCCGTCGAGGCGGGTGTCCGCCATTACGTGATGGTCTCCTTCTTCGGCGCCGGCCCCAACCACGGATTGTCCGAGGACCACGCGCTCTACACCTACGCGGAGGCGAAGTCCGAGGCGGACGCCCACCTGGAGAATTCCGTGCTGAGCTACACGCTGCTGCGCCCCAGCACGTTGAACGATGACGAGGGCACGGGCAAGGTGGACGTTACGTCGAACTCCGCTGAGGAGACGAGCCGCGGCAACGTCGCCGCGATGATTGCTGCGGCCGTCGAGCATGGCCCCGCAGGTGGAGCCGCCCGGCTGAACAGGGTCTTCGAGTTTAACGACGGTGAGACTCCGGTCGAGGATCTGTTCCTCTCCTAAGGAACACTCTTTTAGTAAATAGCTAGTACTCGGCTCGTACTCAGCGCGGGCAGGGACACTGATTCCCTGCCCGCGCTGCTGCGTCCGCGCTAGTGCGCCCCGGGTCCGATCGTGCCTCTCACCAGCGGCACCGCCGTGAGCGCCGCCGCCCCGACGAGGGCCACGACGGTGAACCCGGCAGCCCAGGTCACGGGGAAGATGGAAAAACTCACCGCGCCGAAGGCGACGGCGGAGACCCACAGGTAGAGCACGAGCACGGTGCGGCGGTGCGTGTGCCCCAACCGCAGCAGGCGGTGGTGGATGTGCCCGGCGTCGGCGGCGAACGGGCTCTGTCCGCGCGCGGTGCGCCGCACCACCGCCCAGATGAGATCGAGCACCGGGAGCGCGACCGCCGCCAGCACCACGACGATCGGGCTGATCAGCGCCACGAAATCAGCCGCCCCGTAGAGGGACATGTTGATCTTGCCGGAGGCGGAGATGGAGGCCGCCGCGAGCAGAAGCCCGATGAGCATCGCCCCGGAATCCCCCATGAAAATGCGGGCGGGTTCGAAGTTGTGCGGCAAGAAGCCGCCGCAGATCCCCACCAGCGCCGCGCAGATAATCGCGGGCGGGTAGGCGGAAACGGCCCCGCCCTGGTCGTGCAGGACCGTGAGGGAAAACAGCAGAATCGCCCCTCCGGCAATCATCCCCAGCCCGGCGGCGAGGCCATCGATGCCGTCGACGAAGTTGATCGCGTTGATGAGCAGCACCGTGAACACCGAGCTGACCACCACCCCCTGCACCTGGTCGAAGATGAGCGTCGTGCCTCCCCCGCCGGGCAGGTAGAACACGGTGAACACCAGGCCGAGCAGGCTCATGAGGGTGGCCGCGAAGAACTGGGCAATGAGCTTGGTCATCGCGCCGAGCTCGTAGAGGTCATCGATCACCCCCGCCACGACGATGGCGAACGCGCCGGCCACCACCGCCGTCATCTCCGGGGTGACGGGGGCGAAGCCGCGCGTGAGCGCCGGCAGCTGCTGGGCCAGGAAGACTGCGGAGCCGAAGCCGGTGAACATCGCGACCCCGCCGAGCGACGGCGTGGGCTGGGTGTGCACGTCGCGCTGGCGGATCTCCGCCACGCGCCCCGTGCGCACGAGCAGTGAGCGCACCAGGCCGGTGGAGAGGTACGTGATCGCGGCCGCGACGAGCAGCACCAGCCCCAGCTCGCGCAGCGGCACACCCGCTCCCGACATCTACTTCCTCCGCAAGCTCTCCGCGTCAAGTCCGAGGACTTCACCGATGCGCTCGGCGGGGACTGCGCCCTCGCGCAGGATCACGGGAGCCGGTCCGGAGATGTCGATGATGGTCGACGGCTCCCCCACCGTCGCCCTGCCCCCGTCCAGGTAGATGGGGACGGCGTTGCCGAACTGCTGCCGGGCGGCCGAGGTTGTCACCGGGGGCTCGTGGCCGGTCAGGTTCGCGGACGACACCGCCATCGGCCCGACTTCGCGCAGCAGCTCGATGGCCAACGGCTGGTTCGGCATGCGCAGCAACACGGTGCCGCGGGTGTCGCCGAGGTTCCACGGCAGCGACGGCGCCTCGGGCACCACGATCGACAGCCCGCCGGGCCAAAAGGCCTCCACGAGCGTCTTCGCGGTGTCGGAGAACTCGCGGACAAGCCCCTGGATGGTGCTCCACGACCCGACGAGCACGGGAACCGGCATGTCGGGGCCCCGGCGCTTGGTGGCCAGTAGCTTGGCCACAGCGTCGTTGTTGAAGGCGTCGCAGCCGATGCCGTAGACGGTGTCGGTGGGCAGCACGACGCACTGGCCGGCGCGGATGGCGTCGACGGCGGCTGCGATTCCTTCTGCTCGACCCTCGTCGGCGAGGCAGTCATACGTTGTGCTGGCCATGAATCTCCTTAACTTCGAGCACGATACCGGGCGCGGTTACCGGTTCACTTTACTCGCGGTGACAAACCGCGCCCTGCCGGTGAGGTCGTCGAGCACATCCGGCGGGCCAAAAGCCCCGTGCGCGCGAACCTCGTCCGCCACAGCACGCGAGGTGGAGTCGTCGTGCTCGATGCCGAGACGGCCCCCGGGAGCCAGGAGGCGCGCGGCAACGGGCACGAGCCCGCGGATCGCTTCCATCCCGTCCGCCCCGGAGAACACTGCCTCGTGCGGGTCGAAGTACACCTCCGGACTCAGGTCCGGCGTTTCGGGCACATACGGCGGATTGGCCACCACGAGGTTCACGGTCCCCGACAGGTGCGCCAGCAGGCCGGGGTCGGTCATGTCGCCTTCGACCACCGTGAGACCCACGCCGTTGCGCACGGCGTTGGACGCCGCGTACCGGCGCGCGGCGGGTGACAGGTCGACGGCGGTCACGGAGGCGTCGGCACGCGCGTGCGCGATGAAGATGGCGAGTGCCCCCGACCCGGTCCCCAGATCAACCACGATGGGCTTGTCGACGCCCTCGAGCACGCGCACCGCCCAATCCGCGAGAACCTCCGTCTCGGGGCGCGGCACGAACACCCCCGGGCCCACCGACAGCTCGAGCGGGCCGAAATAGGCTGCGCCGGTGATGTGCTGCAGCGGCTCGCGGGTGGCACGTCGGGCGACGGCCGCGGCGTAATCGGCCTCGAAACCCTCCGGCGGATCGGTGGCGAAGACGGCGAGCGGCGCGACGTCGAGAAGAAAAGCCGCCAGCTCGCGGGCGTCGACCTCGGGCGTGTCGACGCCCGCGTCGCGGAGAATCTCGGCGGCGCGGGCGACAAGGTGCCGGGTCTTATTCGGCCTCAAGGCGCTCCTGGCGCTCGTGCTTCTGCAGGGCGGCGATGAGGTCGTCCATGTTGCCGTCGAGCACCGAGTCGAGGTTGTTCGACTTGTAGTTGATCCGGTGGTCCGAGATGCGGTTCTCTGGCCAGTTGTACGTGCGGATGCGCTCGGAGCGGTCCATCGTGCGCACCTGGGACGCGCGACCCTCGGCCGCCTCGGCCTCCGCCTTTTCGCGCTCCAGCTGGTCCAGGCGGGCCTGGAGCACCTGCATCGCACGCGCGCGGTTCTGGATCTGGGAGCGCTCGTTCTGGCAGGTCACAACGATATTTGTCGGCAGGTGCGTGATGCGCACCGCGGAGTCGGTGGTGTTGACGCCCTGGCCGCCCTTGCCGGAGGAGCGGTAGACGTCGATACGCAAGTCCTTCTCGTCGATGTCCACGGACGCGACCTCCTCGGCCTCAGGGAAGACGTACACGCCCGCCGCCGAGGTCTGGATGCGGCCCTGCGACTCCGTGACGGGCACGCGCTGGACGCGGTGGACCCCGCCCTCGAACTTCAGCTTGGACCACGCGCCGTCGCGCGACGGCGTCTTGGACTTCACCGCCACCGTCATGTCCTTCGCGCCGCCGAGATCCGACTCGGCGATGTCCAGGACCTCCCAGGTCAGGCCGTGCTTCTCGCAGTACTTCTGGTACATGCGCGCGAGGTCGCCCGCGAACAGTGCCGCCTCCTCGCCGCCGGCGCCGGCCTTGATCTCCATGATGATGTCATCGCCGTCGTGCTCGTCGCGCGGGGCGAGCAGGTCCGCCAGCTCCTCCTCCAGGCGCGCAATGTCACCCTCGAGGCGGGCCGCCTCCTCGGCGAACTCCTTGTCCTCGTGCGCCATCTCGGAGGCCGCCTCGTAGTTCTCTCGGACCTCGCTGAGCTGGTTGTACACGTTGATGATGGGCTGGAGCTCGGCGTAGCGCTTCGACAACTTGCGGAACTGCTCCGCGTCGCCGGCCACATCCGGGTCGCCCATCTGGGCCTGGATGCCCTCGTACTCGGAGACGTAGTCGTCAACGATCGAAACATCGCCCGCCATCAGAGGTACTCCTCCTCGGACTGATCGGCCGCCATCGGGGCCGACTGCGCGACACCCATGAGGAACTCGCCGTTCGACTTCGTCTTCTTCAGCTGCTTGATCAGCATGTCAATGGACTGCTGCGGATCGAGCGCGGACAGGATGCGGCGCAGCTTGTGCATGATGCGGGCCTCCTCCGGCGCGAGCAGCAGCTCGTCCTTGCGGGTGCCCGAGGGGTTGACGTCCACGGCCGGGAACACGCGGCGCTCCGCGATCTTGCGGTCGAGCTTGAGCTCGGCGTTGCCGGTGCCCTTGAACTCCTCGAAGATCACGGTGTCGCCGGCCGAGCCGGTCTCCACCATGGCGGTGGCGATGATCGTCAGCGAGCCGCCTTCCTCAATGTTGCGGGCGGCGCCCAGGAAGCGCTTCGGCGGGTACAGCGCGTTGGAGTCCACGCCGCCGGAGAGGATGCGCCCCGACGCCGGCGAGGAGTTGTTGTACGCGCGGCCCAGGCGGGTGATCGAGTCGAGCAGGACCACGACGTCCTGGCCCATCTCCACCAGGCGCTTCGCGCGCTCGATCGCCAGCTCCGCCACGGCGGTGTGCTCTGACGGCGGGCGGTCGAACGTCGAGGAAATCACCTCGCCCTTAACCGAGCGCTGCATGTCGGTGACTTCCTCGGGGCGCTCGTCGACAAGCACGACCATGAGGTAGCACTCCGGGTTGTTCGTGGCAATCGCGTTCGCGATGTTCTGCAGAATCGTCGTCTTGCCGGCCTTGGGCGGGGAGACGATCAGCGCGCGCTGGCCCTTACCCAGCGGCATGACCAGGTCGATCACGCGCGTGGTCAGGATGTTCGGCTCCGTCTCTAAACGCAGGCGCTGGTTCGGGTACAGCGGGGTGAGCTTGTGGAACTCCTTGCGCTGCTTCGCGTTCTCCGGGCTCATGGCGTTGACGGAATCGACGCGCACAAGCTGGTTGTAGCGCTGGCGGTTGCGTCCGTTGCCGTGGGAGTGGCTCTGGCCGTTGGCACGGACCTGGCCAATCACGGCGTCGCCGGAACGCAGGCCGTTTTGCCGCACGAGCCGGTTGTGGACGAACACGTCGGCCTGGTTGGCGCGGTAGCCCGTGGTGCGGATGAAGGCGGTGTTGTTGTCCACCACGTCGACAATCCCGGCGACTTCCTGCAGGTCCTCCGGGTTGAGGTCCTGGTTCTGGTTGTTGTCCCGGTTGTTGTCCCGGTTGTTGTCGCGGTTGTTGTCACGGCCGCCGCGGTTGTTGTCGCGGTTGTTGTCACGGTTATCGCGGTTGTTGTCGCGGCCGTTGCGGTTCCGGTTGCGCCGGTTGCGGCGCCCGCGGCGGTTGTCGCCGTGGTCGTCGCTGTCCCGGTTGTCCCTGTTGCCGCCGTTGTCTCGGTTGTCGCCGTTGTCGTCGTTATCCCGGTTGTCCAGGTTATCCCGGTTGTCCCGGTTGTCCCGCTTGTCACCGTTGTTCCGGTTGCCGCGCTGCTCGTTGTTGCCGGTGCGGTCCTCGCCGGTGCGCTCTGTGTTCTGGGTATTCTCAGGCTCGCCCTGGTTTCCCGAACGCGGGGCGGCGTCCACGTTGGCCCCGTTGGCCCCATTGTCCCCGCTGTCCCCCGAGCCGTCGGAGCTGCTGTTGCGCGCGCGGTTGCGGCGCGCGCGGCGGGCGGCCGAGCGGGACTCGTAGCGCTGCTCATCACGCTGTTCATCACTCGAACTCTCGGGTGCGCCGCCGGTTTCCTTGTCCGACTTCATGGACACGTCGGCCGTGTCCGGCGCGGAGGAGGTACCGTCATCCTGGCCGCGGCCCTGCGCCGATTCCTCGGCCGATTCCTGCGCCGATTCCTGTGCGGAGGCAGCGTCCGAACGGCGGGTGGCGCGGCGGCGCGGCGCGCTCGTCTCTCCCTCGGCCGCCGCTGCCCGAGGTGGCAGCTCACCAGTGGTAATAGCCTGGATCAGGTCGCCCTTGCGCAGTCCGGAGATGCCCTTCAACCCCATCTCCGCGGCCATCTTGCGCAGCTCGGGGAGCTTGAGGGAGGCGAGGTCCGGCCGACCCTGGGCGGCGTTACCTGTTTCGGTCACGAATGTCCTTTCGTCGCTTCCGTGGTCGGGCGGCACCGTAGCAATCGGGTGCGGCGCGATCCGTGCGCGCGGAGTGCGCGCCTGCTGGAAGCTTTCGTGTGCAGTTTGATCTGTGCTTATCTCGCGCGGGCTGCGCTTGAAGTGGGTGTAACCCGCGTGTGCCCCGACGTTGGTGCTGGCTACAAATTAAGCAGCTCAACGGTGTACTCGCGACCTGTGGAGGCGAAGTGTACGAGGGGAAGACCGCTACCCGTCAAAGATGTGGCCGGGTGTGTCCGCATGTGCAGCGGCGATCTTGCCAGCGATTGTAACCCATGACCCGCTCGAGGCGCGGATCCAGCCCCTGATATGGGCGCGCTAGAGTGGGTCGCATGCTTTCCACCATGCAGGAAGTGCCTTTTTCCGTCTCCCGCATCCTCACCTACGGGGAGACGATCCACTCCACCACCCGCATCACCACCTGGCGCTCGGGCGAGGTGGAGGAGTCTACGTTCGGCGAGGTCGGGGCGCGCGCAGCGGCGTTCGCCCACGCACTGCATGATGATTTGGGCGTCACCGGCGATGAGCGGGTGGCCACGCTGCTGTACAACTGCGCGGAGCACCTCGAGGTGATGTTCGCCGTGGCATCGAAAGGCGCGGTGTTCACCCCCCTCAACGTGCAGCTCGTGCCGGACCAGATCGCCTATGTGATCAACCACTCCGAGGCGAAGGTGATTGTCGCCGACCCGCGGCTCGCCGACAAGCTGGGCAGCGTCTTAGAGCTCTGCCCGCTGGTGACCACGGTTTGCTTTACCGGCCTGGATTTTCCCGCCTCACTCGCACAGTCCCTGCCCGAGCACATCGAAGTGCGCAGCTACGAGTCGCTTCTCGACGGCCGCTCCACCGTGTACGACTGGCCCGTCCTGCCGGAGAACACGGCGGCTGCCCTGGTGTATTCCACCGCCACGACGGGGGCGCCGAAGGGCGTCGCCTATTCCCACCGCTCGATCTGGCTGGAGGCGATGAGCCTGAGGGCGACCGACTCGATGGCGATCACGCACGGCGAGACCTTCCTGTGCGGGATCCCGATTTATCACGTGCTGAGCTGGGGCGTTCCGTTCGCCGCGTTCCTGGTGGGCACCCCGCTGGTGCTGCCGGATTCGGACGTGTCGGCGCCGACGCTGGCGAAGCTCATCGCCGCGACGCACCCGCGTGTGGCGCACGGCGTACCCACTTTGTAGATCCAGCTGATCATCCACTACGCCGCGCACCCGCCGGAGCGCATGAGCCTGACCGAGATCTTTGTCGGCGGCTCCCCCGCCCCGCCCGCGCTGATCAAGGCGTGGGAGGAGCGCTACGGCGTGGACGTGGTGCACGTGTGGGGCATGACGGAGACGTCGACAGTGGGAACCGTCGCACGCGCGCCCTCAGGCGTCTCGGGCGAGGCCCGCCAGGCGTTCCGCGTCTCCCAGGGCCGTTTCGCCCCCTGGCTCGAGTACCGGGTGGTCAACGACGGCAAGGTCATGGCGTCGACCGACCGCTCCCAGAGCGAGATCCAGGTGCGCGGCAACATGGTCGCGGCCTCCTACTACCACTCCCCAACTCAGGAGCCGGGCGGGATTGCCGGGGAGTACCGCGGCGAGCAGGTTGTCGACGCCCGCGAGGCGTTCACCGCCGACGGGTGGCTGCGCACCGGCGACGTGGGCACCGTGACCAACGACGGCTTCATGACGCTCTACGACCGCGCCCGCGACGTCATCCGCTCCGGCGGCGAGTGGATTTACTCCGCCCAGGTGGAAAACCTCATCATGGCGTTCGAGGAGGTGGTGGAGTGCGCGGTCATCGGCTACCCCGACGCCACATGGGGCGAGCGCCCCCTCGCCATCACGGTGCTCAGCGCAGACGCTCCCCCCACGCCGGAGACCGCGGCGCGGCTGCGCAGTGAACTGTCGGCGTCTCTGCCGCGCTGGATGGCGCCGGAGTACTGGACGTTTGTCAGCTCCATCGACAAGACCTCGGTGGGCAAGTTCGACAAGAAGGACCTGCGCAAGCACCTGGCCAACGACCGCTACGACATCATCGCGCTGCCTGGCCCGGGCAACCGCAACGCCGGCTAGGCGCGGCTCAGGGAGGCTTTCACCGGGCCCGCGACATCCAGCTCGATAACCCGCAGCCCCGCCTCGCGGGCCGAGTCGAGGATTTTTTCCGGAATCGGATCGGTGTGAAGCACCATCACGGTCGGGCCCGCCCCGGACAGGTAGGCGGCGAAGCCGCGGTTGCGCAGGTGGTTGACCCACTCGGCGGTCACCGGCAAGACGTCGGCGCGGTACGGCTGGTGCAAACGGTCGCGCGTGCCCTCCCACAGCAGCTCGGGGTGGCGCTGAATGGCCACCGTCATCACCGCGGTGCGGGAGACGTTGAAGCGGGCGTCGGTGTGGGTGACGTGGCTGGGCAGGACTTGGCGCACCGCGTTCGTCGAGGCGTGGAAGTCGGGCACCAGCGCGGTGGCGCGGATGTCCGGGTGCACCTCGACGCCGACCGCGCGGTAGGACGGGTCGGTCACACCGTCGACGGGGACGTCCGTCCAGGACACCACCGTCCCGCCGAGCACGGAGGCCGCCGCGTTGTCGGGGTGGCCCTCGAACGCAGAGGACAGCTGCACGATCGTGTCAGCGTCCAGCGGGTCGCCGGCCAGCGTGTTCGCGGCGACCACCCCCGCCACCGCCGCCGCCGCCGACGACCCGAGGCCGCGCGACTGCGGGATGGAGTTGGTGGACACCACGCGCAGCCCCGGCGCCTGCACATCCGCGGCCTTGAGCCCCGCGCGCAGCGCCTTGACCACGAGATGGGAGGAGTCGCGCGGCAGGTCTCCGGCACCCTCGCCGAAGATCTCTACCTCGAGGCCGGAGGGGATGGTCTCCACCTCGACGGTGTCGTAGATGCCGACGGCAAGCCCCAGCGTGTCAAAGCCGGGGCCGAGGTTGGCGGACGAGCCGGGGACGCTGACGGTGGCCTTCAGGCCGACGGGCAGATCGGTGGGCATGCAGTATTTAACCTCTAGGAATCGAGTCGGATGACGGAGTTGATGGCCTGCACGTCGGCGTGCTGGGTCAGCGTGTCGACGATCCCGCGCAGCGTTTTTTCCTGCGCCGCGTGCGTGACCACGATGAGGTGGGCCCCGTCGGCCCCTTCCTCCTGGCGCACCGCCGACAGAGACACGCCGGCCTCGGAGAACGTCCGGGCCAGGTCCGCGAGCACCCCGACGCGGTCGTTGACTGTCATGTTGACGTGGTAGCGGGAGCACACCTCGCCGAACTCGACCACGTCGTAGTTCGCGTAGGGGTTCTCCGCCGGGGCACGCCCGCCGTGGATCTTGTTGCGCGCCGCACCCACGAGGTCACCGAGCACGGCGGAGGCGGTCGGGGCGCCGCCGGCGCCGTTGCCGTAGAACATCAGCCGCCCGGCGGCCTCTGCCTCGACGAAGATCGCGTTGTAGGACTTGTCCACGCTCGCCAGCGGGTGGTCGTTCGGCACCAGGGTGGGATGGACGCGGGCGTTGACTCCGGTTGTGTTGCCCGAGGCGTCGACAAGCCGCTCGCAGATAGCGAGGAGCTTGATGGTCTGGTTCGACTGCTTGGCGGCCGCGATGTCGTCGGCGGTAATTTTGGTGATGCCCTCGCAGTACACGTCGCCGTAGGTGACGCGGGTGTGGAAGCCCATCGACGCGAGGATCGCAGCCTTGGAGGCGGCGTCATGGCCCTCGACGTCCGCGGTGGGATCGGCCTCGGCGTAGCCCAGGCGCGTGGCCTCGGCCAACGCGTCCTCGTAGCTCATGCCGCTGGCGGCCATGGCATCGAGGATGAAGTTGGTGGTGCCGTTGACGATGCCGGAGATGCGCTGCACCTGGTCGCCCGCGAGCGAGCGGCGCAGCATGCCCACGACGGGGATGGCGGCGGCGACGGCCGCCTCGTAGTACAGGTCGACGCCCGCGGCGTTCGCTGCCTCGGACAACTCGTCGGCGTGTGCGGCCACGAGCGCCTTGTTGGCGGTGACCACGGACTTGCCGCGCTTGAGCGCCTCGAGCACGAGCTCGCGGGGGTACTCGATGCCACCGATGAGCTCGACGACGACGTCGACGTCCTCGCGGTCGATCAGCTCGCGGGCGTTGTCGGTCAGGAAAATCCCCTCGACGTCCGGGGCGCCGCGGTGCTTGTCCAGGTTGGACACGGCCACGCCGCGCACCTCGATCGGGCCGCCGATGCGGTGCTCCAGGTTGTCGGAGAACTCTGCGAGCAGGCGCAGCACCTCAGTTCCCACGGTGCCCTTGCCCAGGACGGCCACGCCGACGGGCTCGCCGATCCCCTTGCCCGGGTAGTTTCCGTTGCAGCTCTCTGCGCTCGATACAGTCATACTCCCATATTCCTTAGCAAGTCCTTACCATCGTGACACGTCGTTTTAGTGTACCGCTTAGTCTATATCTCGGGAGAGGATGTCCTCCACCGTCTCGCGCCGCACCATCTCGCTGGCGTGGCCGGAGCGCACCGAGACCACGGCCGGCCGGCCGAACGCGTTGTAATTCGAGGCCATGGAATAGCAGTACGCTCCGGTGGCGGCGAGTGCGACGAGATCGCCGCTGGCGACGTCCTCCGGCCACACCGCGTCGCCAATCAAGATGTCGCCCGACTCGCAGTGCGAGCCCACGAGGCGGGTTGGCACGCCCGCGCCGTCGACGAAGCGGTTGACCACCCGGGCATCGTATTCCGCCTGGTAGAGGGCCGGCCGGATGTTGTCGCTCATCCCGCCGTCGACGGAGACGTAGCGCCGCGTCGCCGTGTTGGACGTGTGCACGTCCTTGATCGTGCCCGCGCGGTAGACGGTCACCGTGGACGGCCCGGCGATCGCCCGGCCCGGCTCCACCACGACCGTGGGCGCGGGAATGCCGAGCTCGTCGGCCACGCGGCGCACGCTGCCGAGCAGGTCGCGCGCGACCCCGGCGACATCCAGGGGCTCCTCGCCCTCGACGTAGGCGATGCCGTAACCGCCGCCCAAGTCGAGGTAATCCAGGGCGACACCCTGCTCGGTGAAAATGGTGGCGTAGAGGCCCAGCACCCGCTCCGCGGCGAGCTTGAAGCCCTCGGCGTCGAACACCTGCGAGCCCACGTGGCAGTGCAGACCGGCCAACGAGAGGTTCGCGGCGCCGATCGCGTCGACCGCCGCCTTGTGGGCGGAACCGGACGCCAGGGAGAGCCCGAACTTCTGGTCCTCGTGGCTGGTGGCGATGAACTCGTGCGTGTGCGCGTCCACGCCGGGTTTGACGCGGATGAACACGTCCTGGACAGCGCCCAGCTCCCCGGCGACGGCGTTGAGTTCACCGAGCTCCTGGTGCGAATCGATGACGACGTGGCCCACGCCCGCCTCGACGCACAAGCGGAGGAAGGAATCGGCCTTGTTGTTGCCGTGGACCGTGATGCGCTCGGCCGGGAAGTTCGCGGCCAGGGCGATGCGCAGCTCGTTCTCGGACGCCACGTCGAGCGCCAAGCCCTCCTCGTCCACCCAGCGCGCGATGCGCCGCGTGAGAAACGCCTTCGAGGCGTAGTGGACGTTTTCCGGCGCGCCGAACGCCGCCGCCATGTCGCGGCAGCGGGAGCGGAAGTCGTCCTCGTCCACCACCATGACGGGGGTTCCGTACTCCTCGGCGATTTCCGGCAGTGGCACCCCGGCGATGGTGACCACGCCGTCCTCCTGGCGCGCCGCCTGGCGGGGCCAGACGTGGGCGGGAAGCTCGTTGAAGGGCATCTACATCTTCTCCGGCGCGCTCACGCCCACGAGGCCGAGCGCGTTGGCCAGCACCTGGCGCGTCGCCATGGCCAGGGCGAGGCGGGCGGAGTGGATGGGCTGGGCCTCCTCCTGCGCCTTGGGCAGGATCTGGCAGGCGTCGTAGAACTTGTGGAAGGAGCTCGCCAGCTCCTCGGCGTAGCGGGCCACGCGGTGCGGCTCGCGCAGCTCGGCGGCGGCCTTGACCACCGCCGGGAACTCGCCGAGGGTGCGGATCAAATCCCCCTCCTTCTCGTGATCCAACAGCCCCAGCTCGGGGTTGTCGTAACCCACGGACGCCTCGGCCGCGCGGCGCGCGATGGAGCACAGGCGGGCGTGGCCGTACTGGACGTAGTACACCGGGTTGTCGGAGGACTGCTTCGTCCACAGGTCCAGGTCGATGTCGAGCGTCTGGTCCACCGAGGAGCGCACGAGCGAGTACCGGGCGCCGTCGACGCCGATGGCGTCCACCAGGTCATCGAGCGTGATGATGGTGCCGGCGCGCTTCGACATCTTCACGGGACGGCCGTTGCGCACGAGGTTGACCATCTGCCCAATGAGTACCTCCACGGCGTCCGGGTTGTAGCCCAGCGCCTGGGCGGACGCGCGCAGGCGCGCGATGTAGCCGTGGTGGTCGGCGCCGAGCATGTAAATCGCCAGCGTGTGGCCGCGGTCGAACTTGTCCGCCACGTAGGCGATGTCGCCGGCGATGTAGGCGGCGTTGCCGTCGGACTTGATCACGACGCGGTCCTTGTCGTCGCCGTAGTCGCTCGAGCGCAGCCACCACGCCCCGTCGCTCTCGTACAGGTTCCCGTTGTCCTTCAGGGTGGCCACGGCCTTGTCCACCGCGCCGGACTCGAACAGCGAGTTCTCGTGGAAGTAGACGTCGAACTCCACGCCGAACTGGGCCAGGGAGCGCTTGATGTGGTCGAACATCATCTCCACGCCCTCGGCGCGGAA